>JAUCQC010000079.1 GCA_030372965.1 bacterium
CCCCCCCCCCCCCCCCCCCCCCCCCCCCCCCCCCCCCCCCCCCACGTCCGTCACTTCACCACCGCGATTTTTCTGGAAGCCGTGAATCCGTCCGTTTCCATGCGGACCACATACACGCCCGAAACCATCCCGGACGCGTCGAGGCGGACGGCGTGCTCCCCGGCGGACCGGATCCCGTCCGAAAGCGCGTGGACCGTCCGCCCCGTATTGTCCAATACATCCAGGCGGACCCGGCGCGCGGCCGGCACGCCGAAGCGGAAGACGGTGGACGCGTTGAAGGGATTCGGAAAATTCGAGGACAGGTAAAATCCGCGGGGCGCATCCGAAGGACGGTCTCCGACGCCTGTCGCCGCGACGGGCGACGAAAACTCGGACGTGTTGCCCGACGCGTCCGTGGCGGTCACCGTGATCATGGGTCCTGCCGGCGTTCCGGTCCACGAGAAGGCGCCTGACGCATCCGCGGTCACGGTTCCCTCGTACACGGCCCCTTCGTCGGAGGGATCGGAAAATATCTCAACCGTGGCGTGAGGCGGGGCGGATCCGGAAATTCCGCCGGCCGTTCCCGCGATTATCGGCGCCGCGATGTTTCCGTTGGCCTGCTGTTTCAGGTCGATCCCGGCAAGCCCGTTTCCGTTGATCGCATTCCGCGTGATGGTGTTCCGAACCGTCTCCGGGAGGAAAACCACGACCCCCTCGCCGATATTGCCCCGGATGACATTGCCGGGTCCGATCCGGTTCCGGTTCGCGCCGTGATGCACGCCAACGCCCGCGTTCAAGTTGGGGATGAAGGCGGTTCCGGACGCGTTGGTTCCGATCCGGTTCCCGGCGACGCGGTTGCCCGCGGACGCGGAGCCGTCGATCCACACGCCGTGGCCTCCGTTGCCCGAGATCAGGTTCCCCTCGCCCTCCAGCGTCCCCCCCACTTCGTTTTCCGAGGACATGTACAGCAGGATGCCGGCATCCCGGTTTCCGACCGACCGGGCACCGTACACATCCGTGCCGATGCGGTTGCCGGTCACCCGGTTGCTGTCCGCAAATACAATTTCGATCCCGATGCTCCTGTTGCCTGAAATCACGTTCCCCTGTCCCGGCGAACCGCCGCCGATCGTGTTGTGAGCGGCACCGTCGAGGAGCACGATTCCCGTGTAATTCGCCGATTCGATCGTGTCCTGGCCGGAGAAGTTCGTTCCGATGTAATTCCCCTCGATGCGGTTGTACGCCGCGCGCGGACCCAAAATCCGGATGCCGGTTTCGCTGAAACAGGAGACGATGAGGCCCCGGACCACGTTGCGGGACGACTGGATGGAAAGTCCGTTTGAGACCGGAAACCCGTTCCGGCCCTGGTATCCGAACAGGTAGATTTCCGGCCCGTTCGCGTTCAGGTCTCCGTGCCGCGCGGTCTGGGTGGCGCCGTCGATGACCGTGCCGCTGTCCGTGAGCGCCGGCAGATTGGAGAAAGGCTCGATGAACCAGCAGAGGCCGTTGAAGATCATGCCCGTTTCGGGTATGTCGAAACCGATCGTGTCCGAACCGGCGTGACTGTTGGCCTGGAGGAT
Source organism: bacterium (assembly GCA_030372965.1). Classification (GTDB taxonomy): domain Bacteria; phylum Zhuqueibacterota; class QNDG01; order QNDG01; family DTFT01; genus JAFGAX01. The sequence goes on from JAUCQC010000079.1 coordinate 1,557, forward strand.
GGCCTGGCGGAGGCTTCCGTTCCCCGTGTCCGCTGTGGTGGTGACGGTGTAAGTTTCGGCGAAAAGCGCGCCTGTGCAGGCAAGGGCGATGAAAAGTGAGCCTTTTTTCATAAATACTCCCTCCTGTTTGGCTTGATCATCGCAATGAGGGATCGTCAGCGGGAAAACCGGATCGGCCGAGACCCGGGTATCTATCGGAAGAAAAATCGGAAGGAAACTGTCCCCGCTCGTCCCTCGACGGGCTCAGGACGGGCGGGGGTTGACGTTATCGGAACGGGCACGGCCGCCCCCGCTCATTCCATCAGCACCATCTTGCGGGAGGCCGTGAAGCCTGCGGCGTCCATGCGGATAATGTACACGCCGGACGGCAGACCGGAGCCGTCGAACGTCACTTCATATTCACCGGCCGGACGACGGCCGGAAATCGGCGAAGCGACAAGCCTGCCCGTCACGTCAAACACCCGCAGCTCGACGCGGCCGGTCGTGCGCAGGCCGTACCGGATGACCGCTGTCTCTTATACACATCTCCGAGCCCACGAGACA
>JAUCQC010000080.1 GCA_030372965.1 bacterium
ACACAGCGCTGTCTCGTGGGCTCGGAGATGTGTATAAGAGACAGGGGCCCGGTCTCGCGGCGGATGGCGACGTCCGTCATGTCCACTCCGTGTGAAAGAAGCGTCCGCGCGGCTGGTCCGTGCGCTCATACGTGTGCGCGCCGAAGAAATCCCGCTGGGCCTGAAGCAGGTTCGCGGGCAGGACCGCGGACCGGTAGCCGTCGTAATAGGCGAGCGCGCTCGAGAAGGTCGGCACCGGAACGCCGGTCTTCGCGGCTTCGCTGACCACGGAACGCCAGGAATCCTGGCAGCCGGCCATCACGGACCGGAAATACGGCGCGAGCAGCAGGTTTTTCAGGCCCGGCTCCGCGTCGAACGCCTCCTTGATCTTGTCGAGGAACTGGGCCCGGATGATGCATCCCGCGCGCCAGAGCAGTGCGATGGCGCCGAAATTCAGGCGCCAGTGGTACTCTTCGTCCGCGGCCCGGAGCAGCTGGAAGCCCTGCGCGTAGGAGCAGATTTTCGAGGCGTACAGGGCTTCACGCACGTTTTCGGCGAAAGCCGCGCGGTCTCCGGAGAAACGGCCGGACGGGCCGGCAAGCTTCCCGGACGCCGCGACCCGCTCCTCCTTCAGGGCGGACAGGCATCGGGCGAACACCGCCTCGGCGATGGTCTGGGCAGGAGCGCCCAGGTCCAGTGCGGTCTGGCTGGTCCATTTGCCCGTGCCCTTCTGGCCCGCCGCGTCGAGTATGACGTGCACCATGGGTTTCCCGGTATGCGGGTCCGTCTTCTTCAGGATCCTGCCCGTGATCTCGATGAGATAGCTGTTCAGGTCGCCGCGGTTCCACTCGTCGAAAACGTCCGCCATTTCGTCCGGCTTCATGCCGAGGAGGGTTTCCAGAAGGGCGAAGGATTCGCCGATCATCTGCATGTCGCCGTACTCGATGCCGTTGTGCACCATCTTCACGAAATGACCCGCACCCCCTGAGCCGATCCATTCACAGCAGGGCGTGCCGTCCGGGGTTTTAGCCGCAATGGACTGAAAAAGGGGCTTGACGACCGGCCAGGCGTCCGGATTGCCCCCCGGCATGATCGAGGGCCCCTTGAGCGCGCCTTCCTCCCCGCCGCTGACCCCGGTGCCGATGTAGAGTATCCCCGTGCCTTCCAGGGAGCGGATCCGCCGCTCCGTGTCGAGGAACAGGGAATTCCCGCCGTCGATCAGCACATCGCCCGGTTTCAGGAGCGGTTTCAGCTGGTCGATCAGCTGGTCCACGGCCTTTCCCGCCGGAACCATCATCAGAATTTTCTTCGGGCCGGACAGGTCGCCGCAGAAGGACGCGAGGTCCGGATGCACGGCCGCGTTCTTCCCGGAAGTGCGTTCCGCGAAGCGTTTCCGCTTGCCGGCGTCCAGGTCCGTTCCGGCCACCGAATAGCCGTGGTTCGAGAAATTGAGGGCCAGGTTCTCGCCCATGACGCCCAGGCCGACGATGCCGATGTCTTTTTTGCTCATTTGAGTCCCTTATCAAGTATACACGACTTTGTTCCGCAGCATATCTCTGAGTTCAAGGTTCAAGGTTCAAAGTTCAAAGAAAAGAGAATGTTGATTGGAGTTGCTGTTCTCTTTGAACTTTGAACCTTGAACTATGAACTGGATCTTCAGATCGTCATCGCCGAAAACCCGCCGTCCACCCGGATCAGCGCGCCCGTGACGAAGGAGGAAGCCTTTTCCGAGGCGAGCCAGACCACGGCGCCCGTAAGTTCCTCCGCGTCTCCGAAGCGTCCCATCGGCGTGTGGTTGAGGATCGATGCCGTCCGCTCGGGCGTGAGCAGTTTGCGGTTCTGTTCCGCGGGGAAGAACCCCGGCAGAAGCGCGTTCACCCGGACGCCATGCGCGGCCCATTCGCGGGCCAGAAACTGGGTGAGGCTGTTGACGCCGGCCTTCGAGATGCTGTAGGTGAAGACCTTGGACAGGGGCGGTCCGGACGACGCCGAGGAGATGTTGATGATGCTTCCGCCCCTCTTCCTGTCGATCATGCGGCGGCCGAATATCTGGCACGCGAACATCATGGATTTCAGGTTGACGTTGAGAATGCGGTCCCATTCGGACTCCGCGATCTCGAAGAAAGGCGTGGCGGAATTCACGCCCGGCGCGTTGATCAGGATATCGGCTCCGCCGAACGCGGCCGCGACTTCCGAATCCGCCCGTTCCAGTTCCGTTCTGGAAGAAGCGTCCGCAGCCACGGCCAGACCCCGGACGCCCGATTGCTCAACCCGGGCGGCTGCGGCCTCGGCTTTCCCCTTGTCCAGATCCACGATCGCCACATCGGCTCCGGCGCCGGCGAGGCCCTCGGCCATGGTGCTCCCCAGAACGCCGCCGCCGCCGATGACCACTGCGGATCTTCCCTTCAATCCGAACCGCTCCTGCACATTCATGTCATGCCTCCTGCCGTTCGGGGTCCTGCCGGGCCCGTATGCTTTTTCTTCTGGCTTCCTCCCGCCGGCCGCCCGTCCGCCCTCGCGCAGGACGCCCGGGGCATCAGGGTCGCCTCCAGCTCCACTGTCTGACGGAGCACGAAATCGGTCTTGCCGATCTGCTGCATCAGCAGGTCCGCGGCCGCCTTGCCCATTTCATAGGCGGGCACCCGGATCGAGGACAGCGGAACGCGGACGGACCCGCAGAATTCGATGTCATCGAACCCGATGACCGACACGTCCTCCGGGATGCGGATGCCCAGTTCCATCAGCGCGTTCATGACGCCGATGGCCACCAGATCGTTGAAACAGAAAACCGCGGTGGGCCGCTCTCCGGCCATGGAAAACTGCGTCTTCGCCGCGGCGTACCCGTCTTCGAGATAGACGCCGGCCTGCCGGACGCCGGACGCGGGGAACGGAAGCCCGTGTTCCATCATGGCCCTCCGGTATCCGGTCAGGCGCTCCCGGTTGTGCATGGAATAGTCCGGTCCGGAATAATAGGCGATCCGTCGGTGTCCGAGACCGATCAGATAGGAAACCGCCTCGAAGGCCGCGCCCTCGTTGCGGATATCGACGACATTGGCCGCGACATTGGCCACTTTCTCGAGCAGAACGAGGGGCACCTGGTTCTGCAAGATCAGGGAGAGATGGGACATATCCGCGTCCGGACCCTGGAGCGGAGACAGGATCAAGCCGTCGACGCGCTGGCGGAGAAGGGCTTCGATGCTGCTCTTCTCGCGGTCCGGCTGAAGCTCCGAACTGCCGAGAAGCACCGTGTATCCGCATCCGGAGAAATATTCGAATACGCCGCGCATGATCTTGGTGAAATACGGATTGTCGATCTGTTTCACCACCAGCCCGATGCTCCGCGTCTGGCGCGAAGAGAGCGAACGGGCGATCTGATTCGGCTGGTAATTCAGTTTCCGGATGACTTCCCGAACCCGGTCGCGCGTGCTCGCGGAAATGCTCGGACGGTTGTTCAAAACAAATGAAACCGTCGATTTCGACACTCCGGCCAGACGCGCGACGTCATCGATGGTCACTTTTTCTTTAAAACGGTTTTGATTGATCATATTTGATTTAAAATCAATAGATTATTATATAAAATTTGATTATTTGCTAAACCGATATAGCAAGATATGAATAATAAACATGAAAAACAAGCAAAAATTGAAAAAATACTGTCGCAGAAAATTCTGCCAAAATAGCATTTTTCAACTTGCATATTTCCTGTCTCTTATACACATCTGACGCTGCCGACGAGTTCCGAA
>JAUCQC010000081.1 GCA_030372965.1 bacterium
GAAGTTTTCTATAATCGTTCACGCATGCATTCAACAGCAAGAGATATGTCGCCTGTTGAATTCGAAACAGCTGTTTCCCCCTGAGGGGCATACTTTTCGTTGTGTCTACATTTTCGGGGTAAGCTCAAAGTGCCCGGCACGCCTAACCCAACTCCCGCGGGTTTGTACCAACCTGCGGGAGGTTCCTTGAAAACAGCTCACAAAAAGGCGTCATCGCGAGGAGTCCTGCACAGCAGGACGACCGAAGCGATCTCGGCTCTGGGCGGTTTTATTAATGGCTCCCGGCTTCCGCTCCACGGGTACGTGGTGAAGGTCTTCAACGCCTCCAACCAAAAAACCAAACGGTTTAATCCCTGACCAGACGCACTGAAAAACCGGCCTCCTTGAAGTAATCTTTCCGGCTTGTCTCCAGATGAAGGTAGTTCAGGTTCACGCGCCAGGCATTGCCGGCATCCCGCTCGGAAGAGGACCAGAAAAAGGCGTCGGTCCCCATATTCAACGACCCGCCGAAAAATCGGCCACCGGCCGGGAGCGCGGTGAAACCGCTTTCATTCTTCACCGTCTCGGATGAAAAGCTCCAATGCGTCGTCCCCTCTTCCTTCATCTTTCCGCCCGCAACCGAAGACCCGCCGAGAGTATTGATCAGCGCCTGCCATTCCGCGTCCGTCGGCACGTGCCATCCTTCAGGGGCGAGATTTCGGCTGTCCATGACCGCAAACCAGTTGTACAGGCGCCCGTATGTGGAAACGTTGTCTGAATTGTTTTCATAATCGCAATACGCGCCCGTGGTCAGCGATGACCATGCTGAATTATCGGTTACATTGGGGATCGGTTCCCCGTTCCGATAATGGACTGTTCGCAGGTTCTCCGCCGTCCACCACTGATTGCCTATCCTGACCGTGCGGTACACGTTGCCGTCAATATCCGTGACCGTCCGGCGCACGGTGACGTCCAGAACCGTCGGGCCGGAGATCGTGATGCCCGCCTGCTCGAGAGTTTCAATGTTCATGCCGCTGAAACAGACGCGATATCGGTCCGACATCGCGCGGGCCGGCATGCGGATGGACGCGCTCCGCTTCGAGAGTCCGGTTCCGGACGGACTCATGCCTCCGTCAATGAGCAGCATTTTACGGCTGACGCTCTTTCCTTCCGCCGTCAGAGAGTAGATGTAGACCCCCGCGGGAACGCATCGGCCGGACGCGTCCGTCGCGTTCCAGACGACCTGACCCTCGGTTTCGCTCCGGAACCCGCTGAGCAGGGTTTTCACTCTCCGTCCCAGCAGGTCATGGACGTCAATGCGGATGTCGGCCGGCCGGGACAGCTGATAGGCAATGACTGTCGAGGGATTGAAGGGATTGGGAAAATTCTGTGACAATCCGAACGCCCCGGGCGCTCCGGAACCGTTCTCCCCAATGCCGGTCCCTGGAATCGCGATTGAATATCGTCCCAGGTTGTCCGTCACGCCGCTGAATCTCCGGCCGGGATCGGCCTCGTCCGTCACCTCGACCAGGACTCCGGCCGCGGGTTCCGCCCCGCTTCCGAGATACTCGGCCCCGTTGTCCGTCACGATCCCCTCGATCCTGACCTGTGAGAATAAAACGGATCCTGTGATAGAGAGGCACAAAGCTGTTGACCCGATCATCCTTGAAAAACGCATTCCTCCGTCTCCTGTTAAAAAAAATGCACTCGGCACACCCAACCTGCCTCCAGCAGGTTTGAACCAGCCTGCGGGAGGTTTCTTCATTCCCAATACGTGCCGTGCACTTCCGAAGTGCCCGGCACGTTCAATCAACCCGTGAACCGCACCCGAATCCCCACCACCTCCGTTCGTCCGGCCGTGCGGACCGGCGGACCCCAGGTGCCCACGCCGCAGGACACCACGACATGCGTGTTCCCTTTTCTGAGATATCCGTAGCTCAGCTCATAGACCCGGTCCGTGATATAATTGAACGGGAACAGCTGGCCGTAATGCGTGTGGCCGGAAAACTGGAGGTCGATCCCGTTCTTCTCCGCCTCCTCCAGGTGGAAGGGCTGATGGTCGAGAAGGATGCGGACATCCTCCGGCTTCAGGGTTTGGACGAGGTCCGCAACGGTCATTCGGATTCCCGCCTGCCTGTCTTTCCGGCCGATGATGCGGATGCAGTCCGCGACAGTCGCGATGCTGTCCTCCAGAACGACCACGCCCGCGGAACGGATGTATTCAACCGCCTTGCGCGGGTTGTGGAAATGCTCGTGATTGCCGAGAACCGCGAACTTTCCGCGCCTCGCGGGCAAGGCGCGGATGGCTGCCGCCACATTCTGCTCAGCCGCCTCGGTCAGGTCCTCATCGAAAATGTCCCCGCAGAACAGGATGATGTCCGGGTCGATTTCGCGTATGCGGGACGCGACTTTTTCCATGTGCCTGCGTCCCAGCACAGTGCCGAAATGGGTATCGGACAGGGCGGCAATCCGGAGCTCCCGCACGCCTGCCACCGCTTTCGGGACCTCCAGATCCAGCTTTCGGACGCGGATGAAAGCCGCGTTCCACATTCCCGCCAGAGTGGACGTCAGGACGACGGCCGTGACGACGATGCCTGAAACCACGGGCCATTTCACGGAGGACGCGGCCGATCGGACCGAGGCCGCCGGTATCAGCTTGAGGATGAGTTGGATCAGATCCGACACCAGGAAAAGGAGAAACAGCGAGGCCATGACCGCCAGGTACACGGAACCGGTCACTATCAATATTTTGGAGAACCCGTTGTGGGAAAAACCCTCCAGAATCCGTCCCAGCGGATAGGCGAGCGCCCAGACCAGCCAGGCCGTGATCAGAACGGGTTTCAGTCCGCCGAGTCCGGACATCGCCTGCCGCAACCGAAGGAAGATGAAGAGATTGATAGCGGAATACAGGACCAGGACGAGGGAGAGGAAGATGATGATCTGGCCGGGTTTCATGTCGCTCCCTATTCCATAAAAATATGAAAGGCTAAAGCCTGAAATCCTGTGCGGGCAGAGCCGAGAGCATGGAATTCACCCTTCAGGGTTTCATCGGGGAAAAATGCCCTACCTCCTCACCCACTTCGACCCGTCCTTGCCGTCCTCGATGGCGATGCCGATCTTCGCCAGGCCGTCGCGGATCGCGTCGGACAGGGGCCACAGCTTCTCCCCCCTCACCTTGTTCCTCAGCTCGACAATCAGGTCGAGCGCCGCTTTCTCCGACCCGGCTCCGGACGAGTCGCCGTCCCCTCCGAAAGTAAAACCGAGGATGTCCTCACCGAGCAGGCGGAACAGCCGGCCTGCCTGCAATAGATCATCCGGGCTGGAAGCCGCGGACGCGGCCAGCCTGTCGTTCGCCTCCTTCGCCAGGTCGAACAGTACGGAGATGCCGCCTGCCGTGCCGAAGTCATTGTCCATGGACTCGAAGAATTTGGTCCGCAGGCCGGCCCAGGGTTCACCCTTGACTTCAGGGACGGAATCGCCTTCCCACGCGGCCGGCACGGCCTGCCGCAGAGCCTGGACGGTCCGGTTCATTCTGCCGAATCCCTTTTTCGCCGCGTCCAAGGCGTCCGGGCTGAAGTCCTGCGGCGACCGGTAATGGCCCTGTAAAATGAAGAAACGGATCGTCATGGGGTCGTACTTGGCGAACAGCGCGTCCAAAGTGGTGAAATTCCCGAGCGACTTGCTCATCTTCTGGCCGTTCACCGTCACCATGTTGTTGTGCAGCCACACTTTGGCGAACGGCTTTCCGGTCGAGGCCTCGCTCTGCGCGATTTCGCACTCGTGGTGGGGGAACTGGTTGTCCAGCCCGCCTCCATGAATGTCGAAGTGTTCGCCGAGGTATTTCATGGACATGGCCGAGCATTCCAGGTGCCATCCGGGGAAGCCTTTGCCCCAGGGCGAGTTCCACTGCATGAGATGCGAGGGGTCCGCTTTCTTCCAGAGCGCAAAATCAAAGGGGTGGCGCTTGCCTTCCGCCACCTCGACCCGGACGCCTTCCTTCAGGTCCTCCAGCTTCTTGCCAGACAGCTTTCCGTATCCGGTGAATTTCTCGACGTCGAAATAGACGTTCCCTTCGGCCTCGTACGCCACCCCTTTCTCCAGCAGGGACTGGACCAGTTCCTGCATCTCCGGAATGTGGCCCGTGGCCCTGCACGAGATGTCGGGCCTGAGACAGTTCAGCCGGTCCATGTCGCGGAAGAAATGCCGCTCGTATTTCTGCGCCACTTCAACGGGTTCCAGCCGTTCGAGCCGGGCCCTTTTCAGGATGCGGTCCTCGCCGTCCTGTCCGTCCCCCAGCAGGTGGCCGACGTCCGTGATGTTCTGCACGTAACGGACCTTGTACCCGGACGCCCGCAGATACCGGACCACCACGTCGAAGGAGACGTAGCTCTTGCCGTGTCCCAGGTGGGGTTCGTCGTACACGGTCGGGCCGCACACGTACATGCCCACGAAGGGCGGGTGGATCGGCTGAAAAGGCTCCTGCCTGCGGGTCAGGGTGTTGTACACGCTCAGCATGCGTCCGCGTCCTTTCGGCGGTCCGGAATCCGCTTGATTTTCCGGCCCGGTTTGGGTATGTTGCCCCCATCATGCGTGATCGGATATCGACCGGCCGCCGGATGGGCGCGGCGGCCGTTCTGGGTTTCGCCGCGCTGGCGGCCCAGATGCTGTTCTTCCGCGAAAGCGTGGCCGTGTTTCACGGAAACGAACTCACGCTCGGCGGCCTGTTCGCGGTGTGGCTGTTCTGGACCGCTGCCGGCGCTGTTCTTCCGCGTCAAATCCTGGCGCGCCGGACGGACGCCGCCGCACCGAATCTCCTCCGGCCGCTTTTCATCGTTCTCGCGGCCCTGATCCCCCTCACCGACCTGGCCATACGCGTTCTTCCGCTTCTGCCCGGCCGGACGCCCGGGGAGACCCCGGGTCTGTTGCCTGTTCTGCTCGCGGGAATCCCGGCTTTCGCGCCTTTCGGTCTTTTATCGGGGTTCGTCTACGCCAGGCTCTGCGAAAAGGGACAGCAAACCGGGGGAAACCCACCTGTCCCGGCCCCGGCCCTGTACGCGTTCGAGTCCGCCGGCGCCGCCATGGCCGGCGCGGCCTGCTCGCTGATCCTGTTCCGGATCCTTCCCCTGTTCACGTCCGCCCTGGTTCTGGCGGCGCTGACGGCCGGATTCTCCTCGTTCTTCCTCGATGCCGGCGGAATCCGTCAGGCCTCTTTCCGCCGGTCCGCGTGGATACCGGCGCTCACGATTGCCGCCGCCCTCCTTCTGGTTTTTCCCGCGAACCGCGTTCAGCGTTCTCTGGACCGGTCCCTGTGGAAGGTCGGAACGCTCCTGGAATCGAGATCCACGGCCTACGGCATCGTGTCGACGGCTCGAATCGAATCGCAGATCACGTTCTACGAAAACGGGGTCCCCCTGTTCTCGGTGCCGGACGAGTGGACGGCCGAGGAGTCCGCGCATCCCGCTTTGCTCCAGCACCCGGCCCCGCGTTCCGTGCTCGTCATTGGAGGCGGACCCGGCGGGTCCATACAGGAATGTCTCAAGCATCCGTCGGTCCGGCACGTGCACGCGATTGAGCTGGACCCGGCCGTGCTCGAAGCGGCGCGTTCTTTTCTGCCGGACAAGGCCCGTTCTGTTTTCACTGACCCGGCGGTGACCTTTCGCGTGGACGACGGCCGCCGTTTTCTGCGACGGACGGATCTGCGCTTCGACGCCATTCTCGTGAACCTGCCCGAGCCCGCCACGGTCCAGCTGAACCGATTCTATTCGGTTGAATTCTTCCGCCTGGCCGCGGGCCGGCTGAACCCGGGCGGCGTGTTTTCTTTTTCCCTCCCCTCCTCGGAGAACCGGATCGGCGACGAGCTGTCGGACATGCTCAGCGCCGCGAAATCGGGCCTGTCCGCGGCTTTCCCGGAAGTCGTGACGCTTCCGGGCGACCGGTGCCGGTTCATCGCGTCTTTGGACACCGGTTATCCGGCAGGGGATCCATCCGTTCTGGGAGCCCGCATCCGCGAACGCGGGCTCGACTCAGGTCTGCGCTACATCAGGCCCTATTTCATGGACGCCCAGTGGTCCGAGAGCAGGCGCGCGTTCCTGGAGAGCCGGATCCATGAAACCCCGCCTGAAAAATGGAACAGGGATTTCCGCCCGCTGGCCTTCTGGCGGAGTCTCATGCTCTGGACCGGCCGGTACGCCCCGGCTTTGACGGGCGGCCTCAAAGGTCTGTCCGGCATTCCGGGCGGATCCGCGCTGGCCGCAAGCCTGATCTTCGCGGCCGCGGTCGTCCTTCTGTTCGGAGTCAAAAAATGGAGAGGACCCGCCCTTTATCTCGCCGTGTGGACGTCCGGCTGCTCCGGACTCTCGCTGGAACTGACCGCCCTGTTCGCCTATCAGACCCTGTTCGGCGTTCTGGCCCGCGACATGGCCCTGATCGTGGCCGGATTCATGGCCGGCCTAGGAGTGGGCTCGGGGTCGGCTTTTAAAAATGCGATCGGAGACACTCCGAAGGTAAAAAAACCGGGGCTCCACTCAGCCCTGCTCCTGGCAGCCGCAATCTCCGGCGCATCCGCATTCGCGGTACCGGCCATGGCTGCTGTTTCGAATCCGGGAATCGGCCTGCCGGCCTTCGCGCTTGTGAACGCGGCCGCGGGTTTCGCGTGCGGCCGGGTCTTCGGCCTGGCCAGCCGGCCCGAAAACCTCCCTCTCCTCAGCCTGAGAAATCCGGCCGCAGCGCTTTACGCGGTCGATCTTTCGGGATCCATCGCCGGCGCCCTGGCCTGCGCTTCTCTGGCCATCCCTCTGCTCGGTGTAACAGGGACCTTCGCCGCCATCGCCGGCCTGAACTGCTTCTCCGCGGCCGCGGTGGGGGCCGCGAACCGGCCGCTCTGAACCCCGGCGGATCGGGCGGCCCTATTCTTCCGGCTTCCTCTCCTTCGTCGGACGCTTGTTCAGCTCCTCGTCCCGCAGCACCCGCTTCAGAATCTTGCCGGCCGCGCTTTTGGGCAGGCTGTCCCTCAGCTCGATTTCCTTCGGCACCTTGAACTTCGCCAGCTTGTCCCTGCAGAACTGGAGCAGTTCCCCCCGGGTCAGGGTCTGGCCGGGTTTTGCCACGATGAAGGCCTTGACGACCTCGTCGCGGACCGCGCTGGGGATTCCCACGACCGCCGCTTCGGACACCTTCGGGTGCTGGTACAGCACCTCCTCGACCTCTCGCGGGTAGATGTTCATGCCCGCGCTGATGATGAGGTCTTTCTTGCGGTCCACAATGCGGAAGAAACCCTCCTCGTCCATCACCGCGATGTCGCCGGTGTAGAGCCATCCGTCCTGAAGGACCGCGGCGGTTTCATCCGCCATGTTCCAGTACCCCTTCATCACCTGCGGTCCCTTGACCGCGAGTTCCCCCTGCTGCCCCGGCGCGAGCGGCTTCCGCGTTTCAGGATCCACGATCATGGAATCGGTGTCCGACACCGGGAGCCCGATGGTTCCGATTTTCCGTTTGCCGGCGATGGGATTGACGTGGGTGACGGGCGAGGCCTCCGAAAGGCCGAAGCCCTCCACCAGGGACGCGCCGGTGAGGGTCTCAAACGCCTTCTGCACCTCCATGGGAAGACCCGATCCCCCGCTGACGCACAGCCGGATGGAGCCCACGGTTTTCGGCGTGGCCTTGGGATGGTTGTTCACGGCGTTGTACATGGACGGCACGCCGCAGAACACCGTGGGCCTGTGTTTGCCGATGCGTTTCACCACGTCGTTCAGGTCGAACCGCGGAAGGAGCAGCATGGTGGACGACAGCACGACGGACAGGTGCAGGCCCGTGGTCATGCCGTAGCTGTGGAAGAACGGCAGCACGCAGAGGAGCGTTTCCCGGGTGTCTTCAAGCTGCCACAGCCAGTGCCTCGTCTGATACGCGTTCACGAGAATGTTCCGGTGGGTCAGGACGGCCCCCTTCGACACGCCCGTGGTTCCCCCCGTGTAGAGCAGGATGGCGGTGTCCTCCGGCGTCACGCTGACGGGCGGAGCGGCCGGCGCGTTTTTCCCGAGCATCGCCCTGAAGGAAACCTGGCCCTTCGATCCGTCAAGGCGCAGGCCGGACTTGTCCTTCAGGCCGAACAGCAGCCCCAGGACGGGCGGGAGGAATTCCCGGATGCCGGCGACGATCACGCGCTTCACGGGCGTCTGGCCCCGGACGGCCTCGAGCTTCGGGAGCAGTTTGTCGAAGACCACCGCGGTTTCCGCGCCGGAATCAGTGAGCTGATGCGCGAGTTCGCGCTCCACGTACAGCGGGTTGGTCGGCACGAGAATCGCGCCGAGCCTGAGCACCGCGAAATGGGCGATCGGGTAGGCGGGGATGTTGGGCAGGATGATCGCGACCCGGTCGCCTTTGCGGACGCCCAGTTCCGCCAGACCGTCCGCGAAACGGTCCACCCTGCGCAGAAGTTCGGCATACCGGATTTTCGCGCCGAAGAACAGGGTGGCGACGCCGTTCGGATTCCGCTCCGCGGCCTGGGCCAGCATCCCGTACGCGCTGATCTTCGGGTAGTCGATGGAGCGCGGCACCTCGGGGTCCATCTGACCGTACCAGGGTTTCATCTCCATGCGTCTCCTCCGTGGGGAATTGGGGGGAAAGGTCCCGGAACACGGCCGCGGGCATCCCTCGCGTCGACCGGACCGCGGCGCGGCAATGTCAGGGGACGGTTTTCGCCGATCCGCGCCGGTATCCGTCCGGCAGGCGGAACACCGAAGCGTCCGTGAGCGCGGAATCCGCGGACAACAGCGTCTGGGTGAGTTCCTGGCCGAGCACCGAGGCCTGAATGCGGAGGGGATATCCCTTCAGTCCCCGCAGTTGTTCGAACAGGGGTTCGTAATCGGACGCGGCCGGCCCGAGCATGCGCCTGAGGACGGCCAGATACTCGGCCATGCGGGGCGCGCCGTCCGTCCCGATCCACAGAATCGGGGCCTGCGGCGGATCCGCGGATCCCGGCCCGGCCGGGATCCGGACTTCGACTTCCTCGGCCGGACGGCCTCCGATGGTCCGGACGCGGCCGGTTTTCCTGAACAGATTCCGGGGCACGGACGGCTTGCCGGTGACCGCGTCGACCGGGAGTCCGAAAAGGCCGACGCCGAACATCGAGAGACCCTGGAGCGTGGCCTCCGAAAGCGGGACAACCGTGCTGTCCCTGTGATTCAGGAGCCACGCTTCGCCCGACGACAGGGCCAGCAGGGTGCGGCTCCGCTCTCCCTCGTCCCGCCGCAGATCGCCGTTCCTGAGCCAGGTTGTCGCCTTGCGCGTCTTCGCGGGAAAACCGAACATCGGAGGCGTCTTCACCTCCTCGACGATGACGAGGCAGCGGCTCTGGCCGGCCAGAACGGCCGGAAATAAAAGAAGAATGAGAATCAGGGATTGAAACGCGTTCATCCGCATGCGGAAACCCTTCCCATGCTGAAATGAAAAACCCATCGGGGGACGATGGGTGAGGATGCAGGCTGGAATTCCGGTCCGGTCTGCTGAAAAACAAGGGTGCCGAAGGTGGGAGTCGAACCCACACGTCCTCTCGGACACTACCCCCTCAAGATAGCGTGTCTGCCAATTCCACCACTTCGGCGTTCTGAATCCGGGGCCGGTCGAGGGAAGGCCCCCGGAACTACTTTCCCGGCTGGTCCGGTTCGGACTGCGGAACCGTCGGGAGCATGCCCGCCGGCGATGCCGTTTTTTCCTTCTCCACGACCTCTTCGAGCATGCTCTTCGGCGCCGAGGCCGTCCGGAGGGAAAGCAGGGCGATGGACACCGTGGTGAGCGCGAAGATCACGCCCAGCCACATGGTCACTTTCGACAGGAAAGACGCCGCGCCCCGGCCGCCGAACACGCCGCCGACGCCGCCGCCTCCGCCGAACACGCCCGCCATGCCGCCGCCCTTGCTGGACTGCATCAGAATGCTCACGATCATCAGGGCGCAGACGATCACGTGGATGACGATGATGAAACCCATCATGGAAGGGAATCCCCTCTTGTTAGGAAACCGCGGCCCTGATGATGGCCGCGAAACCGTCCGCCTTCAGACTCGCGCCGCCCACCAGGGCGCCGTCGATGTCTGGCTGGGACATGAGCACTTTCGCGTTGTCCGGCTTGACGCTGCCGCCGTACTGAATGCGGAGCCCGCCGGCCGCGGCGGGTCCGAACGCCTTCTCGAACCACCCGCGGATGAATCGATGGACTTCCTGCGCCTGCTCGGGTGTGGCGGTCTTTCCGGTGCCGATGGCCCAGACCGGCTCGTACGCGACGACCAGCGGCTTGAGCTCATCCGCCGTGAATCCCTTCAGGCCGCCCTCGAGCTGGGTCCGGACGACCGCTTCGGTTCTGCCGGACTCGCGCTCCTGGAGCGTCTCGCCGACGCAGAGGATCGGCGCGAGCCCGGCGGAAAGCGCCTTGCGGACCTTGCGGTTGACGGTCTCGTCGGTTTCGCCGAAATACTGCCGCCGCTCCGAATGGCCGAGAATCACGAAATGACAGCCGGCCTCCTTCAGCATCTTCGCCGACACTTCGCCGGTGAACGCGCCTTCCTCCTCCCAGTGCATGTTCTGCCCGCCGAGCCGAATGGCCGAGCCCTTGAGCTCCTCCGCGGCCGGGATGAGGTTGACGGAAGGCGGGCACACGGCGATCTCGACACCGGACGCGTCCCGGACGAGACCCTTCAGATTCCGGATCAGGGACACGGCCTCAGAAGCCGTGGTGTACATTTTCCAGTTGCCCGCAACCACGGGAATGCGCATCGTCGGGGGTTCCTTATCTGTCGGCCAGCGCGGCCACGCCGGGCAGCGTCTTGCCTTCAACCAGTTCGAGCGACGCTCCGCCGCCCGTGGAGATGTGCGACATCCGGTCCGCCAGGCCGGCCTTCTTCACGGCCGAAACCGAGTCGCCGCCGCCGATCACCGTGACCGCCCCTTCGAGGCCGGCCAGGGTCCGGGCAATGGCGTTGGTGCCCTCCGCGAATTTCGGGAATTCGAAAACGCCCATGGGCCCGTTCCAGAACACGGTCTTCGCGCCTTTCAGCGCGGTCTTGAATTTTTCCACGCTCCGGGGCCCGATGTCCATGCCCATCCACCCGTCCTCCAGCGCCTGTCCGGACACGACTTTCGAGGCGGCTTCGGCCGAGAACTCCTGCGTCGCCACGTGATCCACGGGGAGGAGCAGGGCGACCTTCTTCTCCGCCGCCTTGTTCAGGATGGATTTGGCGGTGTCGATCATGTCGTCCTCGACGAGGGACTTGCCGACAGCGATGCCCTGGGCCTTGAGAAACGTGTAAGCCATGCCGCCGCCGATGATCAGGGTGTCGACCTTTCCGAGCAGGCTTTCGAGCACGGCGATCTTCGAGGAGACCTTGGCGCCTCCGATCACGGCCGCGAAGGGCTTGGCCGGGCTGTTGACGATCTTGTCCTCGAGGAATTCAAGTTCCTTCTCCATGAGGAATCCCGCCACGGCCGGGAGAAACCGGGCCACGGTCTCCGTGGAAGCGTGCGGGCGGTGGGCCGTGCCGAACGCGTCGTTCACGTACACGTCGCCGTAGGCCGCCAGGGCCCTGGCCATCTTCTCCCGCTCGGCCGCGTCCTTGGAGGTCTCCTCCTTGTGGAAACGGGTGTTCTCGAGCATCAGCACGCCGCCGGCGGGCAGGGCTTTCACCATCGCCGCTGTTTCCGGTCCCGTGCAGTCGGGCGCGAGTTTCACTTCGCGGCCGAGCAGCTTGGCGAGGTGCGCGGCCACGGGCGCCATCTTGTGCTTGCCCTCGATGTACTTCTTCTCGTCAAAGGGCTTGCCGTCCTTCTCCGCCTTCTCCTTCGCCTTCTGGGCGTCCTTTTTCGGATCGCCCAGGTGCGACATGAGGACCAGGCTCTTCGCGCCCTTTTCCAGGACGTACCGGATGGTCGGCAAGGCGGCCTGGATGCGGGTGTCGTCCTGCACCGCGCCTTCCTTCATGGGCACGTTGAAGTCCACGCGCATCAGCACGCGCTTGGCCTTCAGATCGATGTCTTTGACGGTCTTTTTGTTCATTTCAGCCTATCCCCGGTTATCTGGAAGACGGACGGCCCGCCGCCGCGCGCGGCGGCGGGCGTCCCGAGAATGATCACTTCTTCGACGACATGTACTTGAGCAGGTCGACCACGCGGTTCGAGTAACCCCACTCGTTGTCGTACCAGGAGACGATCTTGAAGAGCCGCTTTTCGCCCTTCAGGTTGTTCTGCAGGGTTGCCAGGGAATCGTAGATCGACGAGCGCGCGTCGTGGATGAAATCGGTGGACACGAGTTCCTCGTCCGTCACGCCCAGAATGCCCTTGAGGTAGGTCTGGCTGGCCTTCTTCAGCAGGCCGTCGATTTCCTCGATGGAAGTGTCCTTCGCGGCCCGGAACGTCAGGTCCACGACCGACACGTTCGGCGTGGGCACGCGGAAGGACATGCCGGTCAGCTTGCCCTTGACCGTGGGCAGCACTTCGCCGACCGCCTTGGCCGCGCCCGTGGAGGACGGGATGATGTTGATCGCAGCCGCGCGGCCGCCGCGCCAGTCCTTCTTGGACGGACCGTCGACGGTCTTCTGGGTCGCGGTGTACGAATGGATGGTGGTCATCAGGCCGGATTCGACGCCGATGCCTTCCTTGAGCAGAACGTGCACCAGGGGCGCCAGGCAGTTGGTCGTGCAAGATGCGTTGGAGACGATGTTGTGCTTGGCTGGATCGTATTCGTTCTCGTTCACGCCCATGAGCAGGGTCTTCACGTCGCCCTTGCCGGGGGCCGTGATCAGGACCTTCTTCGCGCCCGCTTCCAGGTGGCCCTTGGCCTTCTCGGAATCGGTGAAGAGGCCGGTGGCTTCAATCACGACTTCCACGCCCAGAGCCTTCCACGGAAGTTCCGCCGGGGTCTTGGTGGCCTGGATGCACTTGGTCTTGTGGCCGTCGACGATCAGCGTGTCTTCTTCGGCCTTGGAGGGATCGCTCTTCTCGGTTTTCACGTCATGCTTGAACTTGCCATGCACAGAGTCGTATTTCAGCTGATAGGCGAAGTAATCCGCGTCCGTGGCGATGTCGACCACGGCCACCACGTCATATTCCTTGCCCAGAAGTCCTTGATCCGCAAGGGCTTGAAACACCAGGCGGCCGATACGGCCGAAACCGTTGATACCGATCTTGACTGCCATAAAAAAACCTCCTGAGAGGGTTTAAAAATCCTTGAAAACGCCGGAATTTAAACCGGAGGCGTTCTTTTCCGGTCCTGCTGCGACACAGGAACATTATTTTATGAAAGTTTTTGGTGAAAGTCAAGAAAAAATACGCTTTAAATGAATAAAACGGGAACCCTCGGAGAGAAGGTTCCCGTTTATCAGGATTTTGGTCGATCGGGAGATGAATCTACCGGATTCTACCTTCTCTTCAGCAGGCTCCCCAGGATGCTGATGGCGCCGCCCAGGCCCTTGCCTGATCCGAGCAGGGAGCCGATGGCGCCGGACAGGTCGGGTTCGGACTGCTGCGCCTTCTTCTGGCCGAGCAGGAATTCAGTGAGGCTGGAGATGTCAAAACCCTGCTGCGCCTGCTTCCTGCCCAGCATGCCCATGATCAGAGGCGCGGCGATCGCCAGCAATTGAGAAACCTGGGCCGCGCTCAGACCGGACGTTTTTGAAAGGCCCTTGCTCACCGGAGCCTGCTTCGCGCCCAGCACGTGCTTGAGGATTCCCGCGCCATTGGCCGCCATGGGGTCCTTCAAAAACCCGGACAGGTTGTCCAGAATGGATCCATCATGGTCGGCCGACAAAGCCTGGTGGAGGGCCTGCGCGCCCTTGGGTTTGGAGGCGTTGTTTGCCAGGGCCGCGACCAGCAGCGGCATGGCCGTGGACAGGGCGGATTTCGTGGCGTTCTCGTCCGCTCCGATCTGTTTGCTGATCTGGGACAATCCGCCCCGGGATAATTGCTGCAGCAACTGCTGTGTCAAGGCGTCCATGTCATGCTCCTCTCTGGATGAATGCGGCTGGCCGGTCCGGTCCGGAAGACCCGGCGGATCCCGGCCGCGGAACGTTCATTGCGAACCTCAATGTATCGAGATAGATCGTCACGTGCAAGCATTTTTTAATCACGCGCCTTCAAGCCGCGGTCGCCGTTCCGGCGAGCCTCATTCCGGCCCTCCCGCCTTTCTGAGAACGGGGCGGGCAAGGGCGAATCCGGTCACGCTCCCGGCTCCCGCTTCCTTCAGCGCCCGGGCGCAGGCGTTCAGTGTCGCGCCCGTCGTCACCACGTCATCCACGACGAGAAGGGACAATCCCCGCACCGCTTCGGGCCGGCGGACCCGGAAAGCGCCACTGACGTTGACCTGCCGCTCTTCACCGGTCAGGCCCGTCTGCGTTTTCGTGGCGCGCCGCCTATCGATCAAGTCTCCGCGCACCGGGAGTCCGTAAATACCGGCGAATCCTTCCGCGATTCTTTCGCTCTGGTTGTACCCCCTCTCCCTCCTGCGCACCGGATGCAGGGGCACGGGGACCACGGCGTCCGGCCGGGCCACCGATATTTCCGCCTCCCGGAAAATTCTCCCGGCCAGGCCGCCGAGATGACGGCCGAGTTTTTCCATGCCGGAATACTTGATCCGATGTATGATCTGCTCCAGATCAGGATTGAATTCCCAGCACGCGGCCAGTCCGTCGAAATACTGTTCCCCGGCCAGGTACGGAAAATCCTCCGCGTCGCGGTGCATCGCGGGCTCGGCCGATTCCAGTACCCGCCGCCAGCAGGCGGGGCAAAGCCACCGGCCCTCCCCGAATCCCTCCCCGCAGATCAGGCACGACCGCGGAAAGGCGAAATCCAGGCTGTCCCGGAGGCCGGCCGCGGCGGCCCGCCGGACCCATGAAAAAAGGGGCTTCCCGAAACGGAAAGCCCCCTGGATGTCAAGTCTCGATGCCGCTTTCATGTCTCCGTGAAGGGGGACTGGACGGATCATCGCTCCGCGCCGCCGGAAAACGGCGGCCGCCGCGCCGTCTTCAATATTTCGCCAGATACCCGTACCGCTTGACGAATTCCTTCGCGTTCATCTTGACGTAGCCGGCCATCTTTTCGACCAGTTCCGCGTCGTGCAGGTCCTGCTTGTCGAGCCGGACCATGTAGCTGCGCGCCACCTTGTACGAGTCGCTCTGCACGTCCACGTACCGGACTTCGGTTTTCTTCGTCTTGGGATTGATCATTTTCTCGAACGTGAGCGGCGTCAGCTTGCCGTTGTCGACCGTGATCATCGCGTTTTTCTTGTGTTTGGGATTCAGCAGGTACCGGACGGCGTTGTACCCCAGGTCGCGGGTGTATTCCTGGTCGTAGGGGATGGGCGACGCGCAGCGGAGCACGTATCCGATGTTGATCTCGACCAGCCGCATTTTCTCCCCGCGTTCCGCGAACCGCTTCTCGATCACGTTCTTGATCAGCTTGCCGAGCTCCACGTCCGCCAGCTGAATGTGTCCGTATGAATCGAGTTCGACGGACTCGCCCTGCAGCGCCCTCAGCTCCTCCGGGTCCAGCCGCTCCGCGATGCCCTCGGCCACCACCACGACGCCGTGGTTCCGGCCGAGCGCCCGGCGCTTGAGAATCGACGTCTCGATGATGTCCGCCACCTGGTCGATGGGGATGGGCTTTTTCGGATCGAACTCCTCGGACACGATGGCGAGCGTCGCGCCCGCGGCCTTGGCGATGCCGAGCGCGAGGTGCCCCGCGTGCCGGCCCATGGCCACCACCACGTACCAGCGGTCCGTGGTCTTGGAGTCCTCCATCAGGTTGTGGACCAGAACGGAGCCCAGGTCCCTGGCCGTCTGGTACCCGAAGGTCGGGAGGTTGTTGGGCAGGGGCAGGTCATTGTCGATGGTCTTCGGCACGTGCGCGAATTTGATGGTGCCCTTCGCCGCCTTGGCGATCTGGCTGGCGCCGTAGGCCGTGTCGTCGCCTCCCGTGGTCACCATGTAGGAGATGCCGAGCTTCTTCAGCATCCGAACCGCGTTTTCGACGCCGCCCGGGACCTTGGCGGGGTTGGTCCGGGATGTCCGCAGAATGGAGCCGCCGTCAAAATGGATGCGGGACACATCCTGAATCTCGAGCTCCTTCACGTGTTTCATCAGCTCTTTTTCGTCGCCTTTGACCAGCCACTTATACCCGTCGTAAATGCCGTACACCTTGAGTTTGTTGCGGCGCGCCTCGATGGTGACCGCTGAAATGACGCCGTTGAGGCCGGGCGCCGGGCCTCCGCCGACCAGAATGCCGAGATTGCCCTGGGGAGCCTTGTTGTCGCGGGGCATGGGACAACTCCTTTTCGGAAAGATGGTGCGTATGGTATTGATCAATGCCGATACGGAAAACTGATAAAATTACATAAAACCAAATAAAATGTCAATAGGAAACTGGGGGGAGCAAAGGATGCCGGAGTCAAGGAAAGTGCCGGGCGCTTACAAGGCGCCCGGCACTTAATGTTATTTGGATTTTTTCACGGCCTTCTTGGGTTTCGCCGCCTTCTTGGGTTTTTCCGCCTTTTTGGCTCCGCAACCGCAGCACCCTGCCGCCATATTGTGTTCCTCCTTTTATTGTTTGAGAACTGCAAAGTCCGGCGTCCCGCGTCCGGACCGATGCGACCGGAACGCCGGAGCCCGGGCTACAAATTGACGCCAGTCTCGATGCCCAGAAAAACGCCCTTGCTGGAGGACGGCAGGATGAAGCCCCGGTTCATCACGCCGACGTCCACCGATAAGGATCCGGCCCGAAGACCGAATCCGAAAGACGTGCCGAAGCCGATGCGGCCGCCGATGGCGACTCCGATTCGTAGCGGAAGCCACCGGATCCTGCGCCACTCCGTTCCGACCGCGACGCGCGGCCGCGTCGTCACCCAGCCCAGGTCCCCAAAACCCTGCACGTAGTCGGCCGCCACGGACACCGGACCCTCCTCATACAGGACGCCCGCGTGCAATTCGACCGGGGCTTTCCGGCTGAAGGCTTTCGCGTCCCCCTCCCAGGACGAATCCTGAACGGCTTTTACGCCGTTCTCTTCGTCATCCTCATCCCCGAAATCCAGCACGCCGACGGAATCCCCCCTGACAAATCCGGAATACCGCTTCGCGTCCTTCTTCCATTTCATCGATCCGACCAGGTTCATCAGTCCCGCGCTGATGGTCCATCCGCTCCTGGTCCGGGCGGCGACGCCGATGTCCGCGCCCCATCCCCTGCCCAGGGGCGCCGCGAGCGCGGCGTAACGGCCGTCAATATTGAAACCGAATGTGCCGATTTCCAGATCCAGCCGCGAGGTGTCCAACCGTCCGAATCCGCCGCCCGCGTCGAGGTGGATGGACCCTCCCACCGCGAACGTGTCCGCGAAAGACACGCGCACGGGCGCGCCGTACGAGAGCCGGCCGCTCCCCAGAGCCAGGGACGTGGCGGCCATGTCGTCGAAACTGTATATTTCACCTACCCTCGTGCCCTCGAGCGGAATTTCCAGAACCGTCCGGTCGATTCGGGCCGAGGCGCCGCCGAGGGCCGTGACGGAGAACGCGAACCGGCCGGCGGAGAAGGACAGGACGCGGGCCTCCGCGAGCGCGTCGACGGCCAGTCCGTCGTCCGGCACGCAGCCCAGGAGTTCCGCCACCTCGTCCGCGTCCCAGTGCGGATCGGCCGCGAATTCGTTGTAGGTGTCGATTGAAAAGCTGTTGTTCCCGACGCCCGCGGAAACGGAAAAAATCGAGACGCTGATCGGGGGGTTGCCTGTCAGCCCGAGGTTCGCCGGGTTCCAATCCGCGGCGTGCACGCCGCGAGCGGCAGCGGTGTAGGCGAGGCCCATGCCCAGAGCCCGCGGCGTGAGCTGTGCCTCGGACGATGCATGAAAAAGAAGAGCGGTCAGAACGGCCGGAACCGCGAAGGCCCGGACGGGGGATAGGGACGGCCTCTTCATGACCCGCCTCCTTCCCCGTTTTCCCCTTCCTCTTCCTCCTCCTCAAAATCAACGGTGACCAGCGCCCGGATGCGGCATTGCACGCGTATCCAGTCGTCGGCTCTCACTTGCACCATGCCCCCGGTTCCGGGGAATTCAAGCCGCATGCCCCAGTACACTTCCGGATGATCGAATACTTTGACTTCCGTGGAATCGAGACCGATGGCTATGGTGCTGAGCGCCGGCGATGTGACCAGGCCCGGATTCAGGGCCGTGCCCGAGGCGGGAGCCGTTTGGGGCTTCGTCAATGCGGCGGTTTTCACGATATCCGGATGGACATAAAGGTCGTCCCCGCCCCGCGTCCCCGAAAAATAGAAGGAAGCGCTCGCTCCGATCGGAATATGATTGAGCAGGTCCAGTATCAGAAACGCTTCCCCCAGATTTCCTCGCACGAACTCGCGGCCGTCCTTTTCCATTTCGATGGTGTCCGGATCCGTATCGTTCGTTTTGGCCGGAAGCGAAAAAACGAGAGGCGCGTGAATGCGGATGGCCGCGGACACGGAGTCGTTCCGCGTGATCGTGGCCTTGGTCAGGCCGTCGCCCATGTACAGGGTGCCGCGTATCCTCAGCGTCTCCGGCATCAGATTCACCAGGGGCGCCACGTCCATGGGGCCGATTTCGGTGGCCGCCGATGCCGCGACCGCGGCGCGAACCGGCACGGACGCGGTCCGGCCGTCCCGGCTCTCGCCCGTGATGACCACGTCCAGGGAACCGGGGAATCCGACCGGGTTGAAGAGCGTCAGGTTCAGAAGGGCCGACGCGAACTGAACGCCCTCGAATGCGTCGGACACCTCGAGGTCCGTTTCCACGGTTTCGTCCACGGAAGCCGAGGTGCGGTTCAGCCAGCCCGTGACGCTTTTGTATTTGACCTTGGAAAGGTCGATCCTGACCCGCACCGAATGTCCCTGGACACCGGCCGGGGACTGCAGTTCAATGAATCCGTCGTAGGGGATGAGGTTGCGGCTTCCGCCGATGCCGGGCCTGAAAGAGATGTTCTCGAGGGGGATCGTCAGCCGGCTGAACCCGGGCGGAAGGCCCGATCGGTCGAAAACGACCATCGATCCGTCGGGATTCCGGAGCGAGGGGACCTCGGCGCGCAAGCCGATAAAAAATCCGGTCTGGTTGTCGAGTTCGACGTTCACGTCGCCGCTGTCGAACACCGCGCTTTCGATGAGAATGGTGTCTTCGAGAATCAGCGTGTCGGATATGGACTGCCGGGCGCCCGTGGTCCCGACGCCGCCGAAACTGAGAAGATTCTCGTTCCACGTCATTCCGGTGGTCAGATATTCACCGACCCGGAAGGCGTCGGGCGTCTCATTGATGTCGACGGCCACTTCGTTCCCGCGCACCGACACGCGGTCCGCATCCTCGACGAGACTGGCGACCGTGAACGTGCTGTCGATGAGCGGCAGTTCGAAAAACGCGTCCCAGGAGGGCGTGACCGGTTTGCGAATCGTGCAGTGCAGAATCGCCAGGCAGAGCAACGGAAGGGCCGCCTGGAGAGCGGACACCGGAAAACGCGTGTTCGGTTTCACAACAGCCTCCTTGCGTCCCGTTCGGTTCCGGGTTGGATGGCCGGCCGCCCCCTACGGCTCTTCCATGAACGGATAACGGAACTCCTTCGGCGGGACGAAATTTTCCTTGATCGAACGCGGCGAGACCCAGCGCTGCAGGTTCAGCATGCTCCCCGCTTTGTCGTTTGTTCCCGAAGCCCGGGCACCCCCGAATGGCTGTTGTCCGACCACCGCGCCCGTCGGCTTGTCGTTTATATAGAAGTTACCTGCGGCATTTTCAAGAGCATCCATGGCCCGGGTGATGGCCTTACGATCACGTGCAAAAATCGCGCCCGTCAGACCGTAGGGCGACGTCTCGTCGCACAGTTTCAGCGTCTGTTCATACTCGCGGTCCGGGTACACGAAAATCGTGAGCACCGGTCCGAAAAGCTCCTCCTCCATGGTCCGGTATTTCGGATTCGTCGTCAGCAGAATGGTCGGCTCGATGAACCATCCGGTGGCGTCGTCATGCCCTCCGCCCGCGATGATTTCGACTTCGGGCGAGCGCCTGGCCTCCTCGATCGCTCCCGTGATTCTCTTGAACGCGGCCGCGTCGATCACGGCGCCCATGAAATTGGTGAAATCCTCCGGATTGCCGATCTTGATCGACGCGACCATGCCCTCCAGCCGCCCTTTGACCGCGGGCCAGAGCGATTTCGGGATGTACGCCCTGGAAGCGGCCGAGCATTTCTGACCCTGGTATTCGAACGCCCCGCGGATCAGGCCCACGGCCAGTTCATCCGGATCGGCCGAGGCGTGGGCGAACACGAAATCCTTGCCTCCGGTCTCGCCCACGATGCGGGGCCATTGCCGGTAGGAGCGCACATTGGCGCCGATGACCTGCCACATCGACCGGAACACGTCCGTCGATCCGGTGAAATGCAGGCCCGCCATGGAGGGATGGGCGATGGCCGTGTCCCCCACGGCCGGGCCCGGCCCGGGGACGAAGTTGATCACGCCGTCCGGCAGGCCCGCGGCCTTGAGCAGTTCCATGATGTGGTGGGCGATGTACACGGCCGAGGAGGCCGGCTTCCAGACGACCACATTCCCCATGATGGCCGGAGCCGTGGGCAGGTTGCCCGCGATGGACGCGAAATTGAAGGGCGTCACCGCGAACACGAAGCCCTCCAGGGGCCGCTGGTCCAGGTAATTCCAGCACCCGGCCGAGGAACTGGGCTGCTGCAGGTAGATTTTCTGCATGAAGAAGGGATTGATGCGGAGAAAGTCGATCAGCTCGCAGGCCGAGTCGATTTCGGCCTGGTGCACGGTCTTGCTGGCGTTGAGCATATTGGCGCCGTTGAGCGTGGCCCGCCAGGGCCCCGCGAGCATTTCCGCGGCCTTGATGAAAATCGAGGCCCGCGCCTCGCAGGATGTGGCCGCCCACTCGCGCCGGACCTTGAGTCCGGCCTCGATCGCCAGAAGCGTTTCCCTGGGGCCGGCCTTGTGGTACCGGCCCAGATCGAACCGGTGTTCGTGGGGACAGACGCAGGGCGCCGTGTCTCCCGTTCGGACCTCCTTCCCCCCGATCTGGAGGGGGATGTCGATTTTCGCGGATTTCAGCTCCGCGATCCGCCAGCGGAGCGCGGCCTTCTCGGGACTGCCGGGCCCATAGGAGAGGATGGGCTCGTTCTTCGGGATCGGCACGTTCAAAAAAACATTCGGCATGATCCGTTACCTCCCCGGTGTAATGGACGGTTGAAGCGGCGGGATCCCGTCGGCTTACGGATCCTCCTCGTAGACGATCTTCCCGTCGACAATGGTGTAGACAACCCGCGCGCGGAGGATGTCGGCGGGATGCACGGTCAGCAGGTTCCGGTTGAGCACCACCAGGTCGGCCAGCTTGCCCTGCTCGAGCGATCCGAGCTCGTGCTCCATGAATTCCGCGTAAGCCGATCCGAGGGTGTACGCGGTGATGGCCTCCTCGGCCGTCAGCCTCTGCCGGGGGGTCCAGCCGCCGCCGGGCAGGCCCGCCGTGTCGCTCCGGGTCACGGCCGCGTAGATCCCGATCAGGGGATTCAGCGGAACGACCGGCCAGTCGGAACCGAAGGCGAGGCGGCCGCCCGCGTCGAGGACGGACTTCCAGGCGTAGGCGCCCTCGGACCGGACCGGTCCGAGCCGCGATTCCGCCCAGGGCAGGTCGTAGATGCAGTGCGCGGGCTGCATGGAAGCGACGATGCCGAGCGATTTAAACGCCTCGAAATCGGAAGGCGCGAGCACCTGGGCGTGCTCGATGCGGTGGCGGCTCTCGCGCTGGCCGTTGATCTTCCGCGCCAGCTCGAAGGAGGTCAGCGCCATGGCCGCGGCGCGGTCGCCGATGGCGTGCAGGGCGACCTGCAGGCGGTTCCGGTCCGCGAGCAGAACCAGCTCGTTGAGCCGGTCCTGCGTGTACAGGGTCAGGCCGCTGGTCGTGGAATCGTCCGAATAGGGGGCGTTCAGCGCGGCGGTCCGGGCGCCCATGGACCCGTCCAGTATGCCCTTCACGCATCCGACCCGGAGCATCCGGCTGCGCGTTTCGGCTTTCCGTTCGAGCACGGCCGAAGGATCCGAATCCAGCGGCATCCAGCAGGAAACCCGCGCCGTCAGCCGGCCTTCTGCCAGAAGCCGCCTGTAGACCGGATAAGCCTCCGGAGCGCTGAAATCCTGGACGCCGGTGACGCCGAACCGCTTCGCTTCCTCGAGCGCCCTTTCGATGGAGCGGCTGATCGATTCCTCGGTCGCCGCGGGCATGTACTGCGACACCAGCTTGACCGCGTCCTCCTTGAGCACGCCGGTCGGCTCTCCGGTCACGGGGTCCCGCATGATCTCCCCGGCCGGGGGATCGGGTGTCTTGGCGGTGATGCCCGCGATGGCGAGCACCTTGCTGTTGACCAGCACGGCGTGCCCGCAGACGCGCCTGAGCACCATGGGAAAGTCCGCCGCGACGTCGTCCAGAGCCCGCTTCGTCGGCCATTCGCCGTTCGGGAACTGATTCTGATCCCAGCCCCCGCCGATGATCCAGGAGCCCCACGGGATCTTCCAGGCCCTTTCCAGGATGCGGCGCTGGAGATCGTGGATGTTCGTGACGCCCGTCAGATCCACTTCCTCGAGGCTCTGTCCGCCGTACAGCAGGTGCAGGTGCGCGTCGTTGAAGCCGGCGCATCCGAACTTGCCCCTCAGGTCGATGACCCGGGTCTGATCGGACTGGTACCGTTTCGCGTCCTCCGTCCGGCCCAGTCCGATGATCCGGTTCCCGCGTATGGCGACCATCTCGACCGCGGGCTTCATCGGATTCCCGGTGAAAAAAGTTCCGTTCTTCAGAATCAGGTCGGCTTTCCGGTGTTTCCAGGGACATCCCGCGAAAAGCAGAACCGCGAGAAGCGCGGGAAGCAGGCGGGCGCTCCACCGCGGAAAGCGAAGACGTCCGGCTCCGCCGGGTCTGACCGGTGACTCCCTCCCGGTTTCCCCTGTTTCCTGCGGTTCGCGTTCGGATGTCATTTTCCCCTCAGTTCTTCCAGGTGTCGGTTCAGCAGTTCGCCGGCCATCCGCGGATTGGCCCTGCCCCGGGTGATCTTCATGATCTCGCCCATGAAAAAGCCGGCCATTTTCGCGTTGCCGGACAGAAAGCGTTTCAACTGTTCCGGATGGGATTCGACGGCTTCCCGGACCGCGGACGAGAGTGCCGCCTCGTCCGAGACCTGGGCAAGGCCGGTTCTTTCCAGAACCGCCTCCGGATCGTCCCCGCTCATGGCCGTCTCTTCGAAAATCTTCTTCGCCGCGGACCGCGAGACTTTTCCTCCCGCGACCAGGGCCTGGAGTTTCGCGAGACCCGCGGGGCGGATTTTCAATCCGTCGATGGAGAGCCGTTTCTCGTTGAGCACGCGGAGCACGTCGCCTGTCACCCAGTTCGCGGACGCCTTGGGCTCGCCTGTGAGGCGGGCCAGATCCTCGAAATAGTCGGCGACCGGCCGCTCTTCGGACAGAAGGGACGCGTCGTATTCCGAAAGCCCGTATTCGGACATCCACCGGGCCTTGCGGTGCTCCGGAAGTTCCGGCAGACCGGAGCGGATCGCCTCGATCCTGTCCCTGTGGACGGTCAGCGGCGGCAGGTCCGGATCGGGGAAATACCGGTAGTCGTGCGCCTCCTCCTTGCCCCGCATGGCCGAGGCCTCTCCCCGGGCCTCGTCCCAGAGCAGGGTCTCCTGCCGGACGCGGCCGCCCGCGGACAGAATCCGCGTCTGCCTGGCGATCTCGAACGCCAGCGCGCGCTCGACCCCGCGTATGGAATTCATGTTCTTGATTTCCGTCTTCACGCCGAGCGCCGCGGATCCGGCCGGCCGGAGCGACACGTTGGCGTCGCACCGCAGGCTCCCTTCCTCCATGTTCCCGTCGCAGACGCCGAGCCATCTCACGAGCCGCCGAAGGGCGGTCAGGAACAGGGCCGCCTCCCTCGGGGAACGCAGGTCGGGTTCCGTGACGATCTCCGCGAGAGGCGTTCCGCAGCGGTTGAGGTCCACGAGACTGTCGTTCTCGCCCACATAGGATTCGTCGTGCACCAGTTTGCCCGCGTCCTCCTCGAGGTGGATGCGCCGGATGCGGACGTCCCGTACCGGCCCGCCCTCCGCGGGAATGGAGACCACGCCGTGCTCGCACAGCGGCTCCTCGTACTGGGAGATCTGATACCCCTTGGGCAGGTCCGGGTAGAAAT
The DNA here is from genome assembly GCA_030372965.1 of bacterium. Lineage (GTDB taxonomy): Bacteria > Zhuqueibacterota > QNDG01 > QNDG01 > DTFT01 > JAFGAX01. Next base: position 24,187 of record JAUCQC010000081.1, read on the forward strand.
AATGCTTTCGGGCGAACAGGGACCGCTCCCGGACCTCCGCGTTCACGGCCAGCGCCAGCCGCACGCCCAGCTCCACGGCCTTCCGGTTCGCCACCGGAAGACTGCCGGGCAGGCCCAGGCACACCGGGCAGGTCTGCGTGTTCGGCTCCGCCCCGAAGCGGACGCCGCATCCGCAGAACATCTTGGTCTCGGTGAGCAGCTGGGCGTGGACCTCCAGCCCGATCACGGCCTCCCAGGTCATGCCGGCCCGCTTTTAAAAAGGCGTCCGCGGACCGGAGGCCGCCGCGGCGTCACCCTGTGTTCTGAGATTCTCATTTCCGGACAACCGTTTCCTTTTCCGGGTCCCATTCCAGGTCGTGGAAGACGGACGGGGCCCGCTCCCGGAGAATCCCGAGAATGACGCCCGCCGCCCGGCGGATCTCCCACTGGGCGCCGCTTTCCCCGCGCATTTCGATGAGATGCCGCCATTCGCGGAAATTGGCGGTCACCACGATCTCGCTTTCCACCGCGTTCGGAAGCACGAAGCGCGCGTCCTCGTTCCGAACGCCCATCTCCTGCAGGCGGTGGTACACCTCGCGGCTGCGCTCCATGAAGTCCACGAAGGCCTCGTGGCTCTCGGGATTCGCGGCCACGGCCGGGGGTTCGACGAAGCCGAATGTCTCCTCGTTCACGTACCGCTGGGACTGCTGGGTGAAGGAGGCCATGCGGTGGCGCACCAGCTGATGCGTCAGGCTGCGCGACACACCGCTCAGCCGGATCGTGGCCGAGGCGTGCTCGAGCACCGACAGGTGGCCGTTTGCGATCAGCATCCGGATGAAGCGGTCCGCGGAATTCCGCCACACGCGTCTCGCCGTCCAGGTCTCGCCCTCCGCCCGGAGCGTCTCCCCGGGCCTGATGGCTTTGCCCGCGTGCTCGAAACCGCCGTGGAAGACGCGCACGGTCTTTCCCTTCTCCGCCTCCACGACCGGTTCGTCCGAGATGCGGTCGAGAGACTGATAGGCCGTCCGGCCCGCGGCTTCGATGACTTTTTCAGCGTCCGGTGTGATGGCGAGAAGCTTGGCTTCCATGGAATCCGTCCGTTTGGTTTCTGTTCCCGTGATGCGGGGTTTTCACAAAACCATCTTGAGTATACGCCTGAAATTATAGAACAATCAATGTGCGATCATGTCATTGCGAGCCCCGCGAAGCGGGGCGAAGCAATCTCGTCTTTTCGGATCGTTCGCACTGGAACTCTGGCAATCGACCTCCAATTTGCAAATTTCAGCGCTTAGCCCGGTGCATTCCGAATGAACCGCCGAACCGCTTCACATCCCCGGCTTAAGCTCGCTCACGCCCAGGTATGGACGGAGTGCTTCCGGAACGACGACCGTCCCCTCCTCCGTCTGAAAGTTTTCGAGTATGGCGATCACGGTGCGGGGCAGGGCCAGGCCGGAACCGTTCAGCGTGTGGACGTATTCCGTCTTTCCGCTTTTCTCCGGCCTGTACCGGATGTTCATGCGCCGCGCCTGAAAATCCTCGAAATTAGAGCAGGACGACACCTCGAGCCATCGGCCGAGGCCCGGCGCCCAGGCCTCGATGTCGTAGCACTTGGCCGCGGCGAAGGACATGTCGCCGGTCGCGAGGCAGAGCACCCGGTAGGGGATCCCGAGGGTCTGCAGCACATCCTCCGCGTTCCCGAGCAGGCTCTCCAGCTCGTCGTACGAGGTTTCCGGTTTCACGAATTTCACCATCTCGACCTTGTCGAACTGGTGCACGCGCACCAGGCCGCGCGTGTCCGATCCGTAGGACCCGGCCTCCCGCCGGAAGCAGGGCGTGTAGGCCGTGTACAGGACCGGGAGCTTCGCGCCGTCAAAAGTTTCCTCGCGGTGGAGGTTGGTGACCGGCACCTCGGCCGTGGGGATGAGGAAGAGGTCGTCCTTGCCGCAGTGGTACATGTCCTCCTCGAGTTTCGGGAGCTGGCCCGTGCCGAACATCATCTCGCGCCGGACCACGGACGGCACCCAGACCTCGCGGTACCCGTGCTTCTGCACGTGCAGGTCGATCATGAAATTGATGAGCCCGCGCTCCAGCCGCGCGCCCATGCCGAAATAGGCGATGAAATTCGAGCCGGACAGCCGGCTGCCCCGGTCGAAGTCCACGAGACCCAGCGCCGGGCCGATGTCCCAGTGGGGCTGGACCTTGAAATCGAATTCCGGGATTGTTCCCCATTCCTTCACGACGCGGTTGGCCTCGGGGCCTCCGGCCGGACAGCTCGCGTGCGGGATGTTGGGAATGTGGATGAGAAGCTCGCGCATGGACGCTTCGATCGCGCGGATCCGTTCGTCCAGTCCCTTGATTTCATCCCCGACGGCCTTCATCGCCGCGATCCGGCCGGACGCGTCCTGTTTCTCCTTCTTCATCCGGGCGATTTCCTCGGACGCGCGGTTGCGCTCGGCCTTGAGCTGGTCGGCTTTCTGTATCGCCTCGCGCCGCTCGCGGTCCATCCCGAGCAGCCCGTCCAGATCGACGGGCGCGCGCTTGTCCCTGCAGGCGTTCCGCACGGTTTCGATGTTTTCGCGTATGAATTGAAGATCGAGCATGTTCCGGTTTCTCCTCTGTCCTGTCGTTTCCGCGCCGCGTCCTTCGGGGGACGGCCGCCCGTCAATGTCCCTTGCCCCCGAGGACGATCGCCACGGTGGAGAGGACGATCTTCAGGTCCATGCGGAGAGACATGTTTTCAAGGTAGTATAGATCGTATTCCAGCTTGTTTTTGACGTCCTCGATGGTCTCGTCGTAACGGCCCTTGACCTGCGCCCATCCGGTGAGGCCCGGCCGGACCAGGAGCCTGCGGCTGTACAGCGGATAGATCTTTTTCAGCTTCTCGACGAAATACGGCCGCTCCGGCCTGGGCCCGACGATGGACATGTCGCCCTTGAGCACGTTCCACAGCTGGGGGATCTCGTCGAGCCTGAGCTTGCGGAGAACACGGCCGACCGCGGTCACGCGCGGATCGTTCTTCTTCGCCCAGACCGGGCCGCTGTGCTTTTCCGCGTCCCGGACCATGGAGCGGAACTTATAGACGCGGAAATGCCGGCCGTTCCGTCCCACCCGCTCCTGGCTGTAGATCACGGGTCCCTTCGAATCGATCTTGATCGCGATCGCGACCAGAAGGCAGACCGGAAGCGCGGCGGTCAGGGCCAGCAGGCTGAATCCGAAGTCGAGCAGGCGCTTGACCCGCCGCTCCCAGGGCGAGATCAGGTGGGGCAGGATCTCGATGAGCGGGAACCCGTAGATCTGGTTGGTGCGCACCCGGCCGACAATCACGTCGTACAGATCCGGCACGATTTTCATGCCGACCGGCAGGCCGTTGCATTCGGAAATCACCTGTTCGAGCACGCGCTCCGATCGCCGCGGTATGGCGACCAGAACTTCGTGTATGTTCCTCCGCCGCACGACCTCGTGGAGCCGGTCCAGGGGGCCCAGCAGGGGAACGCCCCGGTAGGCGCCTTTCGGGGTTTTTTCGCCGGGATGGACGAAACCGACGATGGAATAACCCAGGGCCGGCGCGGCCTCGGTCTGGTTGAAGAGTTCCCACGCCTTCCTGCCCCATCCCACGATCACGGTCCTCTGGCGGCCGTACCCGTGTTCGAGCATTTTCCGAAGCGCGGTGCGGAGCAGGGCCCGCCCGGATCCGGTCAGCGCGACCATCAACAGCCAGTACAGGAGCACGGTCACGCGGCTGATCGAAAACGGCCTCTCGAGATCCCGCTCAAGATCAAAGGTGACCAGGAAGATGAGAAACACGCCGACGGACACGACCTTGAGAATGTCGATGAACTCGTCCGTGCGCGAACGGGTGTGCCAGGCCTGGTACAGGCCGAAGAACAGGAACAGCAGAAGCCAGAAGGAATAGATGATCAGGCCCGTGGGCGCGCCGGTCTTGAAATCATAGGCCGCGAAAAAGCCCATGGAACTGCGGACGCGGCACCAAAGGATGAAGGCGATTTGGATGGAAATAAAATCGGTCAGGAGCAGGATGAGGGTTTTTGCGGTTTTGGACATGGTTCCTGGCTCTTGAATAGCCCCACGACGAATCCCGCCCCCCAGCCGAGGTGGATGGTTGCCAGCAACAGGGGGAGGACGGGAAGGTAACGCATTCCCTCCCGCAGAGCGCCTCGCAAGCTATAATATAACACGGCCAGGACGTAAAAACCAAGCAGTAAAATCAAAGCTTTCCATTGCCCCAGAAGGAGAAGCGCCGCGGCCAGGAGAATGCACGCGACCGGCACCAGGTGTATCCATTTGACCGCGTCCAGGTGTTTTTTCATGACATTGACGCGCAGTATGCCGTACCGGAACAGCTGGCGGAATAGCGAGGATATCGTCTTCCGCGGGTAATAATAGGAAACGATTTTCGGCGTGAAGAATATTTTGTAACCGGCCTTCCGTATCCGCCAGTTCATTTCCGCGTCCTCGGAGATGAAGAGCTCCTCGTCGAAAAAGCCCACTTCGTCGAACAGTTCCCGCCTGTAGGCCGCGTACACCACGGTGTCGACGTACTGTTCCCTGCGCGAAAACCGGTACGGCGCGCTCGCGAGCCCGAACGGCGAGGCCATGGCGATGCCGATGGCCCGCTGGAGGTACGTGTCGCCCACGTTGATCTGGGTGCCGCCCGCGCATTTCGCGCCCGTGCGCGCCATGGCTTCCACGTTCAGCCGGACGAAATCCTCCTTCACCCGGGTGTGGCCGCCGAGTATGATGACGATTTCGCCCCTGGAGGCGCGAATGCCCGCGTTCAGGCCCGCGGGCGTGCGCTGTTTGGGATTCGGAACCAGCCGCAGGTTGGTCCTGCCCGAAGCAAGTGACTTGACCACGTCCGCGGATCCGTCCGTCGAGCATCCGTCCGCGACCACGATGTCCAGCCTGTCCTGGGGGTAATCCTGCAGGAACAGGGACTCGAGACACCGCCGTATCGCGTCCGCTTCGTTGAACATGGGGATGACGATGGAGACGAGCGGATATTTTTCAGATTGCGGATTCACGTGTGATACTTTTCCTCGTAGGAATTGGATCGGTTCGGATATTTCGCCTCGGCCCGCGGTCTTACGCGACACACTCCTTGACTGAATCGGCCACGTAGCGGATCTGCTCTTCCGTCAGTTCCGGAAACATCGGCAGGGAGAGGATTTCTTCCGCCTGTTTTTCGGACACGGGGAAATCGCCTTTTTTGTATCCCAATCCCTTGTACGCTTCCTGAAGGTGGAGGGGGATGGGATAATGCAGGGCCGTGGCCACCCCCTTGTCGCCGAGTTTTTTCTGCACCGTGTCGCGGTCCGCCACCTTGATCACGTACAGGTGGTAGACGCTCGTTGACCAGGACGGCTCATTCACAACCGTGACGCCCCTGACGCCTTCGAACAAGCTGTCGTAGAGTTTCGCGTTCTTTCTGCGCGCCGCGTTCCATTCGCCGAGATGCTTCAGCTTGATGCGCAGAATGGCGGCCTGTATGGCGTCGAGCCGGCCGTTGTATCCCTCGATTTCATGGATGTACTTCTTGCTCTGGCCGTGGTCCCTGAGCATGCGCACGGTCCTGTCCATGTCCGCGTCAGAGGTCACGACCGCTCCGCCTTCGCCGCACGCGCCGAGATTTTTACCGGGATAAAAGCTGTAGCAGCCGACCGTCGCCATGGCCCCGGCTTTCTTCCCGCCCTTGTACACCGCGCCGTGCGCCTGGCAGGCGTCCTCGATGACGAGCAGATCATGTTTTTTCGCGATCTCGAAAATCGGGTCCATGTCCGCGCAATGGCCGAACAGGTGCACGGGCACGACCGCGCGAACGCGGCGGTTTTGCTTTTTCAGCTTGAGGACGGTTTCCCCGAGGCGTACCGGATCCATCTGATGGCTTTTCTCATCCGTGTCCGTGAACGCGATTTCGGCCCCGACCTGGCTGACCGCCTCGGTGGTGGCGATGAACGTGTTGGGGACCGTGATGACCACGTCGCCCGGCTTGATGCCCGCGGCGATGAACGCGAAGCGAAGCGCGTCCGTGCCGCTGTTGACCGCGATGGCGTGCGGACTGCCGCAGAACGCGGCGAATTCCGACTCGAACCCGCTGACGTTTTCCCCGCCGATGAACTGGGCGCCGGAAAGCGCGTCGCCCACGTGCTTCAGAATTTCGTCCTTGAGACGGATGTGGGGGGATTTCAGATCCAAAAACGGCACCTGCATTGCTCTCTCCTTTAAAGTCTTTCGTAAAGTCGGATCAGTTCTTTCGAAGAAACGGCCCAGTTGTATTTTTTCTCCACTGCGCGCCGCCCATTCTTCCCGTATGGGACTTTGGACTTCAGGATTCGGACGACCTGGTCCGCGAAATCCTCGGGCGAACCGGAGCGGAAGGTCTCGCCGCACCGGCACTCTGCGATCAGCCTTCGGAAAGGCTTCGCATCGGACGCCAGAACCGGTTTTCCCATGGCCATGTATTCGTACATCTTGTTGGGCATGGTCGTGTCGATGAACGGATTCGACGGCTGGGGTATGATGCACACGGAAGCGGCCCTTATATAAGAAGGGAACAGGCCGTAATCCACCCAGCCGGTAAATTCAATTATATCATTAAGTTTACGTAATTTCGCCGCGTTTTCCAAGAAATTTTTATGCGGTCCGGATCCCACCAGAACGAGCACCGCATTCGGAATGCGCTTTTTCAACAGGGGCATGGCGTCTATCGCGGTCTCCAAACCCCGTTCCCGGCTGAACTGCCCGGTATAAATGAGAGCTGTTTTATGCGCATACCGCCTCAGGATACTGTGATCGACTTGAAATGATCGAAACCGCGTCAGATCCACTGTGTTCTCAACCACGGCCACCCGTTCCGGCGCGATCCCCTTCGACGTGAGCCGGTCCGCGGCTTCCTGCACCACGGTGATGATCCGGTCCGCCTTTCTCATGCAGAAGCCATCCATGATTTCCGCGATGCGGGGATTCCTGAGAATGGAGCGGAACCCCCTGAGGTTCCAGGAGCGGATGGCCTCGGGGTAATTCTCGAACATGTCGTAAACCACCGGTTTCCTCAGAATCCTTCCTGTCAATATGCCGAGCGACGCCAGCGGCAGGTTGACCACATGAACGGCGTCGATCCGCTCACGCTTGAGAACCCGGAATACAGTCCCGATCCAGAACGGATTGAGAAGAAACGGCGAGGTCAGCCATTTATTCAGCGGGGGGGAGAACCGGAAAGGACTGGGAACCCGATACACGGTCAATTCCCCGGTTTCCTCCCGAAGCGGCCGTCCAGCCCGGTTGTTGCAGAGCAGCACCGGCCGCCAACCGGCCATCCGGAGAGCGCCGATTTCCCTCGACAGCCGCGGGTCATCCGGGTAATCGCTCTGGAGCAGGATGAAAACCCGTCTATCGGAATTATTTAAAGTAGGATTTCGCGGTTTCATAAAAAAGTCTGAAGCGTCGCCTTTTACGTTCATCCTGGGACCAGACTCCCTGCACGTGAAGAAGTGCCCGAGAACAGACACCGAAAAAGTACAGGAAAATACAGACAGCCGATTTGACGGGCCCGAAGTGTTTCCGGCAGTAAAGGCGGTAGGAACGATGCAGCTCAATCAGATTTCTGAGCGAATGGATCTCCGTACTCTTCCCCCCGAAATGCGTGATCGCCGCCTCCGGGTAAAACACAACCTCGTACCCCGCCCTTTTCGCTCGCAGACAGAAGTCCACTTCTTCGCAGTACATGAAAAATCGCTCGTCGAAACCGCCGATTTCCCGGATCAGGTTCCTGCGGGTCAGCATGAACGCACCCTTGACCGAATCAACTCGCCTGACGACATCATGTTCCCACACCATGAGATATCGTTTTCTGAGCCACCCGATTCGGCCCAACCAGCGATAAAATCCCATATTTTCCACAAAAGACGTGAGCATGCCGGGGAAATTTCGGCAGGACGATTGCAGCGTTCCATCCGAATTCAGCAGCTTGCAGCCCAGCACACCAATTTTCGGGTTCGCCTCCATATATCGACAGCATCTTTCCAGCGTGTTTTCCGGAAGCACAGTGTCCGGATTCAAAATCAGCACCAAGTCCCCCCGCGCTCGGCCGAATCCGACATTGTTGGCCCTGGCGAATCCTTCATTGCCTGAATTACGGATGAGAATTGCGTCTTTGAATACAGGATCCGAGTAGTCGCCCTCCCCGTTCTCGACAATGATCGTCTCTGTTTTCCCGGCCCCTTGCTGCGCCTGGATGGAACGGGTGCATTCCTTCAGGTAGTCGTCGGCACGGTAGTTGACGATGACGACCGAGAGGCGGGTTTTATCGTTTATTGTCATGGACGAACCGCTTCAGAACGAGCATGCCTTCTCTGAATGTTTTTGAAGTCATCATCAGTGCCGATCCGCCGAGGAGCAGAACGAGACGGAGAACGACCGGAGTGGGAGCGAGAACGACACCGATCAGGACAGTCATGGAAACGAAAACCGCGGATACCATCTTCAACAGGGCCGGCTTGTACGTTTCCGGGACATGCCGCCGCACGATCCACGCCAGGAGTGCGAGATTCACAGCATACATGATGTTTTTCGCGAAACCGGCTCCCATCAGCCCGAAACGCCCGATCAGTGCGACTTGAAGAGGTATCGAGAGGATCGCGCCGATTCCGACGACCTGCAGACCGACAATCTGGCGATTCTGTGAATTGCAGTAATCAATCAGAAAGAAGACCGTGAAATAGGCCATCTGTGAAATGACCAGCATCTGAAAAATGGACGAAACGGAACGGAACTTATCCCCGAAGAGGAGGTTAAAAAGCTCCTTCCCCACGGTCGCAGTCGCGAGGGCGATCAGAACCCCCATCCAGAACAGAATTTTCAGACCGAAGTCGAAATACTTCCGCGTTTCCCCCTCGCGGCCTCCGGCTGAAAACACGGGCAGGAGCGAATAGGTAATGGCGAACGGGAGAAAGGACATCGGGGCCACAAGTCGATACGCACCCGAATAGAGGCCCACAGCAGCGTCGCCTCCGAAGTGCCGGATCAGGAACACGTCGAAACGGTCGAGAAACAGGACCAGAAGCAGGTAGATGAACAGCGGCAGGGATTCCCGGACGACCCGGATGCTTTTGACCGTGTTCATCCGAAGCCGGAGCCGTATTCCCTTTCTTCCCGAAACGCCCCATAAGTACGCCATGCCCGCCAGATTGGAGAAGACGTAAGCCGAGAGAATCGCTATGGCAGAAGCATGGACCAGAATGAGCGAAACGATCAGGATCAGCTGAAGACCGTAATCTAGCAATTGGGACAGGACGACTTGCCCGCTCTCCAGGCGCGCGTTCAGGATGGATTCGAGCGGGGACCGGATGGAGTTGGATTTGCTCGAGATCAGAATCGTGAACGAGAGAACGAGAAAGACGAGCCGGTCAGAAGTATCACGCAAGGTGAGAACGGAGAAAATAACGACCCCCGCCACTGCTACCGCGGAAAGAATCACCTTAAGCGTAAATGCGGCGTCTAAAAATCCGTCCTGTTCTCCGGACCGGGAGGCTTCACGGACCAGAATGGGTTTCATGCCGAAATCGGGAAGAAGGGCGAAAAACCCGACGACCACCAGACCGTAGGAGAATACACCCAGCGCGGTCTCATCCAGGTATCGCGCCATCAGGATGAACGTGGCCAGATTCAACGCCAGGCCGAGAACCTGGCCGGCGAACAGATAGACGGAATTTGCCGCGAGTTTTTTTAAATCAAAAAGGGGACTCAATCGATTCGCCCGGCTTTATTCCCTAACGGATCCGCCCGAAATGCGGGATTTTTTGCGGTTCAACGCGAACAGAATCAATAGGATGATCGCCGAACTGATCCACCATTTTGCGGAACGGGTGATCATCATCAGAAAAGTAAAGTGCACAACAACAAGCAGGTAAGTTAAAAAAACCAGATAGTACGTTCTGCCCGTGTTCCGGTACCGGTTCCAAAAAAATGACAAGAATAAACTCAAGAGGAATGGGAGAAAAACGACACCCAATATTCCAAAATCCGAATGAATCTCTCTTAAAAAAGTCCCCGTATTGGACCATACGGGGATAAAGTATCCTTCCTGATAAGTGGACGGACGACGGACGACCCCGAACTTAGACAAGACATTGTAAACCGGGAGAAAGGTATTCTCCCCCCATCGATTGAACTCATTCTCCTTTTGGAGATACTGATTCAACACGACAATCTGGGAACTGAAGTACAAATACATAGAAGGTGTGATTACGGTTCCTGTCTCGGTTTTATTCAGTTTGCGAGAAGCCCCCTTGATCACTTCCTTCCCGCTTCTCAGGGACCGTATGATTGATGCGAATAGGATTAAGACGACAAAAACAGTCACGAGGCTGTACAATTGTCGCCTCCTGACTTTGTTTCTCTCGCGTGGAGAGGTGAATCGTGCCTTAAATACCAGGACGATCGCGATGAATTCGAAGAAAGCGAACAGCATCCCTTCCCTGCCAAAATTTGCGAGATCTTCGATCACCACGCCACCAAAAGCGAAGAGCATCCCAATCGACAAGAGCCCGTATCGTCCCGTGTAGATTCCGGAGAAGAAGATGGAAACATTGAGCAGGGAAGTCACATAGGGAAGCAGCCCATGGATTTCGCCTGCCACTCGCATGCGGTATATTGTGGGACCATTCAGAATGACTCCGCCGATAGATCCGAATTCCCGCAGTAGCACCATCCAATGTTGAATCGCCCCGACAATGCCCAACAGCGCGGTTGCCAAAATAATCCCGTTCAGTAATCCCCTGTTTCGGATCCATCCTTCCTCTTCGGCTTCCCGCATTGATTCTCCCGTCCCACGGAGCCGGTTCCCCCAGAAGTATGCACAAACCCCGGCACTAAAACCAAGAAATCCGCACCCAATCACCAGCCAGGTCCTGTTGGCGAGAAACGGATAATGCATCAACCGGATTTCATACAACAATATTTCCAGCGACCACATCACTGCATAAATGGCGATCGGATTATACCAGTGTTTGAATAAATGCTTGCCCCAAAAAAGAGAGAAACAGAGAATAACGAGGGTGATAACGGGGATCATGCTATCTGAACATCCGCTTAGGCCCGGACGTGGTACAATCGGGCTATCTGCCGGGCTGTTCGGGTTTCGAACTGTTCAATCATGTTTTGCTCGAGATCGGCATGCATCAGGAAGTGCGCTCGAAGAACAAATAACAGATTGAGCAAGAACGCAACCGCCGTCAGCCCGAGAGCCAGGGCCGCCCGCTTGGGTGAATACTTCAGCTGAGGGGAGACCGCCTTGTCGATTGTGATCAGAAGCGGGATGCTTTTTCTTTCCTCCATTTTAGCCTGCTCGTAAACAGGATATAGGAACTCCATGAGCTTGTTCTGTATCTCCACCTCTCGAAGACGTCGGATGTATTCAATCTGCAGAAACGGCATTTTACGGAAGGGGACAAGAACGCTTCCGGAAGACTGGTCGGATCCTGCATCCATGCCCTTCAATTTTTCCTGCAGTGCCTGGATCTTCAATTCCACGTTCTGATAAAGCATGGAACCGGGATCCACCTGACCCTTGATGGTGTTCAGCGCAACCTGATTCTTCAGCAGTTCCGCCTCGACGTCACCCGCCGCCGCGATCGCCAGCTTGACCTGTTCGGGAACAATGAAAACGCCGTATTTTTTTTCGAAATCGTACAGCCGGTCTTCAGCTGATTTCAGTTCAGCCGCGTTCTGAAAGAATCTCTGCTCGACGAACATGCGGTTTCTGCGGGCCGCTTCGATATTGAGTTCCACATTGAAACTATCAGCCAGGGCGACCATGAAGTTCGCGATATCCGCTGCCGTTGCCGGATTCTTGTGGATGACGCTAACTTCGATGAAGCCGAACTCGTTCGGCTCACACGAAACGTCCCGGCTGAACCGCCGGATCGCCTTATCCATGTTATTCTTGCCGATTTTGTAATATCGCATCAATTCGAATTCATGGATCGTCCGGCTCAGCACGGACCGGCTGCCCAGAATACCAAGTACGACATCCTCCTCGGTCGATCCTCCCCCGAACATTTTGGCGCTCATTGAAAGGATGCTGTTGCTCCCCGAGAGCATCCCGGCCAGACTCCCGAGACCGCCCTTGGCTCCGCCCGGAGCGATCGTGCACGTGGCGACGGATCGATACTTTTTAGGGATAAAAAGCGAAAGAACCACCGCGAGGACAAACACCACAGTCAGGTTCACGATGAATAGCCTCCGCCAGGTCCAGATCACCTGGAGGACATCCGTGAAACGCGTGGTTCTGCCTTGTTTGTCTGATTTCATTTCGCTTGATCCCAGATTTAATTCTGACTCAACACGAAAACGACGGTTAGAATGCTGCTCGCCAGCGAAAGAACCGTGCTGAGCCGAGATAGATTCTCGATGAACGTCCGGTCTTTTTTTCTGGGGATGTATATGGAATCACCGGCCTGGACGTCTACCTGGCCGGGGAAAAACCAGTTCAGGTTCCCCGCCTGGATGATTTTTACCCCGTTCTGATTGGCCATGCGCGTCGGGCCACCCGCCCGGCTGACGTAATACCGGTGTTTCTGACCGGGTATAAATTCCACGTAACCCGGGTTCTTGACCTGTCCGAAAACATATACCGCGTTTTTCCTCCTCGGCACCCATACAACATCCCCTCCGCGCAGCCTGACATCCCGGGTCGTATCGCCGCTGGAGAACACCTTTTCAAAATCAACGGAAACAAAGGAACGCATGATCGCGGATTCGAAATTGAAATACTCCCTCTCCTGTTGATCCAGCGGCGACAGCCGCAGCATGGAGAGGCGGGAATAATCGGGATTTTCAGCCGCCCGGTCTTCTGATTCCTCATTGCGCAGAACCCGTGCTTCGCGCAGGGAGGCTTCTTCCGTGAACCCGCCGGCCGCCAGGATCAGCTCCCTCAGAGATGTCCTGTCGTTGAGTATCGGGTAGATGCCGGGACGCCGAACTTCCCCTTTTAACGTGACGCACTCCTCCCGCTTTTTGGGTAGAACCGGGGGTACGACAATTTTATCCTCCCGGGCCAGCGGGATATCGTGCTCTTTCCCCGCCAGAACATTTTTCATGTTGACGAGGATGCGGTCATAACCGCCGCTCGTCGAATTTTTCCGGTACAGTTCAACGCCTTCCATGTCCGCGGAATGAGTCGCACCCTGAGCCAGGTTCAGCAGGTGCTTCAGCGAATCCCCGGGGAAAAATTCGTATGTTCCCTCAAGCCTCACTTCTCCGGATATGGACACGGAATTACCGGCCAGGTTCAGGTTGGGAACAACAATGCGGTCGCCGTCGTTCAGGTAGGGGTTCCACCGGGTATCGCCTGTGGCGTAATAAGAAACAAGATCCACATCCAGGGTGTCGCCGTTCCGCCGGATCACCCGGATGTTCCTCAGTGACGGAACGAGCTCCCGTCGGATCGGGTCGTCGACACCGAAATACCGGATGCCGTATGTCTGCGTCAGCTCCTGCTGTCTTTTCGCCTGAAGCGAACCTTCCTTTTCGGCCGTTGTCCCCCTCCGTAAATTCGCCTGATAGATCGCGTGATCCACCCGCTGAGACGCACTTGCGTAATACGTCCCCGGATTGTCGACAACCCCTCCGACATGAACGAGAAAGATGCGCGCCTTCAGAAGCGTTGCAGTGATTTCCCCCTGAATAAATGTCTTCCCCATCTGTTCTGAAATGAGGCGTTTCGCCTCATTCAGGGTTTTTCCGCCGACATCAAGGATGCCGACATTCGGGACAACAAGGGTACCTTCCGGCGTGACCGCGAGTTTGTACTCGAACGGGATCCTTCCCCAGATATTGATCGACAGGAGATCGTTCGGTCCGAGCCGGTAAATCTCCGGATCCACCGATCCGTCGAGAGGCGTGGCCTTTCTCATCTCCTCGAGAAGTGTCTCCTTGTCCATCCCGAACGAGGGCGACACGCCGGTGTCAATCCATCCTTCAGCCTCACCGCGATCGGCGGATTGCGTGCTTTGAAATTTCTGATAGTAATATTGGATGGCTCGGGAATCATCCATCGTCTTGTTCGAGAGAAACCCTGTTTTATTCTCGGCATCATCCTGTCCCATCAGAAACGGAATGAACGCCAGGACGAAAAAAAGGGTTGATTTCCTCATGAAATTTCCCGTTGTTGTCACTGTCAGATCACAAAAATGACGACGGGCGAGATCCATCACGGCTCCCCGTCGGCACCCGACTCAACCGATCCGTATTTGCCCGGATTGGAATTCGAAAGTCACGCCCTGAAAATCTTTTCTTTGTTTTTCCCCGCCGCCTTCACCGCATTCCTTGTGTCCACCACGAGCTTCGCGTGCCTGGCGATCATCGCGTAGTCGTAGCACGAGTGGTCCGTGGAGATCAGGACGACATCGTACTTGCGGAGGTTCGCGGGCGTCAGGGGCACGCTCTTCATCTCGTACTGGTACTTGCGCACGTGCGGCATCTTGGGGATGTAGGGGTCGTTGTAGTCGACCTTCGCGCCGCGGTCCTCGAGAATCTCGATCAGCTTCAGCGTCGGGCTCTCGCGCACGTCGTCGACGTCCTTCTTGTAGGCCGCGCCGAGGATGAGGACCCTGGACCCGTTGAGGCTCTTCTTCTTCGTATTCAACGCGTCGCCCACGCGGCCGACGACCCAGTACGGCATGTTGGTGTTGATCTCGCCCGCGAGCTCGATGAACCGGGTCGGCATGTCGAATTCGCGCGCCTTCCAGGTCAGGTAGAAGGGGTCGATCGGAATGCAGTGTCCGCCGAGTCCGGGCCCCGGATAGAAGGGCATGTAGCCGAACGGCTTGGTCGAGGCCGCGTGGATCACCTCCCACACGTCGATGCCCATGCGGTCGAGAATCACCTTCATCTCGTTGACCAGGGCGATGTTCACGCTCCGGAAGATGTTCTCGAGCAGTTTCGTGGCCTCGGCCGCCTGGCTGGACGACACGGGCACGGTCTGGACGATCACGGCGTCGTACAGCGCCTTGGCGCAGGCCAGGGCCGTTTTATCGTTGGCGCCCACGACCTTGGGGATGGTCTTGGTGGAGTACTTGGGATTGTTCGGATCCTCACGCTCGGGGGAGAAGGCGACCCAGAAATCCCGTCCCGCGACCAGTCCCGACCGCTCCAGGATGGGCTTCATCACCTCTTCCGTGGTGCCCGGCCAGGTGGAGCTTTCGAGCACCACCAGCTGGCCCTTGCGCAGATGTTTCGACACGGCCTCGGACGTCTTCTCGATGAAGCTCAAATCGGGCTGCTGGTGCTTGTCGAGGGGCGTGGGGACCGCGATAATGATGCAGTCCGCCTCGGGGATGCGCGAGAAATCGGTGGTCGCGTCGAACCGTCCGGAGTCGACGAGCGAGGCGATGCGGTCGGAGGAGATGTGGCGGATGTAGGATTTGCGCTTCTTGAGCGAGGACACCTTCCGGTCATCGATGTCGTAGCCGATGGACTTGAAGCCTCCGGACACGAACTCGATGAGCAGGGGCAGACCGACATAGCCCAGCCCGACCACGCCCACCACGGCCTTCTTGTCCTCGATCTTCTTCTGCAGATCCATAGAATCCCTCCGGTGACGGTTATGGTTCCCCATGGTAGTGCCGCTTGTAGTATTCCAGGTATTCCCCGCTCTTCAGCTTCTCCCACCAGGCCCGGTTGTCGCGGTACCAGGACACGGTGTCTGCCATGGCCGCCTCGAAGGAATGCCGCGGCTGCCAGCCCAGGCCGCGGATTTTCGCGGTGTCGAGCGCGTACCGCCGGTCGTGGCCTTCGCGGTCCTTTACATGCGTGATCAGGCTCTCGGGTTTGCCGAGTTCACGGAGAATGGTCTTCGTGATTTCCAGATTCGTCCGCTCGTTCCCGCCGCCGACATTGTAGACCTCCCCGTCCCGGCCCTTCTGGAGCACGAGATCGACGGCTTCGCAGTTGTCAACCACGTAAATCCAGTCCCGGACGTTGAGGCCGTCGCCGTACACCGGCAGGGGTTTGTCGTCGATCGCGTTCGTGACGAAGAGGGGGATGAGTTTCTCGGGATACTGGAAGGGGCCGTAGTTGTTGGAACTCCTGGGGATCACCACCGGGAGCTTGTAGGTCACCCAGTAGGAATAGGCCAGCCGGTCGGCCGCGGCCTTGGACGCGGAATAGGGGCTCGACGGCATGAGCGGGTCGGTTTCGCGGAATTTGGAATCGTCCGTGCTGCCGTACACCTCGTCCGTGCTGATCTGGACGAAGCGCTGAACCCCGTGCCGCCGCGAAGCCTCGAGGAGGACAAAGGTGCCGAACACGTCGGTCCGGATGAAGTCGTCCGGCTTGCCGATGGACCGGTCGACGTGGCTCTCGGCCGCGAAATGGACCACGGCCTCGATGCCGGGCATCAGCGATTCCACCAGGGCCTCGTCGCAGATGTCGCCCCTGACGAACCGGTAGCGGGGATCCGCCTCGACGTCCCTCAGATTCTCCGGATTGCCCGCGTAGGTCAGCTTGTCGAGGTTGACGATCTGCAGTCCGGAATACCGGTTGAGGGCGTAGCGGATGTAATTGCTACCGATAAAACCGGATCCGCCTGTGACCAGAATTTTTTTCACGAAATGACCCTGTCAATATGGATGAGGGGGCCGATCAGAACGGCCCGCGGGCCGGCCGCGTCAGCCCATCTTGATGTCCCAGTTGTAGGGGATTTTGTCCGTGTCGAACGGAAGCCGGTGCTCGTCAGGGTCCTTGTAATCGTAGGGTTCCGTGACGCAGTTCACCACATAGGCTTCCTCGGGACTGATGCACTTCCACCCATGGTACACGTTTTTGGGGACATGCACCAGAAGCGGGTTGTGCTCTCCCAGGAAGAATTCGTTCAATTCGCCCCGTGTCGGCGAACCTTCCCGGTCGTCATATAAAACCAGTTTTAACATGCCTTTGACGACCGCGATATTGTCGTTCTGTTTTCTATGAAAATGCCAGGCCTTGATCACGCCCGGATACGTGGTGGTCATGTACACCTGGCCGAAAGCCTCGAAAATCGGATCGTCCCGGCGCAGGATTTCCATCAAATGGCCCCTCTCGTCCGGTATGACGCGGAGCTGTTTGACCTTGGCCTCGTGTATCATCCCGTTCCGGTCCTTCTAAAATGATATAGATGATTAAGTTAAGAACAATCCCGCTAAAAGTCAAACTGTTTTGGAACCGGGAGGCGGCTAAAACACAGTCACCCGGATGTATTTCTGCGGGTTCTTCTTGAAATCGACGAGCAATGTGTCCAGATCGCGGGATGTGTTCATCAACCGGTCGTAGAGCTCCCGGTCCCGGAGCAGTTTCCGGAATGTCCCGTCCTCGCTCTCCGCGGCGACCGCGACCCTCTGGATGACGGCGATGGTGCTGTCCAGCCGCTTGACCGTGCCGCCGAGCCGGACCAGCGCGGAATCCTCCTTCAGGGTCCGGGTCATCTCCTCGAGCTGGCTCAGCGTGGCGCGCACCGCAGACCGGTTTTCCTCGAGCATGCCGCTGGTCTGTCTTGAGGCGCTCTCCACGTTCCGCAGCACGGCGGCCATCCGCTCCCGGTCCGCGATGGCCATCAGCCGGCCGACCAGGGAATCCACCTGGGTCAGGACCCGGCCGCCGGAAGCAAGGGCCTCGAGCATGTCTCCGCTGATGGCGCCTTTCAGCACGGCGTCGTCGGCCAGCGGGATGTCGCTGGTTCCCGGGTCGATCCGCACCTGTTTTCCGCCCATCAGGCTCCTGTCCTCGAGGAACACGGCCGCGTCCGAGGCCAGCCGCAGGCTTTTGCGGAGCCGGAGTTTCACCTCGACCCAGCCCGGCTTGAGGCGGATGGCGTCCACCGTGCCCTGGCTGATGCCGCGCACCACCACCGGATCCCCGCTCTCCAGGCCCCGCACGTCCTCGAACCGGACCAGACGCACCGACCAGTTCGAGAAAAAGGAGGCCTTCTTTCCCCACACCACGCCCATGACCAGCAGCATGATGCCTGCGGTGACCACCAGTCCGACGATCAGTTCCGCTTTCCGTTCTCTCATGTCGCTCACTCGTGAATGTAGTCGGGGTCGTGCTCGTAGCCGCGCAGCTTCCCGCTGATCGTGCGCGCGATCTGGTTCTCGAACGCCTCGGCCGCGTTGTACCCGTAGATCTTGAGCAGTTCGTTCAGCGCGATCACCTCGACGATCATCGAGATGTTCTTGCCGGGATAGATGGGAAGCCGGACGAGGTGGACCTTCTCGCCGAGAATGTCGACGGTGATGTCCTCCAGCCCGAGCCGCTCGTACTTTTCGGACTTTTCCCAGTCCACCAGCTCGACCTGCACCTCCACCTTTTTCATCTTCCGGATGCCGCGGATGCCGAAAATGGCGTGGATGTCGATGATCCCCAGGCCGCGGATCTCCATGTGGTACCGCAGGGTCTCGTTCACCTTTCCGATCAGCACCCCCGACGTCCGCCGGACGACCGTGACGATGTCGTCCGCAACCAGCCGGTGGCCGCGCGACACGAGATCCAGCGCGACTTCGCTTTTGCCGATGCCGCTCCGCCCCGTAATCAGAACCCCGATGCCGTAGACGTCGACCATCGAACCGTGAATCAGCTCGGTGGGCGCGAATTTCTCGTCCAGGTAGTCGCCCAGGAGCTGGAAGAGCTTGGTGGTCGCGAACGGCGTCCGGAACACGGAGATGCCCGCCTCATCGGCGATCGGGACGAATTCCGAAGGCAGGGCGTTGTTCTCCGTCACGATCACGCACGGAATGTCGAAGGAAAAGAGCTTGCGGAGCCGCTTCCGGCGCTGGTCGGGGGTCAGGCGGTTCAGGTACAGGACCTCCGTGTTGCCGCAGATCTGCACCCGCGAGAAGGTGAAAAGGTCGGTGAATCCCGCCAGCGCGAGTCCCGGCCGATGGAGGTCCTTTTCCGTGATCCTCTTCTGAAAACTGCCCTTTCCCGACAGCAGCTCCAGGCGCCAGCGTTTCTCGTTCTCCCGGTACAGCGTCTCGACCGGAATGAACCGCTGTTCCTTCTGGGTGTCCATTCGGGGTCAGCCCTTCGCCCCGGCGTCGGGCGCGGCCGCCTTCTCGTGCTCGAATCCCCGGAGCTTGTCCTTGTATTTGATCAGCTGCCGCTCCATCCGGTCCACGGCGACGCGCACGGAACCCTGCATGTCCTCCGAGGTTTCGCTCGCGGTCAGCACGGTCCCGTACACCGCGATCTTGATTTCCGCGGTCCGGTTCTTCTTCTCCCAGCTGAGTATCACTTCGATGTCGAGTATGCCGTCGTAGTATTTCGCGAGCCGGGACGCCTCCTCCTGCGTGAACGCCTTGAGTTCCTCGGACAGCTTGAAATGGCGGGCGGTGATGTTGAATCGCATGATTCTCTCCTTTCTAGCTAAGAAGCCGGGGAATCGGAGCGCGGATGGGCCTTCCGGTAGACGGCCTTCAATCGGTCCCGGGTGAGATGCGTGTACGTCTGGGTCGTGGAAAGGGACGCGTGCCCGAGCAGTTCCTTCACCGACTGGAGGTCGGCGCCCCGGTCCAGCAGATGCGTGGCGAAGGAATGCCGGAGCATGTGCGGGCTGAGCCGCTCGCGGCCCGAACCGGCCCGCAGGCGCTTCCGCACGAGATTCTGGATGCCGCGGGGCGTGAGCCGTCCGCCGCGGCTGTTCAGGAAAAGCGCCCGGCAGGCGGAATCGGGGGAGAACGCGCTCCGGCGCGCCAGGTAGCGCCGCACCGCTTCGAACGCCGAGCGCCCGAGCGGCGCCACGCGCTCCTTGCCGCCCTTGCCCCGCACCCGCACGGTCAGGCCCGGACCGTCGACGTCCGCCAGATCGAGTCCGGCGAGCTCCGAGAGCCGGATGCCGGTGCCGTAGAACAGCTCGAGAATCGCCAGGTCGCGGACCCCGGCATCCGTGTCCGTCTCCACCCGGCCGAAGGCGGCCGCGATTTCCGATTCCGGGAGAAACCGCGGCAGGCGGCGGTCCGGCCGGGGCCTGTCTCTTATACACATCTCC
>JAUCQC010000082.1 GCA_030372965.1 bacterium
GGCCGCATCCAGATACAGAACCTGAAGATGGACAGACTGCACGCGGCATTTCCACGGCTGAACCCCTTCTTCGGCAGGATCAACGGACGCCTGTCCGTGCGCGGGCCCGAAAAAGAACCGGAATACAGCCTCGATCTCTCCATGCGGGACGGCGTCTTTCACCGGGTCGGACGGATCGACGGCGATCTGTCCGCGGGCTGGCGGAGAAACGGCCTGAACGCGTTCGAAGTGTCGATGAGCCGCGACCGCATTCCCATTCTGCTCGGATCGGTGAAATCCTCGGGACGGGATTCCCTGAAAGGGGAAATCCAGAGCGGATCCCTGGATCTCGCGGAATTCTTTCGCGCCGTGACGGGTCGGGAACGCCTGGTCAACGGCCGGGCCTCGGTCCGGATGCAGGTCACCGGAAGGCGGGACACTCCCGTGATTTCCGCCCGACTTGAAGCCGGCGAAGGCGCGATCCGTACGGTTGGATTCAGGAAATTCGGCGTGACCCTCGAGGACACCCTTCTCCGGAACGGCCGGTTCAGCGGGGGGAGGCTGTCTGTTCGGGAAGGCCGTCTGGACCGGGAAGACGGACTGGCCGTGCGGTTCGAGGGCACGGTGCCGCATGACGGGCCCCTCGACGTGCTGATTTCCGGCAGCGGACCCATACTCGGGTTTCTTCCGGAGACGAGCGATTTCTTCAGAAAGGTGCGGAGCCGCGGCGAATTCCGGATGGGGCTGGTCGGCCGTCCGGGCCGCCCGGTCCTGAAATCCGGATGGGTGCGGCTGGAGGACGCGGACATCGAGTTTGCATCGGTGATCGAGCGCATCCGGAGGCTCAGTCTCGAGGCCGGGATCGGAGAGGGCGACTCGCTTCTCCGCATCGCGCAATGCTCGGGCGAGATGCGGGGAGGCCGTTTTCAGATCAGCAACCGGAATCCGGACCCGTCTCAGCCTGACGAAGCGGCGCTCCGTTTCGGGTTTCTGGGGCTGAACCTCGGCGTGCTGGGTCTGTCGACCCGGGGCAAGGGCATCCCCCTGCATATTCCCGGCCTGATGGCCGAAGGCGAACAGGGGTGGCTCGCGTTCAGCGGCCATCACGCCGGTCCATTTCTCGTGACCGGCCCGCCGGAATCGCCTCTTCTTCGCGGCACGATCCAGGTGAGCGAAAACCAGCTGACCTACCCGTTTCTGGAGTCTTCAGGGGGAAACGCGAGCCCGGGCCTGAACCGGCTCTTGAAAAGCGTGCGCTGGAACATCCGCATCGTCCCGAAAAAGGACGTTCACTACATCCGTGACATGGAAGGGCCCTTCGGCAACGTGTATGTGGATTTGCGGATACAGGACGGGACCGGAAGTTTTTCTATCGAAGGACGCATTCAGGACGAAACGTTTCAGGTGTACGGCGATCTGGTCTCGGACGAGGGCACCATCGAGGTGCTGGACCGTTATTTCAGGCCCGAACGGCTGACCTTCGAGTATCCCAGGGGGGGGGCGCCGATATTCACTGGCAGGGCCAGCACCACGGTGGTCGATTCGCTCGGCATCGCTTCGACTGTCTACATGAACCTGGTCTCGGTGGATGAAGAGACCGGCATCGAGGAAAAAGGAGGGCCCTGGAAAAGGGTCCAGTTCCGGTTTTCCACGGACAACCCCAATCTGGGACGTTCGGAAGCCGACCTTCTGGCAGCCATCGGGTACTCCGAGGGGAATATCCGGAACCGCGCCTACGACGCCATCGGCATGCAGGTTGAAAACAGGCTGTTCAGACCCTTTATCAAGCCGATCGAGAGGGGCATGCGGCGGTATCTGGGTTTCGACATGGTCAAGTTTTCATCCATGTTCAGCAGAAACCTGCTCGACCTTCAGACCATGGAAACGCCGGTCTTCGATCCGAGACTTCTGCTCCGCAATTCAAAAGTGATGCTCGGCAAATCCTTTACGCCCGGGTTCATGATCGTCTACACAGGGGAGGTGCAGAATGACCTGCGTTATGTGCTCCCCCAGCACGGGATCGGCCTGCGGCACGCGCTGGCGCTCGAATACATAGTTAAGCCTGAGTTAATGCTGGAGTTGGAGTACACTTACGACAATTTGCTCCTATATGAGAGACGCGAGGATAAACGGATTTGGCTGAAACACGTTTTTCCGTTCTAGGCGCTTTTTACTTTGCTATTATTGAAAAATTTTGTATACTATAAGATTGCATCTGGAGGAACATTGTTTTTACTTCGATTAAAGCAGGCGGCGTTTATCCTGGTCGCGGTTCTGATTTGCCGACCGTCCCCGATTTCCGGCCAGGAAGCCGCAATCGGCAAGCTTCTCGGCCTGAATGTCACAGGCAACAGGACATCCGAAGCCGGCGTGATCAAACTCAGTTCTGGCCTTGCCGAAGGGTCGGCGGTGACGGCTGAGGACATACAGCGCGCTGTCAAACAGCTCTGGGCCCTGGGCATTTTTTCGGATGTGCGGATCATCCGCGACATCAAGACGCCGGACGGCGTCTTCCTGACCCTCGCGGTGGAGGAATACCCACGGCTGGAACGGCTGGAGATTTCCGGCAACCGCAAGCTGAAAAAAGACGAAATCGAAAAGGAGCTTTCCCTCTTCCGAGGGCAGGTCGTGAATCCCAGCCAGACGGCCAAGGCCCGGAAACAGCTGATGAAGATGTATTCCGAGAAGGGATACACCCTTGCGCAGATCGCGGTGGACGAAGAGCCTGCGGAGAAGGAAGGCCGGGTCGTGCTCAAGCTCCGCATCGATGAAGGCCGCAAGGTGCAGATCAAGCGCATCCGGTTCTCGGGCAACGCGGCATTCACGGACAAGAAGCTCCGCAAGCAGCTGAAGGACACCAAGCAGAACGGATGGCTGAAAGGCGGGGATTTCGACAGGGAGAAATTCGAGACCGACAAGGGCCTGCTGATCGATTTCTACCGGAATCACGGGTACCGCGACGCCGAACTGCTCGGCGACACCCTCTACTACGACGCGGAGAAGAAGGATCTGTTCATCGACATCACGGTGTCCGAGGGGACGCGGTATTATTTCGGCCGCGTCACTTTCGAGGGCAACGCCCTGTTCACGGAAGCCCAGCTCCGCGGGATGGTCGATTTTTCGGAAGGCGACCCGTTCAGCCAGGAAAAATTCGAAAAAACGGTCGGCGAGAAGATCGGCGGCGGCTACTCGGACCTCGGGTACATCTCGGCCCAGATCAACCCCATCGAGACCCTCCGGGGAGGGGACACGCTGGACGTCCATTTCGCCATACAGGAAGGCGACCCGTTTTCCATCCGCAAGATCCTCATCTCCGGGAACACGCGGACCAAGGAGAAGGTGATCCGCCGCGAGATCCGGATTCAGCCCGGGGACGTGTTCAGCAAGGAGCTCCTGGTCCGCAGCGCGCGGGAACTCATGATGCTCAACTATTTCGCGAACGTCATTCCCGACGGCACGCCGGTCGGCGATAACAAGATGGATCTCTCCTTCAAGGTGGAGGAGAAGTCCACGGACACCGCGAACCTCTCGGCCGGGTACAGCGAGCTGTACAAGCTCATCGGCTCCGTCGGGCTCGGGATGAACAACCTGTTCGGCAACGGCCAGCGCCTCTCGCTGGACTGGAACTTCGGCAAGTCATACCGCTCCTTCAACATCGGGTTCACCGAGCCCTGGTTCCGGAACACGCCGACTCTGGTCGGATTCGACCTGTTCGACACCCGCAGCGAAGCCTATTACATCCCCTACAGCCAGAGCAGCCGGGGGCTTTCGCTCCGTTTCGGCCGGCGGCTCTCCTGGCCGGACAACTATTTCCGGGGAGACTGGATTTACCGCATCGACGAGATCTCGCTGGGGGATTTCGAGGATTACATCGTCGAATCCAAC
The DNA here is from genome assembly GCA_030372965.1 of bacterium. GTDB lineage: Bacteria > Zhuqueibacterota > QNDG01 > QNDG01 > DTFT01 > JAFGAX01. The sequence continues at coordinate 3,865 of JAUCQC010000082.1, forward strand.
CCCAACGGAATCGTCACCGAGGACTATCCCCTCATCTCCAGCGGCATCACCCAGGTGATTTCGCGGAACAGCCTGGATCAGCCGGAGTTTCCCACGCGGGGCTCGCAGGTCAGCCTCACCTCCGAGATCGCGGGCGGTCCCTTCGGCGGGAATGTCGGGTACATCAAGCAGGTTTTCAGCGCGGAGTTCTTCATGCCCACCTTCGTGCCCAAGCTGATCCTGCTGGGCCGGGCCATGGGCGGGCACCTGTACCGGCTGAACACGGAGAGCCGCATCCCGTACACCGATTATTTCTACATGGGCGGCAGCGGGCTCTCGCGGTCCACGCCCCTGCGCGGGTACGAGGACCCGCTGTCCAGCAGTTCCTACTACAGCTACGGATATTACACGGAGACCGAAGGCGGCAAGGCGATGTTCAAGACAACCGCCGAGCTGCGGTTTCCCATCATTCCCAATCCCACGATGTACGGCCTGCTTTTCGCGGAGGCCGGCAACACGTGGAAGGATCTCGGCCACACGGATCCTTTCAACCTTCGGCGGAGCGTGGGCGTCGGCGCGCGCATCTACATGCCCATGGTGGGCATGATCGGCTTTGACTACGCCTACGGGTTCGACAACCTGAACGCGTCGGGCGAAAAGACGGGCAAGTGGAAGCCCCATTTCGTGTTCGGCCGGAGTTTCTGACCCGCGGAGCGCGGTGTCCGGGGACTGGTCCCGGCGGCTTCGTCCTTCAGCCATGAACGATTGAACACCACATAGGAGGAACCATCGTGTCGCATTTTTCAAGAACCCAAGCCCGCGTTTTCGCGATTCTTCTCGGGGCGGCCCTGACCGGAACCGCCGCGGGACAGGCCAAGATGGCCTACGTCGATTCGCCCAAGATTCTCGCCAGTTACGGCCCTGCCCTGGACGCGCAGAAGAAACTGGACGGGGAAAACACACAGTGGGTCCAGGAGCTCCAGAAGATGCAGGAAGACCTGCAGTCCATGCAGCAGAAGCTGGAACAGCAGAGTCTCCTGCTCTCCGACGCCAAAAAGCGCGAAAGCGCCCAGGAACTCCAGAATCTGGCGCTCAAGGCCCAGCAGTTCCAGCAGGATCACTGGGGCGACCAGGGCAAGTTCTTCCAGCGCCGCGGCGAGCTTCTCCAGCCGGTTTTCGACAAGATCAACGAGGTGATCAACAAGGTCGGAGAGGAAGGCGGATACGATTTCATCTTCGACACGCAGGCCGGAAATCTGCTCTACGCGAAACCGTCGCATGACCTGACCGCGGACATTCTGGCCAGACTGGAAAAGGAAAGCGCCTCTTCGGCCGCCGCGTCCAAGCCTAAAAACTGAAACGCCATGACGCGAACACTCCGGGAACTGGCGGTTCTCTCCGGAGGGGAACTGACCGGGGACGGCGGTTTGACCATCACCGGACCCGCGCCCATCGAGGTCGCGGGCCCGGGACAGATCACTTTTGTCTCGAATCCCAAATACGCGCATTTTCTGGCCTCCACCGGGGCGTCGGCCGTCATTGTGCCGAGAGCGATGGACGCGCCCGAAGGGCTGGCGGTCATACGCGCGGACAACCCCTATTACTCGTTTCTCCTCATCGTGCGGGCGTTTTTCCCGGAAAAACCCTTTCTAGCCCCGGGCGTTCACCCGACGGCCGTCGTCGGAGACGGCGTCCGGATGGGGGAGGGCGTGCGCATCGGACCCCGCGTGGTCGTCGGTGACCGCTGCTCCGTCGGGGACGGCACGCAGCTGCTCCCGGGCGTCGTGCTCGGTGACGACGTGACCGTCGGGAAAAACTGCGTCATCCACGCGAACGTGAGCCTGCGGGAAAGGGTCGTCGTCGGGGACCGCGTGGTCATTCACGACGGCACGGTGGTCGGCAGCGACGGATTCGGTTTCGCGTTCGAAGCGGGCAGTTACCGGAAAATCCCCCAGGTCGGAACAGTCGTCATCGAGGATGACGTGGAGATCGGGGCCAACACGGCCATCGACCGCGCGACGCTGGGCGAGACCCGCATCCGGAAGGGCGCCAAGCTCGACAATCTGATCCAGATCGCGCACAACTGCGTGGTCGGCGAGCACACGGCCATTGCCGCGCAGGCCGGGCTTTCCGGAAGCACGGTTCTCGGAAGGGGTGTGCGCGTCGGCGGGCAGGCCGGTTTCGCGGGGCACCTGCAGGTCGGCGACGGGGCCGCCGTCGGCGCCCAGGCGGGCGTGGACAAGTCCGTCCCGGACGGGATCATGGTCTCCGGATCCCCGGCCCGGCCCCACCGGGAGGAGATGCGGGCCCAGGCGGCGGCCCGGCAGCTGCCGGACTGGATGAAGGAAGTCCGGCGACTGATCCGCGGGCTTGAATCGAAAGAAAAGGAACCCGAATCCACATGCTGAAAAACCAGCGAACACTTGCCAAACCCTGTTCCCTGTCCGGCACCGGACTGCACACCGGGAACAGGACCACGGTCACGTTCAGGCCGTCCGCCGCGAACACGGGAATCCGGTTCAGGCGCGTCGATCTGCCGGAGAAGCCGGAGATCCCGGCCGACATCGACCACGTGGTCGACAACCTGCGGGACACCACCATCGGCCGGAGCGGCGTGCAGATCCGCCAGGTCGAGCATGTTCTCGCCGCCGTGTACGGGCTCGAAATCGACAACGTCGTCATCGAGCTCGATTCCAACGAACCGCCGGTCGGGGACGGAAGCGCGATGCCCTTCGTCGAGATTCTGCAGCAGGCCGGGTTCGAGGAACAGGATTCTCCGAAGGATTATCTGACGATCGAGGAGACCATCGCCTACTCGGACAAGGAGAAGGGCATCGACATGGTGGTCTTTCCCTCGGACGATTTCCGCATCACCTTCATGGTGGATTACCAGAATCCCGCGCTCGGCACCGAGTACACCTCGATGTACTCCCTGACGGACGAATTCGTCAAGGAGTTCGCCTCGGCCCGGACGTTCTGCTTCCTGCACGAGGTCGAGGCCCTGCACGACCAGGGCCTGATCCAGGGCGGGAATCTCGGGAACGCCGTGGTCATCATAGACCGGAAGCTGGAAGACGGTGAACTCCAGGCCCTGGCCAGGAAATTCGGGCTGAGTGAGGATATCGCCCCGGGGTCCACCGGCATTCTGGGCGGCAAGGAGCTGAGATACTACAACGAACCCGTCCGGCACAAGACGCTGGACCTGATCGGCGATCTGGCGCTGATCGGCCGGCCGCTCAAGGCCCACGTCATGGCCGCCCGGTCCGGCCACGCCGCGCACGTCGAGCTGGTGAAGCAGATCCGGAAGCTCTACAAGAAACAGCAGATCACCCACAAGTACCAGACCCAGCCGGCCAAGAAGGGCGTGTTTCTCGACGCCCAGGCCATCCAGCGCATCCTGCCCCACCGTTACCCGTTCCTGCTCGTCGACCGGATCGTGGACCTCATCCCGGGCGAACGGGTGATCGGCATCAAGAACGTCTCCATGAACGAGCCGTTTTTCACCGGCCATTTCCCGTCGCATCCCATCATGCCGGGCGTGCTCATCGTGGAGGCCATGGCCCAGACGGGCGCCATTCTCATCCTCGACGCCATCGAGGAGCCGGAGAAGAAGCTCGCCTACTTCATGTCCATCGACCAGGTCAAGTTCCGCAAACCCGTCGTGCCGGGCGACCAGATCCAGCTCGAGGTTTCCCTGATCCGGTCGCGGGCCAGTTCGCACAAGATGGCCGGAAAAGCCTATGTGGCCGGCGAACTGGTGTGCGAGGCGGAACTGATGGCCGGAATCGTCAACCGCTGAGAGACCCACTTCAGGAGGACCGGTGACCACGCTTCACCCCACCGCCATCGTCGATCCAGGCGCCCGGCTCGCGGACAACGTGTCCGTCGGGCCCTTTTCCATCATCGAAAAAGACGTGGAGATCGGCGAAGGAACGCGGATTCACGGGCACTGCTACATCGCCAACGGCGCCCGCATCGGACGCGACGTGCAGATCCACAACGGTTCCGTCGTGGCTTCGGTGCCGCAGGATCTCAAGTTCGCGGGCGAGGAAACCGTTCTCGAGATCGGGGACCGGACCGTGGTCCGCGAGTTCTGCGACCTGAACCGGGGCACGCACGAGCGGGGGAGCAGCAAAATCGGCGAGGACTGCTTTCTGATGGCCTATGTGCACGTGGCGCACGACTGCTGGGTCGGGAACAAGGTCATTCTGGCGAACGCCGTCCAGCTCGCGGGCCACGTCACCATCGAGGACCGGGTGTCGGTCGGCGGCATGTCGCCCGTTCACCAGTTCTGCCGCATCGGACAGCACGCCTTCATCGGCGGCGGGTTCCGCGTGGTGCAGGACGTCCCGCCGTACATCCTGGCCGCGGGCGAACCGCTGACGTACAAGGGGCTGAACATCGTGGGCCTGCGCAGGCGCGGGTTCTCGCAGGAGTCCATCGCGGCCCTGCGCCGCTGCTACCGTTTCGTCTACCAGTCCAAGCTGAACACCAGCCAGGCGCTCGACCGCATCCGGAACGAAATGGAATTGACGCCCGAGGTTTCGGCCGTCCTTGAATTCATCGAGAAGAGCGAACGGGGCGTCATCCGTTAAGGCCGCCATGCAGGCCTGGCGATGGATGGACGGGGGGGAAGCCGCGGGCGCGGTTCACATGGCCGTGGACTCAGCCCTGCTGGAAAATCCCTCCCGACTGCGCGTGCCCACCGTCCGAATGTACCGCTGGAAGCCCGTCTGCCTTTCCCTCGGAGTCCATCAGCGGGACGGCCATGTCGATTATCCCGCCTGCCGGCGGGACGGCGTGGATGTCGTCCGCAGGCCGACGGGCGGACGGGCCGTTCTGCACTCGGACGAGATCACGTACGCGGTCGTCTTCCCCGCTGAAAGCGAAACGGGCGGCCTGCCGAAACAGGAGCTGTACCGGAACGTCAGCGAGGCCATCGTCCGCGGCCTATCCGGCCTGGGCCTTCCGGTGACGTATGAGAAGCGGTCCAGCCGCCCGCCCTCTCCCCGCGATCCCTCGGCGGCGATGAGCTGTTTCAATTCAGCGGCGCGCTGGGAAATTCTGCTCGACGGCCGCAAACTCGTGGGAAGCGCGCAGAAAGTCGCGCCCGGCGGGGTGCTGCAGCACGGATCCATTCTCACGGGAGACGGACACCGGCGGCTGGGGGATTACCTTTCCGGGGGACACGGCGGCGGGGATCCCGCCGTTTCCATCGCGGCTTTCGCGGGTCGTGAACTGCCCCATGAGGCTGTCGCATCCGCGATCCGTTCCGGGTTTGAATCCGTATTCCGGATCCGTTTCGAAACCGCGGCCCTGACCGACGCGGAGGAGCGTCTGGCGCAACAAGCCGTTCCAAGTCACGCGCTCTCCGGGACCGGAGCCGCGGCATGACCGCCCGCGCCGTATCCATATGGGGTTCCACCGGGTCCATCGGCACTCAGGCCGTGGATGTCATCTTGACGCATCCGGACCGTTTCCGCGTCGTCACCCTGACGGCGCACGCCAACGGCCGCCTGCTGCTGGAACAGGCGAAGAAGCTCAGGCCCGCGACCGCGGTGCTGACCGGGCCGGCCGGGGATTCCGATTTCTGGAAGCGGGCGTTCCGCGAAAACGGCACCGAGCTCCTGCTGGGGCGCGAGGGGCTTCTGGAAGCCGCCTCCCGGGGCGCGGAACAGACGGTGCTGAACGCGCTGGTCGGCTCCGTGGGCCTCGAGGCGACGCTGGCCGCGATACGCGCCGGGGTTTCCATCGCCCTGGCGAACAAGGAAGTGCTCGTCATGGCGGGCGACCTGGTCATGCGGGAAATCCGCGGCCGGGGCCTTTCGATCATACCCGTGGACAGCGAGCACAGCGCGGTTTTCCAGTGCCTGCAGGGGGAGGATCCAGCCTCCATCCGGCGCATCCTGCTCACGGCCTCGGGCGGGCCCTTTCTCCGCACGCCGGCATCGGAGCTGACGTCCGTGACGCCGGCGCAGGCGCTGGCCCATCCGAACTGGAACATGGGCCGCAAGGTTACGATCGATTCCGCCACGCTGGCCAACAAGGGACTCGAGGTCATTGAGGCGAGATGGCTGTTCGCCGTTCCCCCGGAACGCATCGAGGTGATCGTGCATCCGAAGTCCATCATCCACTCCATGGTGGAATTCGCGGACGGCTCGGTCAAGGCCCAGCTCGGGGTTCCGGACATGCGCATTCCCATCGGCCACGCCCTGTCCCACCCGGAGCGGCTGGCGCATGATTTCGGCCGTCTGGATTTCACGCGATGCGGGCCCCTGGAATTTCTTCCGCCGGACACGGAGCGTTTCCCGGCGCTGAAAATGGCCTATCAGGCCCTGGCCGCGGGGGGGACGGCCACGGCCGTATACAACGCGGCGGACGAGGAGGCGGTCGGCCTGTTCCTGTCCGGCTCGGCCGGCTTCACGGACATTCCGAGACTACTGGAAGCGGCGCTCAACGGCGTCCCGAACACCGCGGATCCGGATCTGGCCGGCATTCTCGAAGCCGACCGGAGGACCCGCGATTTCGTCCGGCGTCTGGCGTCGAAACGGGAGTCCGCATCCTGAATCTGTCAGCGAGCGCATTCCCCGGTTCCGTCCCGCTGCGCGGGATCAACCGACAGATTCCGGCTATTGAAGACTTCTCCGGAACAAGGTATATGATTTTTTTATTATTGAAGGCCCGCGGCTTGCCTTCAATACTCTAAAAATTTAATAAATTGATCCCGCGAAGCGGGCCGCGGGGAGCTTCAACGTGTTTTCACACCCGTCGAGGAGATGATGATCACTCTACTGGCCACGATTTTTGTCCTCAGCGTGCTCGTGTTCGTCCATGAGCTCGGGCATTTTCTGTCCGCGAAGGGGTTCGGCATACGCGTGGAGCGGTTTTCCATGGGCTATCCGCCGAGGCTGTTTGGAAAGCGCAGGGGCGACACGGACTACTGCGTATCGGCCATCCCATTCGGCGGATATGTCAAGATCGCGGGCATGGTCGATGAGAGCCTCGATGCCAAGGCGGTGCAGGGTCCGCCCCAGCCCTGGGAATTCCGGTCCAAGCCCTGGCTCCACCGGCTGATCGTGGTGCTGGCCGGTTCCCTCATGAACCTGCTTCTGGCCTATTTGATCATGACCGCGTTCGCGCGTTTCCAGGGCGTCGGCCGCATCAGCGGAACGACGATCGGGGTTGTGACCGAAGGCAGGCCGGCGGCCGGGGCCGGGATGAAACCAGGCGACCGGATCACAGCGGTGGACGGCGATTCCGTGTCCACGTGGGAGGAACTCACGGCCCTGATCCATTCCGCGGCCGGCCGGCCTCTCAGGATTGAATGGATGTCGGGCGATTCGCTCCGCGCGGCCATGATCACACCGGTCCGTGACACGCTGGACGGCCGTCCAGTGGGTCTGATCGGCATCCAGGCGAAATCGGAAGTCGTTAAAATCGGCTGGCCCGCGGCTTTCGCGGAGTCGGCGAAGTACTGCTGGCACATCACCCGGCTCATCGCGGTTTCCCTGTTCCGCCTGATCACCGGGCAGGATTCCCTGAAGACCCTCGGCGGTCCGGTCAAGATCGCCCAGCTCGCGGGGGACAGCGCCAGACAGGGCATGGGATCGCTTTTTTATCTGATGGCCCTGCTCAGCCTCAATCTCGGCCTGTTGAACCTTCTGCCTTTCCCGGTCCTGGACGGAGGGCACATCCTGATCCTGTGCATCGAAGGAATCGTCCGGAAAGAGATACCGGTGCGCGCGAAAATGATCATTCAGCAGGCGGGCATGGTTCTGCTCATCGGCCTCATCCTGCTGGTCACGTACAACGACATTTTCAACCATTAGAAATCGTTTGACAAAAACAGCCATTTTGCGTAAATTTCAAATAATCAAATGGAAACGACAGGAAAATCAATGCGGCCCATGAAGACCCCCCTGTATGACCGCCATGTCGCGGCCGGGGCCAGAATGGGGGATTTCGCGGGTTGGATTCTGCCTCTCTGGTACCCGACGGGCCAGTCCGCCGAGCATCTCGCGGTGCGCAAGGCATGCGGGCTTTTCGACATTTGCCACATGGGCGAATTCCGCATCTCGGGACGGGACGCGGGCCGGTTCCTGTCCGGCCTGCTGACCAACCGGGTCGATCAGTCGGCGGACGGCCAGGCGATGTACCATTTCATGCTGAACGAATCGGGCGGTGTCATAGACGACTGCATCCTGTACCGGTTCGGAGCCGACGATTACATGCTGGTGGTGAACGCGGGCAACATCTCCGGGGACCTGGCCTGGATCCGATCCCGGGCCGCGGGATTCGACTGCCGCATCGAGGACAGGAGCCCGGTCACGGCGAAACTCGACCTGCAGGGGCCGGCATCACCCGCGCTCCTGTCCCGCTTCATCCCGAAATCCGCTCTGGCCGAACTCAAGTATTTCAGGTTCCTCCCGTCGGTCTCGATCGGCGGCGTGGACGTTCTGCTCTCCCGAACGGGTTACACCGGTGAAATCGGTTTTGAATTGTACGCGGAATCCTCCCGCGCGGAGGCGCTCTGGGACCTTCTCCTCTCCGAAGGGAAACCGCACGGCATACTGGCCTGCGGCCTCGGGAGCCGGGACACGCTCCGCGTGGAAGCTGGGCTCCCGTTGCACGGCCATGAGCTCAGGCCAGACCGGCCCGCAGTCGGGCATCCCTGGGAATTCGCCATGCGGCCCGAGAAGGACTTCTTCGGCGGCGCGGCCCTGGCTTCGGTCGGTCCGGGCCGCAGTCGCGTGCTGGCCTTTGCCATGAACGGCCGTAGAAAGGCGATGCCCGGCTGGGAAGTCGCGCACGAAGGGGTGACAATCGGTTCCGTGCTCAGCGGCGTCATCTCGCCGTCGCTGAACAACACGCCCATCGGATTTCTGGAATCGACGCGGCCGCTGGACGCCGGTGTCCCGCTCGGTTTCCGCCAGCCTGAAACCGGGACACTCCTCGAAGGCCGCACAGTCCCGATTCCGTTCGTCAGCCTGACGGCGAGGCGGAAGATGGCCGAATTCCTGCCCTGACACGGGCCATGCGCATCGACGTTCTGCTGTCGCCCGGAGACTGGCCGGCCAAGTCCGGTTTTCAGGGCCAGGTCGCGGTCATAGACGTGCTGAGGGCGTCGACATCGATCATCACCGCCCTTTCCAACGGGGCCGAAGCCGTGATCCCGGCCGCTTCTCCCGAAGAGGCCGTCGCTCTCAGGGAGCGATTGCCGGCCGGCCGGACGCTTCTCTGCGGCGAGCGGGGGGGCTTGATCATTCCGGGTTTCGACCTGGGCAATTCGCCGGCCGAGTATTCGGCCGGCCGCGTGTCCGGCAAGACCCTCCTGTTCGCGAGCACCAACGGATCGCGGATGATCGTGCAGGCGGCCCGCGGCGGCAGACCGGTCTGTGTCGCGGGATTCGTCAACGCGGACGCGGTCAGCCGGCGGCTGGCGGAGGGGACGGAGGACATCCTGCTGGCCTGCGCGGGCAGGGACGGCGCGTTTTCCCTGGAAGACGCGACCGCCGCGGGCCTGCTGGCCGGCGCGATCCGGCAGCTCGCGGGGAGCGGCTGTTCGCTGTCCGATGAAGCGGCCGCAGCGGCGCTCCTGCATCGCGGGTTCGCGGACGACCTGGAGGGCATGGCCGCGGGATCGGAGCACGGCATTTATCTGACCGGACTCGGGCTCGGGGCGGACATATCGGCCTGCGTCACCAGGGACGCGTTTCAAACCGTGCCCGTTCTGTCCGACGGAGCGCTGGTCGCAACATGAATCTGACAGCGAGCGCATTCCCCGCGGCTTGCCGCGGGGTAAGCGAGCGAATATCAGATGTTTCTTCTCTACAGATAGAAGATTCCCGCGGCTTGTCTTCAATAATATGAAGATACAATCGCTTGATCCCTCGCAGCGGGGCCGCGGGGAGCTTCAACCAACGGCAGGCAGATGGCTGAAAAAAGAAAAACCCCCAAGGACAGCAGGAAGAAGCAGGAACTTCTGGGCGTTCTGATCATGGCCCTGGCCGTTCTGCTGCTGCTGGGAGTCGTCTCCTACCGGGCGTCGGATTTCCCCGCCGGGGGGGAAAGCGGCCAGGTCCGGAACTGGCTGGGGCTGGCCGGCGCGTTCATCAGCCACTATCTCTACGTTTACACCATCGGCTACGCTTCCATCATTCTGCCGTTGATCGTTTTTCTCCTCGGTTGGCATCTTTTCGCGGTGACGCCGCTTCGCTCCTTTTTCCGCGCCTGCGGCATTCTCGCGGGGTTCGGCCTTCTGTTCTCGACCGCGCTCGCGCTTCCGCAGGCGGTTTCCGACACCGGCAGTTCCATCGGGTACCGGCTGAGCGGTCTGTTCGGGGGTTTCATCGCTGAAACCATGAGCCGATGGCTCGGCACGGCCGGATCCGTGATCGTCCTGCTCACTGCGTTCATCGCCCTCTTCATGACCGCGACCTCGTGGAGTTTCAGGGACACGGTGCTCCGGGTCCGGGAATCCGTCCGGGCGCTGATCGAAGGGTGGCGTCTCAGGCGCGGGGAAGAGGGGGAGGAGGACGAGGGAGAAGAGCCCGGGGAGGAGCCGTCCGATGAAGAGCCGGCTTTGCCGGCCCGGCCGCGGAGGCCGCCTGTTCCGGAACCGTCTCCTCCGGCCCAGCCCGCCTTTCAGAAACCGGAAATCCGCACCGCGGACGATCACCGCACCGCTGCCGTCGTTCCGAAGCCCCGGACCCCGGAACCAACCCCCCGGGCGGAACAGGGCGAGTACTGTTTTCCCCCGGTCGACATGCTCCGCCTGCCCCCGGCCGAGGAACGGAAAATCGACAAGCCGGCGCTCGAGGCCAAGGCCCAGTTCCTGGAGGAGAAACTCAAGGAATTCGACATTCTCGGCCAGGTCGTCGAGATCATGCCGGGTCCGATCATCACGCGTTTCGAGGTGCGCCCCGCGCCCGGGGTCAAGGTCAGCCGATTCATCGGAATTCAGGACGACCTGGCGCTCGTGATGCAGGCCAACCGCATCCGCGTCGCGCCGATTCCGGGCAAGGCCGTGGTGGGCGTGGAGATACCGAACGAGAAGCCGTCCGACGTGGTGCTGCGCGAAATCATCGAATCCAAGGCCTTCCGGAATTCCCATTCCAAGCTGACCGTCGCCCTGGGCAAGACCGTCGAAGGCGTGCCCTATGTCACCGACCTCGCCCAGCTTCCCCACCTGCTCGTGGCGGGCGCGACGGGGTCCGGCAAATCGGTGTGCCTCAACACCATCATCGCGTCCATGCTGTTCCGCGCGAAGCCGTCCGAGGTCAAGTTCGTCCTCATCGACCCGAAGAAACTCGAACTGAGCCTCTACAAAAACCTCCAGCACCACCATCTGACCACGCAGGAGGGTCTCAGCGAGCCGGTGGTCACGACGGTGGACAACGCGGTGGCGGTTCTGAAAAGCCTCGAGATGGAAATGGACAGGCGGTACCGGACCCTGGCCCGCGCCGGGGTGCGGAACATCGAGGATTTCAACCGCGCCGTCGACGGCGGGAAAATCCCCGTGCCGGAGGGATCGGAACCGGAACGCAAACTGCCCTATGTCGTGCTGGTCATCGACGAGCTGGCCGACCTGATGGTCCTGGGCGCGCGCGAGATCGAGGAACCGATCGCGCGGCTGGCTCAGATGGCCCGGGCCGTGGGCATTCACCTGATTCTCGCCACGCAGCGGCCCTCGGTGGACGTCATCACGGGCGTGATCAAGGCCAATTTTCCGTCGCGCATCGCGTTCCAGGTGGCGCAGAAAACGGACTCACGCACCATCCTGGACCGCAACGGCGCGGAGAAACTGCTCGGCAAGGGCGACATGCTCTTCATGCACCCGCGCGAGCCCGAGCCGGTGCGGCTTCACGGCGCGTTCATCTCCACCGAGGAAGTGCAGACGCTGGTGCGGCACATCCACGGCCAGCCCCGCGAGGAGGCCTGGTCCCTGCCCGGTTCCGGCGGCCGCGGCGCTTCCGAGACCGGAGGCGCGGCCGGTGAGCGGGACGAGCTGTTCCGGGAGGCGGCGCGGCTCTGCGTGCGGCACCAGCAGGGATCCGCTTCGCTCCTCCAGCGCCGCCTGCGCATCGGGTACTCGCGCGCGGGCCGGCTGATCGACGAACTGGAATCGGCGGGCATTCTCGGCCCGTTCGACGGCAGCAAGGCGAGAATCGTGCTGGTGGAGGAAGACCAGCTTGAACGGATACTGGACATGGACGCAGGAACCGCGGCCTCCGGGGAGGAAACAGAGGAATGAACACGAGACGCATCATCGCGGCACTTCTCCTGCTGGCCGGCCTGCCGCTTTCGGCAGGGGCCGCGGATTCGCGGGAAATCATCGAAAAAGTCAGGAAGGTTCTGGCCGACCGGGTGACGGTCAAGGCCCGGTTCGAACAGCAGTTTCTCTGGCAGATGGTCGGGGAAAAGCAGACCATTCGCGGCGAATTTGAACTGAAGGGAGACGCGGCCTTCCGCATCAACGCGGACGACCAGGTCATCGTGTCGGACGGAAAAACGCTCTGGACCTACAGCAAGACCGCCAAACGGCTTCTGGTCGACAAGATGGAGAACACGGACAACGAATGGCTCCCCCAGACGCTGTTTTTGAAGACGCAGAAGGATTACCGACACCGGGTGACGGGCGAGGAGGCCGTGGCCGGACGCAAGTGCGTCATCGTGACCTTCGACGCGGTGAAAGACGACACTTATTTCCCCAGGATGAAAGTGTGGGTGGACGCGGAGACATTCGTCCCGGCCCGCATCGAGCAGGTCGACATCAGCAAGAACAGGACGGTGTACACGCTCTCCGAGGTCCAGACCGGGATTCCGATCCCGGATTCCACCTTTCAGTTCAAGGCGCCCGAGGACGCGGAAGTCATTGACCTGAGATAGAACGGTACGATTCTTGCTTGTAAATGATGGGTTTATACCGACCCTCTCCAACCCACATTTATAAGGATGCCTGATTTGGATACGCAGCAACAGAGACAGTTCAGCGTCAACGACTACCTCCGTATTTTCTACAGGGGCCGGTGGATCGTGTTCATCTGCCTCGGCGTGGTGGTGGCGTTCACCGTTTATTTCAACATCACCACTCTGCCCGTTTACGAGGCTTCCGCCATGATTATGCTGAAAAAGGACAACAATGTCCAGCGGACCCTCTTCAACGACGTGAATTTCGGCCAGTCGGAGACCCTTCTGCAGAACCACATGCAGATTCTCAAGAGCCGGACCCTGGCCAAGGAAGTCATCCAGAGCCTCAAGAGCATGCCCCAGGCGGATTCCCTGGTTTTTCTCGGGAACATGCCGCGAGTTGAGCGTTTTTCGTTCAAACGGTGGTTTTCATCCACCTTCCGGTCCGGGAACCACGAAAACGGAGACGCCCCCCCCTCCTTCGAAAAACTGGTCGAGCAGTTCCAGAAATCGTCCAGGACCCTGGTCCCCAAGGATCAGACCGACATGATCGAACTCCACGTGCAGGCGTTCGACCCGTACGAAGCCGCGCTGATCGCCAACACCTGGATGGAGGCCTACCAGGAAATGGACATGCGGGAGAGCCGGGGCGAAATCTCCGAGGTGCGGCTGTTTCTTGAAAACAAGCTGACCGACGTGCAGGCCACGCTGTCCAGGTCCGAGGACGCGCTCAAGGACTACAAGAAATCCGAGGGCGTCGCCGAGCTGAACACCGAAACCCAGCAGATGATCCAGCAGATGGCGGCCGTCGAAGCGTCCTTTCAGGAGGCCCGGACCGAACTCGAGGCCAACGAGAAGCGGCTCTCCTACCTGAAGTCCCAGCTGGATGAAAACCAGAAAGCCATTCTGGCGGAGGCCTCGGGCGCGTCCAGTTCCGTGATTCAGCAGCTGGAGCGTCAGATGGCCGAGCTCATCGCCCAGAAGGCCGCGTACGAACAGCAGCTGCGCGGCGCCGGGTACGTCACATCGAGCGACGTCAAGCTCAGGCAGATGGAACAGCGCCTGCTCGGCCTTCAGGAAAGCATCGCCGGGGAGAAGCGCAAACTGGTCGAAAGCGGCGGATCGTCCATCAATCCCATCGACTTCGCCGAGTCCCTGATCAGCACCATCCTGGAGATCGAGACCGAGAACAAGTCCCTGCGCGCGAAGGCGGACGCGTATCAGAACATCCTCCAGCGGTACAACTCGGACCTCAACGCGCTCCCCGAAAAAAGCCTCAAGCTGGCCCGGTTTCAGCGCGAAGCCGAGGTGAACAACAACATCTTCATGATGCTCAGGGAGAAATACGAGGAGAGCCGCATCAAGGAAGCGAGCCAGATCGGCTCCATCCGGATCGTGGATTACGCGGAGGCGCCCAAGGCGCCCATCAAACCCGACAAGACGCGCAACCTGCTCATCGGCGTGCTGTACGGCCTCGGCCTGGGCGTCGGCATCATTCTGGTCCGGGAATATCTGGACCGCTCGGTCAAGTCCATCGAGGACGTCGAGCGCATGGGCTTTCCGGTGCTCGGCGCCGTGCCGCTGATCGCGTCGCGCCAGCCGGGACGGCGGCCCGGATCCGGGAACGCGGCCGGCCAGACGCCCTGTCTCTTATACACATCTGACGC
>JAUCQC010000083.1 GCA_030372965.1 bacterium
CTCGACATGGGCGCGCTGGTCGCGGGCGCGAAGTTCCGGGGCGAGTTCGAGGAGCGGCTGAAGGCCGTCCTGCGCGAGGTGCAGGAGTCGGACGGCGAGGTCATTCTCTTCATCGACGAACTGCACACGCTGGTCGGCGCGGGCGCGGCCGAGGGCGCCATGGACGCCTCGAACATGCTCAAGCCCGCGCTCGCGCGGGGCGACCTGCGCTGCATCGGCGCGACGACGCTCGACGAGTACCGCAAGCGCATCGAGAAGGACGCAGCGCTCGAGCGCCGATTCCAGCCCGTGCTGATCTCCGAGCCCACGGTCGAAGACACGATTTCCATACTCCGGGGGCTGAAGGAGCGCTATGAGATCCACCACGGCGTCCGAATCCAGGACGGAGCGATCGTGAACGCCGCGGTCCTGTCCCAGCGTTACATCGCCGACCGCTTCCTGCCGGACAAGGCCATCGACCTGATCGACGAGGCGGCCTCGAAGCTCCGCATCGAGATCGATTCCATGCCCGAGGAGCTCGACGAGGTCGAGCGCCGCATCCGCCAGCTCACCATCGAGCGGGAGGCCGTGCGGCGGGAAAAGGACGAAGCCTCGCGGAAGCGTCTCGGCCCGCTCGAGGAGGAACTCGCCGGACTGACTGAGGAGGCGAAGAAGCTCCGCCTGCACTGGAAGATGGAGAAGGAAACCATCGGCCGGCTCCGTTCGTTGAAGGAGCAGACCGAGTCCGTCAAATCGGACGCGGCGCGGGCCGAGCGCGAAGGCAACCTCTCGGCCGCGGCCGAGCTCAAGTACGGCCGCCTGCCCGAGCTCCGGAAGGCGCTCGAGAAGGAAAATCAGGCGCTGATCGAGCTCCAGAAGGACCGGAAGATGCTGAAGGAGGAGGTCGACGCGGAGGATGTGGCCGAGGTCGTGGCCCGGTGGACGGGCATACCGGTCAGCCAGATGATGGAGGGCGAGCGCGAGAAGCTCGTCCACATGGAGGAGCGGATCAAACGCCGGGTCGTTGGCCAGGACGAAGCCGTGACCGCGGTGTCGAACGCCATCCGGCGGGCGCGGGCCGGCCTGCAGGAGGAGAACCGGCCCATCGGCTCGTTCATCTTTCTCGGGTCCACCGGCGTGGGCAAGACAGAGCTGGCGCGCGCGCTGGCCGAGTTTCTGTTCGACGACGAAAAGGCCATGATCCGCATCGACATGTCGGAATACATGGAGAAGCACTCCGTGTCCCGGCTCATCGGCGCGCCCCCGGGATACGTCGGGTACGAGGAGGGCGGCCAGCTCACCGAGGCGGTGCGGCGCAGGCCCTATTCGGTGGTCCTGCTCTACGAGATTGAAAAGGCCCACCCCGACGTGTTCAACGTGCTGCTCCAGGTGCTCGACGAGGGCCGGCTCACCGACAACCAGGGCCGGACCGTGAGCTTCCGGAACGCGATACTGGTCATGACCTCCAACCTCGGCGCGCCGTTCATCGCCGAGCGGTCCGCGTCGGTGACGGAGCAGAACCGGGAGCGGGTCCAGGAGGAGATCCGGGGGGAGGTCGAAAAGCTCCTCCGCCAGGCCCTGCGGCCCGAGTTTCTCAACCGGATCGACGAGGTGATCGTCTTCCGTCCCCTGACGCGGAAGGAGATCGCCGCCATCGTGGACATCCAGTTCGAACGGATCCGGGCGCGGGCCGAGAAGCAGGGCATCCGCCTGGCGCTCGACGCGTCCGCCCGCGACTGGCTCGCGGAAAAGGGCGTGGACCCCGTTTTCGGCGCCAGGCCTCTCAAGCGCCTGCTCCAGCGGGAGATCGCCGACAGGCTCGCGTCCGGGCTTCTTTCCGGCCGATGGGGGAAAGATGAAGAGATCCATATCACCGCCGGTCAGAATTCCCTTGATTTTGAGGTCAAAACACGATAGATTTGAAACCAATCATTGTTCCCATCGCAGGAAAGAGGAGGTATCGCGTCATGAAAAGGACGGTCGCCGCGTTGCTGGTCGCCGGTTTGGGAGCCCTGTTGGTCGCCGGATGCGCCGTGTCGGATCGCAAGCTCATGGACAAGGGCGAACAGCTCGAACGCCAGGAAAAATTCGTGGACGCCATCAAGGCGTACGAGAAACTGGCGCAGAAGCACCCCAAGAGCCCCCTCGCCATCGAGTCTCTGCACCGGGTGGCCAACATTTACACCAGCGGCCTGCAGGATTACGGCCGGGCCGTCGAGGCCTACGGCCGCATCGTGTCCGCCTACCCGGACTCCACCCGGCGCGCGGCCCAGGCCCAGTTCATGATCGGTTTCGTCTACAACAACTACATGCAGGACACGGCCAAGGCCAGGATCGCCTACGGGGAATTCCTGGCCAAGTACCCGGACCACGATCTTGCCGACGACGTGCAGTGGGAACTCAAATACCTGGGCAAGGACATCAACGAAATTCCCGAACTGCAGAAAGCCACTGGCGCGAAACCGGCGAAATCCAAGAAATAACGGGCCGTTTCCCGCTTCTCCGGACACGTTCTGACG
>JAUCQC010000084.1 GCA_030372965.1 bacterium
GACATGATGCGTTTCAGGGCCGTGATGCCGTCCATTTCGGGCATCCGGACATCCATGGTCACGACGTCGGGATGTGCTTTCCGACGGCTTCAAGCGCATCCTTCCCGTTGGAAGCTGTGGCGACGACTTCGATGTCCGGATCCTCGGACAGGAACCCGACCAGAAGCTTGCGGCTCTGAAGCGAATCGTCCACGACGAGGACTTTAATGGGGCGCGTGATCATGGAAAATCGTCCACTCCCTCATTTCCTTCCGTTGCCGTCCGCGGGGGACGCGACCGCCGGGCGCCACGAGGGCTTGGCGAGCATCGATACGTCGATGCGTCCGGTTTCGCAGTGGAAAACCACCCGCCGGCCGAGCGTTCCGCCGACGTCCTCATCCCGGACGGATATCCGGTATTCGGAGAGGATCTCCCGGACCACATCGGCGTTTCGGAGCCCGATGCCGCGGGTTCCGTTGGATCCGGAGGCGAACATGGACGCGCCGCCGAAGAATGCCGCTTCGAGGCCGGACACCCGGCTGCCCGACCGCTGCATCTCACGGATCAGCGCGGGCACGCCCGTGTCGGCGTACCGGCCCGGGGGCGTGTCCTGCTTCCCGTCGTGCTCCGGCATCAGGATGTGGACCATCCCTCCGATCGACCGAACGCGGTCGTACAGGCACAGGGCGATGCAAGACCCGACCACGGTCCGGAGGACGTCCGGCGACGGGGTGACCTTCAGCTCGGAGATCTGAATGAAGTGTTCCATGCGGTCGCCTCAAACGGTCGCCAGAATCCGGACCAACTGGGCCTGGTCGCAGAGCACGATCAGCCGTACCTTGAATCCGCCTTCCGGGACCTCCCGGATAACCGCGTCCGCGCAGACCACGGTCCGGTCGATGTATTCGTCCTGAAGCATCACGCCCTGCAGCACCGCCCCCAGCATGTCGAAGGTGGTGACGGGGATGCGGGGATGCACCGCCTTTCCGATCCGGTCCGCGAATTCGTTGATGAAGGTGCTGCCGAGTATGTTGTTGACCTCTCCGATGCCCGACACGACGTCCGAATCCACGGCCGCGGTATGGCCGGCCGGGTGTCCCATCAGGGTGTCGTACAGGCGGAGTCCCTCCGACTCCTCGATGAGAAACGCCACGTCCGCGTTCATCAACTCGTGGACTTTCAGGATCGAGGCAAAACAGGACTTTTCCGCGTCGGCTTCCACAGAAACACGGAAATCCTCGACTGATCGGGACTCGACGGTGCATTTCAGGACCGCCATCTCGCGCTGCGTCAGCACCGACAGCTGCCGGGCCGCTTTTTCGAACGCGGCGGCCAGCAGCTGTCTCTTATACACATCTC
>JAUCQC010000085.1 GCA_030372965.1 bacterium
CGCTGTCTCGTGGGCTCGGAGATGTGTATAAGAGACAGGGGGAATGCGGCCGGTGTCGAGCGTCGTCTCCGATGGATCATGGCCTCTTCCCCGTCAGTTCATCACGATGACTTTGCCCCAGCGGGATTTTCCGCCGGACACGTCGATTCTGTAAAAATAGACGCCGTTCGCGACCGCTTCGCCGTAGTCATTCCTTCCGTCCCACATCTCGGCGTAATCGCCGGCCGCGGGCCGCTCCCGGCCCGTGACCGCTTCGGCCACCAGGCGCATGGAGAAGTCATACACGCGCACCGTGACCCGCGCCGGTCCCGCGAGCCGGTATTGGAACCGGACGTGTCCGTTCTCGCCGATCAGGTTGTCCCGGAACGGCGAAAAGGGATTGGGATACGCGTAGGTGTCGGGCTCGCCGGCCGCCCCGGGCGTCCGGAAGGAGCGGAAAACGCTCCAGGTGGCGCCGCCGTCCCCGGTGAGGGCCAGGCCGTCGGAGGTTCCGACCCAGAGATCGGAGGCCGCGGAATCGACGGCCGCGCAGTTCACTTCCGGGCCGGTGACGATGGCGCCGGTCTCCTTGTCCGCGATCGGGCCGAACAGGGCCCATTGTCCGCCGAAATCCGGGGACACGTACAGGCCCGAGTCCGTCGCGACATAAACCGACGGGCCGTGGAAGGCGAAATTGTGCGCGAAAACGCCGGGCAGTTTCACGGACCAGGTCAGGCCCCCGTCCTCGGACATGGAGACGCCGCGGGTCTCGGTCGTGTCTCCCGATTCGCTCGTGGTCTCGATGGTCGCCGCCCACACGATGCTCCGTCCCGCGTTTTTCTGAGTCGCGATCGCGACGACGAAATTGCCGGAAATGCCCCGGGGCTGGCTGCGGTGGCTGAAGGTGGTCCAGGTGAGACCGTTGTCGTCGGACCGGTGGACGCCGCCGGCCGATCCGGCCCAGAGCGAACGCCCGTCGAAATGGATGGAGAAGGCCCGGTGCGAGAGGTCGGGCACCGGGTCGAAAGGCCGTCCGTCCACGGTCACCACCTCCCAGGTGCGGCCGCGGTCCGACGATTTGCGGAACCCGCCCGCGAAGCTCGCGATCCAGACCGTCGTGTCGGACGGGCCCGGGACAATGGCGAGATCATAGGTGATGTTCTGGACGTGCGTGGTGGTCGGGCTGTACCGGGTCTCTTCCCGGGAATCCACGGGCTGGGGCATCCAGACCCAGGTCTCGCCCCCGTCCGCGGAGGTTCCGACACCGCCCCCGGCCGGAAGAGCCGAGGGGTCCACGGACGTGAGCGTGTCGTATCCCGTGGCCGCCCACACCCGGTTTCCGCACACGTCCAGCGCCGATATGCCGCCCTTGCCGATGCCGTCCTCGTGCCCGATGTTCCGCCACGAGGCGCCCCGGTCCGCCGTGACGGACAGACCCTCCCCGTTCGCGGCCCACACCCGGCCTCCCGCGATCATCAGATCATTCATGCCGTTGCTGGCCGGACGAGGGTCGTTCCCGGCGTCCAGGCGGAATCCGGATTTTCCGGGCGACTGGGCCAAGAGGCCGGCGGCGAGCACGAACAGAACTGCGGCGGCCATTCTGCCGATTGCGGCGGTTTTCATGCGTCAATCCGGAAATGAGTCGATGACGGTGATCACGCGGGTGACCGGTCCAGCGACCGCGCCGGCGTTGTCCTGGGCATAGAAATCGAAACGGTAATTGCCCAGCGTATTGGAGGCGGAAATGACGACCTGCAGGGAGTATACGCCGTCTCCGGCAACCGCGTCTCCGGACGTGCCGTCATCCACCATGAGAAAGGGATTGCCGGACGACGGGGCGCCGTTCGGTTTGGTGGTGTTGAAATACACCCTGCGGATGTCGGAGGCGCCCTGGGGATCCGTGACCGCGATGGACAGGAGGATCGGCTCCTCCGAATTCCGGTCGACCGTGTCCGGCGCGGAGAGGCCGGACAGCACGGGAGGATCGTTGGGGATGACGACCGGAACCTCCCGCACGACCGGGATCGATTCGAGCCCGGCCTTGTCCCTGGCGCAGAAACGGAACCGGTGGACGCCGGAGCCGGTGAGCAGGGACCTCATGTCGGCCGTGGTGAAATACTCGTCCGGCGGCGCGCCGACGGTCGGGATGTCCCGGGCGGGGAAGAGCGCGATCCGCCCGGCGGGAACGGCCGCATACGGAGGATACACGTCGCAGAAGACGGAATCGACATCGGCCGGTCCGTCCGGATCCGTCACTGAAATCCGGAGATCCACAGCCGACCTTCCGTCTGGACCGATGGAATCGGGCACCAAGCAGCCGGACAGAACCGGCCGTCCCGGAGAAACGCCCGCGACCGCGCTGAAAGAGACGAGAATGGAGCCGCTTGAATTTCCGTCCCGGTCCACCGCCTGGAAACCGAGCAGGTACAGGCCCGCGGCCCCGGCAAGGTCGGATCCGCTGATCCGCCCGGAAAAGACCCCGTCGGATGGAAGAATATCCGCCATAACCCCGTTGTCGAGAAGCGCCTCTTCGTGCACAGGAGCCTCTTCGTGCATAGGAAAATGAAGTTGTTCTTCTCTATAAACCCGGCAAAGGACAGCGGCGATATTGTCCCGGCCCTGCGGATCGGTCACACGGATGGAAACGGACATCCCTTCCGGATCCCCGAGCATGAGCGAATCCGGCGTTGAGACCCGGGACAGAACCGGAACAACGTTTCCGTCCGCGACCGGATTCCGGACTTCGCACCCGGACGCGATCAGTATGAGAACGGCAGCAGGTATGAGCGGCAGTGTCTTCATGGCTTAAAAAAAAATCCGAAACCCTATCGAGAAACGCGGGAACGCGGTTTTCTCTCAGCTCGGACTGGTGTCTCCCTGGTTGAACGGACCGGTTTAAAACGGTATCAAAGGTTCGCTGTACCGCCCTCCAGTTGGTGATTCGAATTGGATAAATTACAAAATGCCCTGCCAAATGTCAAGTTTTTTTCTGACTTAGAGACGGACGCTCCGGGCTGTCTCTTATACACATCTCCGAGCCCACGAGACAGCG
>JAUCQC010000086.1 GCA_030372965.1 bacterium
GATACACAGCGCTGTCTCGTGGGCTCGGAGATGTGTATAAGAGACAGCGTCCGACGGCCCGGGAACCCGCAGGCTCCTGAAACCGCGGAGCCCGCAAGGCGCCCGTCTTCGTCCCCGGCCGCATCGGCTGGAACCGGCCCGGCCGTTTCACTCGAGGACGTCAAGGCGCGGTGGGACGACCTGCTGACCCGGGTCAAGGAAAAGAAGATCACCGTGGGCGCCTTTCTGGCCCAGGGCGCGCCGCTCCGGATCCGGGAAGGCGTGCTCGAGATCGGATTCGCGCTGTGCAACGGTTTTCACGTGGACTCGATCAACCGCTCCCTGCCGATCATCCAGGAAGCCCTCCGCGAGACGTTCGGCCGGGACGTGCCGTTCCGGTGCCTGAAGGGGGATTTTCCGGAAGTGCGGCGCCTCAGCGAAAAGGAACAGAAGGGTCAGAAGCTCGACGAGCTGAGGGGCCAGGGGGGCGTGATCGGGAGTCTGATCGACACATTCGGCGCCGAACTGGAATCCTAGCCCCGCGAAGGAGTCATTGAATGGCCAAACCCAACATGGCGGATCTTTTCAGACAGGCGCAGAAACTGCAGGACGATCTCGCCCGGGCGCAGGACGCGATCGGGGAGATGACGGCCGAAGGAACGGCGGGCGGCGGCATCGTCTCCGTGACCGTGAACGGCAGGCAGAAAGTCCTTTCCGTGAAGATAGACCCCGAGGTTTTCGAATCGAAGGACGCGGAGATGCTGGAGGATCTGGTCGCCGCGGCCGCCAACCAGGCCATCGAACGGTCCCAGGAAATGGCCAAGGAGGAGCTCGGCAAGGTGGGCGGCGGCATGCTCGGGATGATGCCGGGCGGCATGAAACTGCCCGGGCTGGGCTTTTAGGCCGAAGGTGAAATACCCTTCCGAAACGCTGGCCCGGCTCATCGAGGCCTTCACACGGCTTCCCGGCATCGGCGAGAAATCCGCCCAGCGGATCGCCCTGTATCTGCTCCGCGACGGCCGGGCCGACGTGGAACCCCTCTCCCGCGCCATCCTCGCGCTTAAGGAGAAAGTCGGCCGGTGTTCGATCTGCTTCAACCTCGCGGAGGAGGACCCCTGCGGGATCTGCTCGGACCCCCAGCGGGACCGGGGCGTCGTCTGCGTGGTGGAGGACCTGAAGGATCTCCTGGCCATCGAGCGGGCGGGCGGATACCGGGGTCTCTACCACATCCTCGGCGGCGTGCTGTCGCCCCTGGACGGCGTCGGCGAGGAGGATCTGCGGATCCGGGAGCTGCTCGCCCGCATCGGTCCGGGACTGCGCGAGATCGTCGTGGCGACCAATCCCACCATGGAGGGGGAGATGACGGCGGGGCACCTGCTGCCCCTGCTCAAGTCGAAGGGGGTCCGGGTCACCCGCATCGCGCGGGGCATTCCCTTCGGCGGCGCGCTCGAGTTCAACGACGCGGTCACCGTGGCCAAAGCCATGGACGGCCGCGTGGAAATGGAGTAGGCCCGGCCGCGGACCCGGGAGGCGGGGGCGTCGGCCCGCCGGTCCGGTCACCGGAATTGTTCACCGATTCATCCAAGCGTGAAGCCATGAATCTGCCGAACCAACTGTCCATCCTGCGCATTCTGCTCACGCCGATCTTCGTGTCGCTGCTCTTCGTGGAGCACCTGCCGTTCAAGATCGCCGCGTTCGTCGTGTTCGTCGTGGCCACGCTCACGGACTACTACGACGGATACGCCGCGCGCAAATACAACATCATCACCGTGACGGGCCAGTTCCTGGACCCGCTCGCGGACAAGATTCTGGTCTCCTCGAGCCTCATCAGCTTCAACGTGCTGGGCTACGTGCCGACGTGGATGGTGCTGGTCATTGTGATCCGCGACTTCGTCATCACCGGCTTCCGGTCCTACGCCATTCTCAAGGGAAAGCCCATCGTCACGCACCGGATGGCCAAGGCCAAGACCTACCTGCAGATGGTGGTCCTCTACGGGGTTTTTCTCTGTCATCTGGCCTCCTGGCCGGAGCCCTCGGCCCGGTTCGAGCCCCTGCTCGCCCGGATCGAGGAGTGGAACGTGCTGACCAGCCTTCTGCTCGGGGTCACCGCGCTGACCGTCGCCACGGGCGGGCTGTATCTCGTCGAGAACCGCTCTCACATCAAGTCCATCGCGCGCAACATCGCCCGCATCTTTCTCCCATCGGATGGCTGAGCCTTCCCGCCTCATGAGCCGCATCGGCCGTCTCGCGGCCACCACCTTCGGGACCGGACTGTCGCCCGTCGCGCCCGGAACGGCCGGCAGTCTCGTCGCGGCCGCCGCCCTGGCCTGGGCCGGAAGCGTCCGGCCGCTGCCGTCGTGCTCCATCCCGCTGGCCGCCGTTCTCGTGCCGCTCTTCTTCATCGGCAAATGGGCGTCGGACGTCGTGGAGGCGGAGGAGGTGAGGGCCGGCCGGCGGAAGGATCCGTCCATGGTCAATGTCGACGAAGCCTTCGGGATGGGCGTCTCCGCGCTGTTCTGGCCGAGCGGCGCTTCCGTCGCCTGGCTGATCCCGGCGTTTCTGCTGTTCCGGCTCTTCGACATCGTGAAGCCGTTCCCCGCGAACCGCAGCCAGTCCCTGCCCGGCGGGTGGGGCATCATGGCGGACGACCTGATCGCGGGGGTGTACGCGAATCTGGCGCTGCAGGTGTTGATGAGAGTATTCTAGCTTCCTGTAGGTCCGAAATGGCCCGCTTCCTTTCGCGGGCCTTTCGGACGCCGGTTGGTGGTCCGATATGCCTCGCGCATCGGCGCGAGGCTATAGGACATCCGAATTGACATGATTGATCGTCCGCGAGGGATTGTCCGAAAGCCTCGCGAAAAGCCTGCCCCGGAATTGATCCGGGGATGCGAGGCATTTCGGACCCACATTCAATATCTGAGATCATTCACGGGAAAATGCCTCTCACCGCTGAAATCATCACCATCGGTTCCGAGCTCCTGACCGGCCTGACCGTGAACACCAACGCGGCGTTCATCGGCGAGCGCCTGACGGCCGTCGGCGCGGTCGTCCGCGCCGTCGTGACCGTGGACGACGCGGAAGCCGACATCCGGAACGCGGTGGAAACCGCCTTGTCGCGGGCGGACCGGGTCGTCTGCACGGGCGGACTGGGCCCCACGAACGACGACGTGACCAAGAAAGCCGTGGCCGCGTGTTTCGGCCGCGAGCTCGTGCTCCTGCCGGAGGCCATGGACCGGATCGAGGCGGCTTTCCGCGCCATGGGACGCGACATGGCCCCGGCCAACCGCCTGCAGGCCCTGATACCCGAAGGCGCGGAGCCGGTTCCAAACCGGGTCGGCCAGGCGCCGGGCTTCATCCTCTCCCGGGACGGCCGCGAACTCATCGTCCTCCCCGGGGTTCCGTCGGAGATGCGGGCCATGATGGACGAGACCGTCATCCCCAGGCTGAGGGCCGCGGCCGGGACCGCGTCGGCCGCGCTCGCGCTCCGCACCGCCGGTTTGCCGGAATCGGATGTCGGCCGCAAACTCGAGGATTTTCCGTCCCTGTTCCCGGACGTGCGCGTGGGATTCTATCCGGACAGCACGGGCGTCACGGTGCGCCTGATGACTTTCGGGTCCTCGGCCGAAGCGTGCGAAAGCCGGATCCGGCAGGCCGGGGAATCGGCCGCGGACCGGCTGGGCCGGGCGGTGTACGGGACGGGGGGCGATTCGCTGGAATCCGTGATCGGCCGTCTGCTCGCGGAGAGCGGCCGGACCCTGGCGGTCGCGGAATCGTGCACCGGCGGGCTGATCAGCCATCGAATCACCAATGTCGCGGGCAGTTCCGCCTATTTCATCCGCGGGGTCGTGGCCTATCACAACAGCGTCAAGACCGGCCTGCTGGGCGTGCCGGAGAGCGTTCTCCAAACGGCCGGCGCGGTGAGCGCGGAATGCGCGGCCGCCATGGCCGAGGGAGTCCGAACCGCGGCCGGAACCGATTTCGGCCTCTCCGCGACCGGCATCGCGGGCCCCGGGGGCGGGACCGAAGAAAAACCGGTCGGTCTCGTTTTCATCGGCTGCGCGGACGCTTCCGGAACCGTGACGGAAAAGCACCGGTTTCTCCGGGAAAGGCTGTGGAACAAGGAGCGGTCCGCGACAGCGGCCCTGGACCTGCTCCGCCGCCGCCTGAGGGGTTTCGCGTGAACGCGGATGCGGACGGGTCCCTGTCGTGCCGCCGGCCCGTTGGAGACGGGCCGGGGATTTGGGCTTGCATTTGACGCGCCGTTTGATAAATTTGGGAGGAGCGCGGCCGGCGTGATTGAAACGATCAGGACTTTCGTGGCGGTCCCGCTGCCCGACGCGGCCGGCCGGGACGCCGCCGCGTTCACCGCTCCGTTGAAACGGCTCGGGGCGGACGTGAAATGGGCGCGGCCCGAAAGCCTTCACTTCACGCTCAAGTTTCTCGGCGACGTGGAAGCCGGCCGCCTCGGGCCGCTGGCGGACGCGGTGGCTGAGGCCGTTTCAGGAACGCGCGCCTTCCGCCTTCGGCTCGGCGGGTCCGGATTCTTCCCGAACGCGAAACGCCCGGCCGTGGTCTGGATCGGCGTGACGGACGGCGCCGGGGACCTGGCGAGGACGGCGGAGGCGGTCGACGCCGCGGCCGTCCGATGCGGTTTCGCGGCCGAATCCAGGCCGTTTGCCGCGCACCTGACCGTCGGCCGGGTGCGCTCCCCGGCCGGTATCGACCGGCTCGTCGCGGCTCTGTCCGCGAGCCGGTTTGAAAGCGCGCCTTTTTCGGCCCGAACGATTGTGATCATGAAAAGCGATCTGCAGCGCACCGGAGCGGTCCACACCCCGTACCGAACCATCCAATTGAAGGATTGAACGATGGCTGAAAACGCGAACACCGAAAAACGAAAGGCGCTGGACCTGGCGCTCTCACAGATCGACCGGCAGTTCGGCAAGGGGTCGATCATGCGGCTCGGAGAGAACTCCGGCACCGTTCCCATCGAGGTCATCCCGACCAGCTCCCTGGCGCTCGACGCGGCCCTGGGCGTGGGCGGCGTTCCCCGCGGCCGGATCGTCGAGGTGTACGGCCCGGAGTCGTCCGGCAAAACCACGCTCGCGCTCCACATCATCGCCGAGGCGCAGAAGCTCGACGGCATCGCCGCGTTCATCGACGCGGAGCATGCCATGGACGCGAAATACGCCAAGGCCCTGGGCGTGAACACCGACGACCTGCTCGTGTCCCAGCCCGACACCGGCGAGCAGGCGCTCGAGATCACCGAGACCCTCGTCCGGTCCGGCGCCCTCGACGTGGTCGTCATCGATTCGGTCGCGGCGCTGGTGCCCCGCGCGGAAATCGAGGGCGAAATGGGCGACGCCCAGATGGGCCTTCAGGCCCGGCTCATGTCGCAGGCCCTGCGCAAGCTCACGGGCGCGATCAGCAAGTCCAACACCTGCGTGGTGTTCATCAACCAGATCCGCGAGAAGATCGGCGTCATGTTCGGCAACCCCGAGACCACGACGGGCGGACGCGCGCTCAAGTTCTACTCCTCGGTGCGCCTGGAGATCCGGAAGGTCCAGCCCATCAAGGACGGAACGGACATCATCGGCAGCCGCACCAAGGTCAAGGTCGTCAAGAACAAGGTCGCGCCGCCGTTCAAGGAGATCGAATTCGACATCCTGTTCGGCCAGGGCATCTCCAGGACCGGTGAGCTGGTGGACATGGGTTCCGACCTCGGCGTCCTGGAAAAGAGCGGCACGTGGTACTCCTTCGGCTCAGAGCGCATCGGCCAGGGCCGCGACAACGTGCGGAAATTCCTGCTTCAGCCGGAGAACCAGGACATTTACCGGAAGATCGAGGCCGCGGTGAAGGAGAAGCTCGGGCTGGCGGCCGCGGCGCCGGCGCAGCCGGAGAAGGAAAAGCCGAAAGAGAAGGCGAAAACCTAAGGCATGGAAGAAGCCGTTTTCCGCGTCACCGCGATCGAGCGGCAGAAGCGGAATCCTTCCCGGGTCAGCGTGTACCTGGACGGCGCGTTCGCGTTCGGGATGGACGACGAGGTGCTCTTTAGGCACCCGATACACGAGGGCGACGAACTGCGGGAATCGTTCGTCGACGAAGTGCTCCTCTCGGATGAGCGGGTCCGGGCCAAGGCCAAGGCCCTGCGGTTGCTGGGGCGCCGCGCGCTGACCGCGGCGGAACTGCGGGACCGTCTCGAGGACAGGGATTTTTCCGACCGCGTCATCCGCCTCGTGATCGACGATCTGTCCGCCGTCGGACTGCTGAACGACGCGGCCTTCGCGGAATCCTTCGTGCACGACCGGATGATGCTCAGGCCCTGCTCGAAACGGATGCTCGTGATCGAGCTGGTCCGGAAGGGCCTCGGCGAGGAGGAGGCGGCCCGCGTCGTGGACGCGTCGTACGGCCAGAAAAGCGAGGCGGAAGTGGCCGGGGATCTGGCGCGTAAAAAGGCCCGGTCCCTGGCCGGGGAGGACCCCCGCCGCATGAAGCAGAAGGTTGCGGATTTCCTGTTCCGCAGGGGCTTCGAATGGGACATCGCCTCGGAGGCGGTGGTCCGGGCGGTTGCGGAGACGCGGGGCGGGGATGAGCCGGAGATGGAGGATTGAAGGACACCGCCGCAAACAGTTGTAGGTCCGATATGCCCGCGTTTTTTCGCGGGCTATCGGACATTCCAAGACCGATGTCCGAAAGCCTCGCCATCTTCGATGGCTCGGCATTTCGGACCTACAATGAACCTGTTTTTCTTTGAACTTTGAACCTTGAACTTTGAACTGGATCATCCGACCATGACCTCCTCCGAAATCCGGAAATCCTTTCTCGACTTCTTCGCGGCCCGCGGCCACAAGATCGTGCCGAGCGCGCCCGTGGCGCCGCTGGACGATCCCACTTTGCTGTTCACCAACGCGGGCATGAACCAGTTCAAGGACGTGTTCCTCGGCACCGGAACCCGGCCCTACAGACGCGCGGCGGATTCTCAGAAATGCATACGCGTGTCCGGCAAGCACAACGACCTCGAGGAAGTCGGGTTCGACACCTACCACCACACGTTCTTCGAGATGCTGGGCAACTGGTCCTTCGGCGATTATTACAAAGAGGAGGCGATCCGCTGGGCCTGGGAACTGGTGACCGGCGTTTGGGGCGTTCCCAAGCAGTCGCTCTGGGCCACGGTGTTCCGGGAGGACGACGAGGCGGAGGCGCTGTGGAAGAAGGTCACGGACATCGGACCCGGCCGCGTGCTCCGCTTCGCGGAAAAGGACAATTTCTGGGAAATGGGCGAAACCGGACCCTGCGGGCCCTGCTCCGAGATTCACATCGACCGGGGCGAGGGCTATTGCGACAAAAAAGCCGTTCCCGGCCACGTCTGCGCGGTGAACGGCGGATGCGCCCGCTACATCGAGCTGTGGAACCTGGTCTTCATCCAGTACAACCGGGACGCTTCCGGAGCCCTGAATCCCCTGGCGTCGAAACACGTGGACACGGGCATGGGCTTCGAGCGGGCCGTGGCCGTCCTGCAGAACAAAGCCTCGAACTATGAGACGGATGTGTTCATGCCGCTGATCGAGGCCGTGGGCGGCCTCACGGGTGTCTCGCCCGAGGATCCGGAGCGGCTCCCGGCTTTCCGCGTGATCGCGGACCATGTCCGGTCCCTCTGTTTCGCGGTGACGGACGGCGCCCTGCCGTCCAACGAGGGCCGGGGCTACGTGCTGAGGCGGCTCCTGCGACGCGCGGCCCGGTACGGACGCACGCTCGGCATGACCGAGCCCTTCATGCACAAATTGGCCTCCGTCGTGGTCGACACCATGGCCGGGGCCTACCCGGAACTCAGGACCATGGCGGGCCACACGGCGCACGTCATCAAGAGCGAAGAGGAGCGGTTCAACGAGGTGCTGGACCGCGGCATCGAGATATTCGAGACGGTTTCATCCGAACTCCTGAAGCGCGGCGGAAAGACGGTCCCCGGCGCGGAGGCGTTCCGGCTGTACGACACATTCGGATTCCCGCTCGACCTGACCCAGCTCATGGCCCGTGAAAAGGGCCTCTCGGTCGACGCGGAGGGTTTCGAACGGGAGATGGAGGCCCAGCGCTGCAGGGCCCGGGAGAGCCACCGGTTCGCGGCCGCGGACGCCTGCGAATGGGATGAGTTGTCCGCGGGCACGCATTCGGAATTCGTCGGGTATGACGCGCTCGAAATCGATGCCCGTGTCCGCAGGATCAGCCGTGACGGCGGGACGGTCCGCGTCGTGCTCGACCGCACGCCGTTCTACGCGGAATCGGGCGGGCAGTCGGGAGACAAGGGCTTCATCGCGGGAAAGAACTTCCGGATCCGCGTGGATGACACGGTCCGGCAGGGCGACGCGATCGTCCATGTCGGCGCGTTCGAAGAAGGCGGCGGCGCGTGCGACGGCCCCGTGACCGCGTCCGTCGACCGGACGGGCCGCATGGCCACGGCGCGGAACCACACCTCCACGCACCTTCTGCACAAGGCGCTCCGCGAGGTCCTCGGGCCGCACGTGAACCAGGCCGGATCCGCGGTGGACCCCGGCCGCCTGCGCTTCGACTTCACCCATTTCGAGGCCATGACGGCCGAGCAGGTCGACGCGGCGGAGGAGATCGTCAACGCGAAGGTGCGCGAAAACCTTCCGGTCGAGAAATTCACGACGACCCTGGCCAGGGCGAAGGAAATGGGCGCCACGGCCCTGTTCGGAGAGAAGTACGGGGACGAGGTGCGGGTCGTGAAAATCGCGGACTATTCCATGGAGCTGTGCGGGGGCACGCATCTCGACGCCACGGGCCAGATCGGGTATTTCCGCATCGTGCGCGAGGAGGGCGTGGCGGCGGGCGTGCGGCGCATCGAGGCCGTGACCGGCGCCGCGGCCGACGCTCTGCTGCGGTCCGAGAAGCGGCTGCTTCGCGGCCTCGAAGCCTCGCTCAAGGCCCCGGCGGCGGAACTGCCGAAGCGCGTCGAATCCCTGCAGGAGGAGAAGAAGGAGCTCGAGCGGAAGCTGAAAAAGGCGCAGTCGTCCACCGCCGGCTCCGAAATAGACAGTTCCGTTCAGAACGCGGTCACCGTGTCGGGCTTCAAGGTGGCCTCCTCGCGAGCGGACGTTTCCGACGTCGAGGAGCTCCGCGCCATGGGCGACAAGCTCCGCGAGAAGCTGAAGTCGGGGGTCGGCGTCCTCGGCGCAGTGATCGGGGAAAAAGTCTCCATTCTCTGCGTTGTGACGGACGACTTGATCAAGTCCAAATCGCTCAAGGCCGGGGACATCGTGAAGAAGGCGGCCGAAATCGTCGGCGGCAGCGGAGGCGGCAAGCCGCATCAGGCCCTGGCGGGCGGCAAGGATCCGTCCAGACTGGACGAGGCGATCCAAAGCGTGCCGAAAATTGTGGAAGGGATTATTCAGGGGATGAAACCCTGAAGGGTGAATTCCGGGATTTCGACTTGACCCGCGACGCAGGCGGCGAAAAATGCAGGCGAAGGAATTCAGGCCCCGCGTTCGTGGGGCCAAGCAACGGATGTTTGCTATTGAAGGCTTCAGCCTTTTATTCAAGACGCAACCGCTTTCCTTCGCGCGCCTTTCGGACCTTCGACTTTCGGTGCTCGGTCGGGAGACGCTCTTGTCCCGTCAGGAGGTCCTTCGAGGGTGAAGCGGGCGGGCCGGGCTCAGGACGACAGGAAACGCCGGTTCACAAACGTCCGATAGCCTCGCGCTGAAGCGCTCGGCATATCGGACCTACAATCAATACTTTTTCCTTTGAACCTTGAACTTTGAACTTTGAACTGAGTTATCCATGACCATCCACCGGAAACTCCTCGACATCGTCCAAACCCGCGGCGCGGGGTACCTGGTCCTGCTCGACCCGGACCGCAGGTCCCCGGAATCCCTGGCCGCTTTCGCGAACACCTGCGAGGCGCAGGGCGCGGACGGCATACTCATCGGCGGCAGTCTTCTGCTGGACGACGGATTCGACAAATGCGTGGAGGCGGTCAAGAGGGCCGTCCGCAT
>JAUCQC010000087.1 GCA_030372965.1 bacterium
TTCGGAACTCGTCGGCAGCGTCAGATGTGTATAAGAGACAGCTTCTGAACCAAGTCCGGCGAAATCCCGCGAATTACGATGAAGCCTTCCATGTGTTCGACTACAGCCGATCGGACACCATACCCCTGGACTTCGTGAACGGCCACGTCTACCACCGCCGCATCATCCGGCAGTATCTGGGCAGTACGGACACCCTTTATCTGGACGCCGCGATTCCCGACTGTTTCCCGCCCGAGGACATCCGGAATCTGCGCGTGGACGCGTCGGTCGAGGATCCGGACGCGGCCTCGCCCTCGACCGGTTATTCCCGATGGCACATGAACCTGACCTGGGATCCGGCGACGGACGGGGGCAGCGGGCTCCGGGGGTACCGGCTGTACCGCAAAATCACCGGCTATGACACCGTGTTCAGCGAAATCCCGGGAACCGGCCCGTACCGCCGCACCGCGTACACGGACCGCCTGACGGACCGGCCGGAAGTCGACATCCGCAACGCGATGATCCGGTATCGGATCGCATCGGAGGATTTCGTCGGCAATGTCCGCACCTGGGAGCAGTCCGTGTTCGAAACCGGGGAAAGGGCGCTCGGCGGACCGACGCTTTCGTTCGTCAACACCCTGCCGCCGGATCAACTCCTGCGCGGCCCGGACACGCTCTTCGTCCGGGGAAACACCGTCGCCTTCCGGCTCGCGTCCTTTGACGTCGGCCCGGTGCTGTCGTACCGGGTTTCGGTCAACGGAGTGGAAACGCCGCACCGGAACACCGGTGTCGACACGCTGATCCTCCCGCTGACCGCGGAAACCTCCCGGATCAAGATCCGCGCGCTGTACCCGGCCGGCCGGTCGAGCGTCTGGTCCGGCGTCAAGGTCGTCATCCGCGCCTCGCGAATGCCCGTTCAGGGCCTGACGGCATCGATCGACACCGCCTACTGGGGCGGCCACATTCACCTGCGCTGGCTCCGGCCCTCGGAGGACGTGTTCCGCTACGAGATTCTGCGCTGGACGGAAGGGCGGAACGCCACGACCGTCGGCCTGCTGTCCTCCTCGGCGGACACGCTGAGGTGGACGGATTTGTACGGGCAGGATGAGCTGCGAAACGCGCCGGGGGACACGCTCGAGGCTTACCGCGTCTACCGGTACAGCGTGCGCAAGGTGAACCTGTTCCAGGAGACGACGCCGCCCTCCGACACCGTGTCCGCGTTCTGCAACCGGCCGCCGCGCATCACGGCCCATGAAGTCAAGAGCGAGAACGGCCGGCTGGTCATCGAACTGCGCTGGACCCGGCCGCGTCCCAACCTGTTCCGTTCGGACTTCACGTCCCGTGTCCGCGTCTTCTCCGACAGCACCACGGGCGAGGCGTTGACGGAGGTCATCGCGGACGACGACACGACATTCACCTGCCGGACCGCGGCCCTCGGCCGCAATTCAATATTCCAGGTGCTCGAGATCCCCAACCACGATCCGCAGGGAAGGCGGAGCGCCTGGTCCCAGCCCTACACGGTGTCGTTCCGCACCGTGGACCTGGCCGTGCTGGCCCAGCCGCGCGGCCGGATGTTCGCCCACTGGGGTGATTCGTTCGTGGACAGCCTCCGCGTCAGCCGGTTCCAGCTGGTGCGGACCGCGGCCGGCGACACGTTCGACCTGATGCTGTCGAACCGCCAGTCCTCCTTCATGGATTTTTCCGAAACCCTCGTGAACGGCAGGCTGTACCGCTACGCCGTGTTCGCGCTGGATAGCCTGGATCACGTGGTCGCAGGGGAGGTGAAGGAGGATGTCTGCGACCGGGGATCCGCTTACATCCCCGACGTCAATCCCCTCGGGATGCGGTATTTCAATTCCGATTCCATCGACGTGTCCTGGCACTGGAACCCCGCCCCTGTCGAGGCGGGCGTGCCGGGAGCGGTCGTCCCCGTCACCGGCACCCGGGGCGCGGTCTCCTGCAGGCTGCAGGTGAGCGTGTCGCGGTCCTTCCCGTCCGATCCGGACCAGACCCTGACGCAGGGCCCGTTCCCGGCGGATCCGGACGCCCGCGCGCGGCGCGTGCCGATTCCGGACCTGAGCAACATCGAGAACGCGAGACTCTACTTCCGCATCACGGCCTCCGACCCCTGGGGCAACCCGGTCGAGAGCATCTGGTCGTCCGATTTCTACCCGGTGCAGACCGTGACATACGATCCCGTCCCGCCCAGGCCGGTGAACGCGGTGCAGTTCAATTCAACCGCGGCGTACTACGCCTCCCCGGACAGCGTGGTCCGGCGCCTCGCGTGGAGCGGGGCCGGCGTGGAGTTTCCCGCGGATCCGCAGGAGAACTGGAACGATCTGATCGGCAATGTCGCCGCGTATGAGCTGTACCGGAGCCAGGACGGCGGGCCCGAAACCCTCATCGCCGTTCAGCCGACTCAGCCGTGGCGAAGCGCGCCCTATGCCTGGGCGGACACGGCGGCGAACGCGGAAACCCGCTACCGAATCGTGTCCGTGGACAGCGCCGGGAACCGGACCGCCGGCGGGTGGCAGGCGCCCGCGTTCCGCGTCCCGACGCCCGAGCCGCCCGATCCGAGGGGGAAGCGCGCGTGCGCCTGGCGGCCGATTTCCGGAAGCGCGGCCCAGTACGTGGTGGAAATCGCCATGGACCCGCGGCATTTCCGGTACGCGTACGAGATGAACGCGCCTGCCGGTCTTGACAGCCTGGTCTGCCGGAGCGTGTGGCTCTCCGACACGGCCTTCGTCTGCCCGACCGGATGGGGCTCCATTCAGTGCGACACGACGTGGTTCCGCATCAAGGCCCGGCGGAGCGAAGGCGGATTCACCGCCGAGAGCGGATGGTCTTCGCCCTCGTTTTTCGCCCCGGCGCCCGGCGTCGATCCGATAGCCGCTTCGGGCGCGGACGCCGGCCAGCCCGAAACCTTCGGATTGAGCCAGAATTACCCGAATCCCTTCAACGCCTCCACCACGATCCGTTTTTCACTGAAGGACCCGTCGCGGGTCAGGCTCACGGTGGTGGATGTCCGGGGCGCGCTGGTCGACCGGCTCGTGGAAGGGACGCGCCAGGCCGGCCGCCAGACCGTCGTCTGGAACGGCTGTGACCGGAACGGGCGTCCCGTCGCGTCCGGCCTCTACATCGCGGTTCTCTCCGCGGAATCGGAGACGACAGGCCGGACCTTCGCCAGGCGCGTCAAGATGGTCATGATCCGATGAGGACGCCTCCCGTGACCCGAATCTGGAGAAATCCGTACATGAAAACCACCCGAATCCTGACGTGCCTGCTGACGCTGATCCAGGGCCTCCTGGCGGCGGGGCCCCTCTTTCGCGGGACGGAGCGGGATCCCGCGTGGAGAACGTCGCCGGGGATCGCCGCGGTTCTGACGGCGCTGCCCGCGGACCTGACGCCCACGCTTCCCGCCCCGAGGCTTTACCGGGAGCCCGAATTCACGCTCGGAGAAACGAACTCGCTGGCCTGGCCCGCGGACAGCATCGAAACCGCGGCCGCGTCCGCCGGGTTCACGGTCCTCTTCTACGAGATACAGGCGTCATACGACGCGGACGGGGTTTCCGAGGTTCTTTGGGGATTCGTCAACGCGGGCACGGATTCAGCCGTTTTCACCGGACTGCCCGAAGGCCCCCCGGTCTCGTACCGGCTCCGCTATTACACCCGCAGCGCAGCGGACGGATTCGGCCTCAGCCTCTGGTCGGACCCGCAGGTTTCGATTCAGGACGCGCATCCGCCCGTTCTGTCGCGCTGGGATCTCTCGGGCCTACAGTCCGGGGAGACGGCCCGGTGGATCATCGGGCCGGCGCTGAATCACCGCATCACCGCGTCGGATCTTCCGACCGGCCGCGTCATGGAGGTGTTCGTCCACGAGAAGAGCGCCGTTGTGGATGAAACCGTGGTCTACGACATCGTGCCCCCCCGGACGGAAGTGGACACGGTCCTGACGATGAACGCGCTGAAGACTCCGGCCCACCAGGCGGTGACCCTGTCGGTCTGGGTCCGCGACCGCGCCGGCCAGCCGTCCGACGTCCGGTCCATTGATCTGTTCTGGATCCCGGTCGAGGAATTCCGGATGTTCTCCTTTCCGAATCCGTTCCGGCCGGCGGCGGGCGAAATCGCGGTCATCCAGGTGCCCGCGCCGGACGCGGCCGTGCTCCGCATTTTCGACCCGTTCGGCAGTCTGGTCCGCATCCTGAGGAAATCCGACGCGGCGGACCTGTTTTTCCAATGGGACGGCCGGAACGACAGGGGGGACCTGGTCTCCACGGGCGGATACATCTGCGTGGTGGAAGGCCGGGAGAAACAGTACTGTAAAATCGCAGTGCTCAGATAAACGGGGCGGTCAAGACCATGGATAAATTCAAAGGCACCGGCGGTTTCATCGCAGTGATCAGCTTGTGGACGGCGGCCTTCGCCTTCGCGGGGCCGGAGGGGGACGCCGGCAGGGCCGGCGCATTCCTGCGTTACGGCGTGGGCGGCCGGGCGCTCGGCATGGGCCGCGCCTTTGTGGGGGTCGCGGACGACGCCAGCGGCGTGTTCTGGAATCCGGCCGGGCTCGTGGGGGCTTCGCGCG
The DNA here is from genome assembly GCA_030372965.1 of bacterium. Classification (GTDB taxonomy): domain Bacteria; phylum Zhuqueibacterota; class QNDG01; order QNDG01; family DTFT01; genus JAFGAX01. Next base: position 4,562 of record JAUCQC010000087.1, read on the forward strand.
TCGAGATCCAGTCGCTCTATTCCAACCTGTACTTCGACAGCCGCTATTCGCACCTGGGCATGGTTCTGCCCCGGCCGCTCGACAATCCGAAAAACCCCCTGCTCCGCTTCCTGTTCGGTCCGCGGACCGCGGTGGGATTCGGCTGGGTCGGGCTCGGCATGGTCGATTTTGAACAGCGCACGGCCACCGCCGAATTCATCGGCCGTTTCGGGCTGGAAGAGAACGCGTTTGCCGCGTCCTGGGCCAGGGAGGAGGCGGGATCATGGGGCCTGCTGCGGGCCGGCGTCACCGTCAAGGCCGTCAACCAGGGATTTTCCGGACTCGCGGACGGGGCCGGCGCGGTTCCGGGCGCGGAGGGCAGGGACTGGTCCGCGGGCGCGGATGTCGGCGCCACGTTCCAGCCGATTCACGCGCCCCTGTTCCGGTCGTTTTCGCTCCGGTACGTTCTGCCGCTCCGGTTCGGCGTCTCGGTGCAGAACCTCATTCAGCCCGCGTGGAAGCTCCAGTCCGGGGAAAACGATCCTTTCCCGCGCTCGGTGCGCTGGGGGCTCGCCTACCGCTGGGTGCTGAAGGACTGGTTCCCCAGGAGCTGGCAGACGGTCCAGTCGGTCGTGGAGGACGTCGACATACTGACGGCCCTCGATTGGGAGAAGGCCGAGGGATCCGGCACGGGCGTGTATTTCGGCGCGGAAGGCCGGATCCCGGTTCTGCGGCGCCGACTGCTGTGGTCCCCGCGTTTCGGCTTCAACAACCAGGCCGAGTGGATGTCGGTCGGCACGGGCCTGACCGTGCCCTTCGCGAAATCAGCCGCGGTCCGCATCGACCTCGCCCATGAACTGCATCCCGATCTCCCGAACGACACGCGGATGTCCATGACTTTCCAGTTCGGCGTTCCCCGCGACGCGGGCTTCTTCCGGCGCTGGTACGACCGCGCGGGCGGCGACACAGGCCCCCTGCTGAACATCGTCGCGGACTACCCGAACCCCGAAGTGAACGGAACCGTGAAGGTGCTGGCCGAATCGGACAGCCGGAACGCGTCCCGTTACAACGACCTGCTGCTCGGCATCGACCGGGCCGAGTGGATGTACCGGACCGCCGTGGATCTTCTGAAACGCAACGAGACGGACAAGGCGCGCCGCAAGGGCGCGGACGCCGGCCGTGAGTACGCGGCCCTGTTCAGCCGCCAGGAGAATCCGCTCACCGATCTTCAGCTCACCCATTACGGCGAGATGCTCCTGCTCACCGGACAACCCGAGTCCGCGGTGCCGGTGCTCCGCGAAGTCGAGAAAACAACTCCCCGCACCCATTACCTGACCGGAACCGCGTTCAAGGGCCTGGGCCGCTGGGATGCCGCGATCGCGGCCTTCGACAGCGCCATCCACAGCATCGGGGTCGCGGGTGAGCCCGTCCTCAACAGCATCGACTGTCTTTCGGCCCTCGGACTGGCGGAGTCCCTGATCCGGAACAACCGCAACGCCATGGCCCTGCAAGTGCTGGAGGACATGCTGACCCACTGCCAGGGACGCCTCGACGAGGATTACCCGAGGTACCCGGTGTTCGAGGACGGCTACTGCGTGGACGACGCCCAGCTGCTCGTCGGCGTCTGCCTGATCCGGATGGCCCGGATCCGCGACGGGGTGAACGCCCTTCTCGAAGCGGACCGGTTCTATCCCCTCCTGACGAACGGACGCACGGCGGGCGGAATGGCTGACGACCTGATTCAAATGCTCTCGAACGACGACACCGAGGGACTTCAGGACGCGGCGGAAACCCTGCTGGACGCCTATTCCGAGGCGCACGGACTCAACGGCCGGAATGCCGCGGTCCGCGCAGGCCGATGACCGAAACCCAACCGGGATGAATCCAATGAAAAGCGCGCGATCGACCGCCCTCATTCTGTTCTTCGCCTGCCTCGCGGTTCTTCAGTCCGGCGCCGTTCCGGCCCGCGCCGCCGCCCGTCCGGCCCGGATCCTGCTGGTCACGCCCACGGACGGCCGGAAGATCGATGGACAGGCGGTGCTGTTCAGCTGGAAGGCGGAGGAGACCGATTCGACCTTCAAGCCCGGTTTCTACGAAGTGCAGATCTGGGACAAGGCGAAGAACTTCAGACGGACGGTGCGGGTCCAGGCGGAAGACTCGACCGGATACGGCCAGGCCTGGATACACAATCCCAGGCAGGTGTTCCGGAAACACGGCGCCTACCTGTGGCGGGTCGTGGCTCTCGACGGCAACGGACGCCAGCGGATTTCAGGGACACGGCGTTTCGTGATGCCGCCCCCGAGAATCAAGCCGCTCATGGCCGGTCCGGGAAAAGGGCATTCCCTCCGTTTGGAATACAATCACTGGTCGGATTTCGACTCCTACCGGCGTTTTACCGACCCCCTGTATCCGAAAACCCACCTGAAAAGCTACGCGGACATCGGAATCGGTTTCCGTCAAAGCTGGGAAACCGCGGTTCCGTTCACGGTTCAGGAACGGCTTTTGCTTCTCTCCCAGATCGGGATGGGCGCCGAACTGACGCCCCGCGTCCGGATTCTGCAGAACACCTTTCTGGCCGTGGACCCCTGGGTGCGCGGCCGTCAATGCTGGTATTCCACGAGCCTGAAGCATTACTCGGGCACGATTTCGGAAATCGCGGCCGGCACCGACGTCGTGGTCATGCCGGGCGGCCACCTGGTCCTGTCCGGCGCCTGGCTTCCGGTCAACCGCATCCGCTATGGACTGCGCGGGGGCGGCCTCCGCACCCTGCAGGGGGCCGGGTGGGAAGCCGGCGTCACGGTGACCCTTCCGCGAAGCCTGCTCTCGGTGATCCGGGTGGCGGGCGTGAACGTCGATTTTCAGCGGATGCCGATCGGTTTCGTGTTCGGACGGGTCGACGACGGCCTGACGGACATCCGGCTCGATTACCGCAGGTTCTCAATCGAATATCTGTTTTAGACCGACGGCGCCCGGCCGGACGCGGCCGGGCCGCCGGATCCATCGGAGACACGCTTCCGGGCGTCCTTCCGCGGTTTCCGGATTCCTTTCGCGGACGGCCCGCAGAACCAATCAGCAGGAGGTTCAAATCCCATGCGTTCCAATTCCATCACGCGCCTGAAGCGCCTCTGCCTGGCGGGGCTGGTGCTTTGCGGCGTCTCTTTATTCGGACAGGATCCCGCCGCCCAGGTGGCCATCACCGGCATCCGGAGAGACGTCCATAAGAAGTGGATTTTCATTCCGGACAAGGTCGACTACGCCGTGTCCTGGAGCGCCCAGATCCGCGAGGGCGAAATCTGGAGGCCGGCCGACCCGGAACGCTACACCTATCGGGTGACCTGTCAGCCCGCGGAGGGGGAATCCATCGTTTCGAAACCCGTCACGGGCGGTCTCTACGGGTTCAAGGGCCTCCCCGTGGGGCAGGTCTACGCGTTCACGGTCGAGGCGCTCCGCGACGGCGTTCCGGTCGCCGAGTCCGAGATCGCGCGGGACACGGCCGGACGTCGGGGCGGGGAGGAGTCGAACGACGACATCGTCCGTTCCGGCTCCGGAGCGGAGAAATCCGTCTACTGGTTCGAAAAGTACCTGCCGATCAGCGGGCGCTGGGCCTATTTCTGGCGGCCGTCCATCTACGACTCCTCGTCGGTCATCGGCCGGCTCTGCTTCTGGCTGCTCTGGTGGGCTTGGCTGGCCGGGCTTTTCATCATCTTTTTCCGGTGCATGCCCACGCTCAAGTTTCAGAAAATTTTCCCGATGAGCAGCGGCGGCAACCGCGGACTGATGCGGGACCTGAAAAAGGACTACGCGGCGCGGATTTCGCCGGAATTCACGAATATCCTGGAACGGTGGAAACAGATCATCGACAGCGCCAACTGGGGAATCCGCGAGTTCATCGGCAAGAAGCGCGGCCAGCTCGAATCCTCCACCAACGACCTGTCCGGCGCGAGCGTGAAATACTGGAGCGAACGCGGCAGCGTGGAGGTGCGCAAGCTGATCGACGAGATCGCGCACAAGAAACTGGACGAATACCCCACGGTCCGGGTGTTCAAGGCGGGGCTCGAGAATCACGAAACCGGCGGTTTCCGGTGGATGGACGTGGCCAAGGAAGTGGAGACGTCCATCGAGAACCAGGCGGCCTCCGAGCTGGAGGTGCTGAAGCGCGATTCGGTGTACGATTTCCTCTGGAACCTGGGCACCGTGGCGCCCCTGCTCGGCCTGCTGGGGACGGTGACCGGCATTTCCAAGTCGTTCGACGACCTCGCCAACCTGCCCGACAACGCGACCCAGAAACAGCTCATTCACCAGCTCGCCGGCGGCATTCACGAGGCCCTCTGGACGACCATCGAAGGCCTGATTTTCGGCATCACCTTCATGATGATCTACTACTACTACCAGAAGAAGCTCGAGTGGATCTACTCCAAGTGGGAAGAGGATTACGTGTACGTCATTGAGCGCCTGTAGAACGCCCGGCGCCCCGGGGAACCGAAGATGGCCTTTCAGAAAAAACGGGAACAGAAAGAGCTCAACCTGCCGAGCCTCATCGACGTGGTGTTCCTGCTGCTGATTTTCTCGCTGGTGACGATCCCCGTCGAACGGACGGAAAACGTCCAGCCCCAGGAGCAGCGCTCTCCGGCGTCGAGCGAGCTGAAGCTTCCGTTCGTGGCGAGCCCGAAGGTGGTCGACATCGACCCGATTCTGCGGTCCCTGCTCATCCAGATCGAGAACCGGGACCCGGACGACCCGGCCTCGGGCCGCCTGGTCTACATTCTCCGGCCGTCGGAAAGCGATTCCACGATCGGGCAGACTCGGCGGTCCGCGATACGCGATTCGCTGGTCGCGGCCTTTCCGGACAGCTTTCTCGCGCTCTCCGACGAGGAATTCACCCGCACGGCCGCCTGCCGGCTGATCCGCGATCAGATCCGGGGGCATTTGGACCGGCGGAACCGCCCGTCGGGGTTTCCGCCCCGGGTCGAGATCCGGGCGGTGAAGGACACCGAATTCCGCATCGTCAACTTCATCATGCGGGAATGCAGCGCCCACGGCGACTCGATCCCGTCGATCTCGGTGCGGACGTTCAGCCATCCGATGTAAAGGAGAGGGTTCGTGGCTTTCAAGAGACGGATCATGGGCCGGAAGGACCTGCAGCTGGTCTCCTGCATGGACATGATTTTCAACCTGCTGCTCTTCTTTCTGGTCACCAGTTACATCGCCACCAACGCCAAATTGGAGAAACGCTTCGTTTTCCCCACCCCCAAGTACGACCTGGGATCGGCCGAGATCTTCATCCAGTGGATCGACAACCAGTCCGTCTTCTGGATCGACCAGGCGGCCTCCTCGCAGGTCCAGCGCGTGCTCGACCAGTATTCCTACATGACCCCGGAGGAGCAGAATCGCGAGACGGTGGCGCTCCTCAAGATTCAGAACAAGATGGACGCCGGCCAGCTGGAGCGGAAGCTCCAGGCCGTCGTGGACGCGGCCGACGCCAATCCCGGCCGCAAGTATTTCGCGCTGCTGCGATGTCCGAACGAGGTGCCCTACGCGCGCGTGATCGAGGCCGTGGCGAAGCTGTCCTCCGCGAAGTACGGCAACGTCGAGTACGGGTGCGTGGGCGGCTCGCTCGCCGACCTGCGGATGGGCGTTCTGGAGCGCACCGATCCGGACGGGAACCTGCGGCGCCTGATTCGCATCGATTTCGAGGGGGCGGGCACATGAGGGCCCCGACACGGCACCGCGATGCCGCCGGCGTCCGGCGGGAGCCGGCCGACGGCCGAACCGCGGCAACCGGCCGAAGACGGTGGTGGCTGTGGCTTCTCGCGGCCCTTCCGGTCCTGGCCGCGGCCGCGGTTCTCTCCGTCCTGTATCTCCGCCTGCCCGCGGACAAGCCCTTCGCGCCGCGCATGGCGGCCAGCGAAATCATCGAGGTCCCCAGGCGGCCCGGCATCTACGGCATCCTCATCGACATTCCCCAGGAAAAGCCCAATGTTTTCGCCGTCGACCTGCTCCGGTCCGAGCCCGTCGACTGGCGCCAGCTGCAGGTGATCGACTACCGGGCCGACGTGCGGGTGTACGCCATGATCGGATCCGACGGGCGCATCGCGATCACGGACGTGATCGACGTGGACCACGCCCGTGCCGGCCGGTTCATCGTCCAGTCCGTGAAGTCCTGGGTGTACAAGCCGCTCAAGAGCGGACGCGTGGTGTTCCACTTCAACCTTCCTTCCGAGGGGGAGAAGCTGATCATCTACACGTCCGGCCTGAAGCGGAATCCGGACATCGACCGGGAGATTCCGGTTCTCGACGGCCGGCTCCACAACGTGGCGGGCATTGATCCGTCGCTCGTGCGGGTGGTCAAGTAGTCTTCTCCCGCGCGTTTCGCGCCCCCGGACCATCCGCCCGGGCAACCGTTCTCCGCGGCGGGGAGGAGACCCGGTTCGAGGCCGGCATCGACGCGAAACCCGGGACTGCTGATATGGGAAAGAAGTCCGTCAATCGGGTATCCGTTTCCATGCGCTGTACGGCGTCCACAAACAATGAGGTTTGTTTCATGCGCATCCAGAAGGTCTTCACAGTCATCGCGATGACCGTTAGCGTCTCCGCGTCGGCGCAGGAGCCGTTTTTCGGCGCCAGCCGGCTGCAGCTTTTCAACCGCGGAGAATACCGGGCCGCCGTGGATTCCATCCAGGCCTGGATGAAACGCACCACAGCCGAAACCGAGCTGGGCTACTATTACATCGGCGAGAGCCGGTACAACCTCGGGCTGGCTTCGGCGAACGCGTCAGAGGCCGCCGGTCATTTCGACGAGGCTTTGGCGGCTTTCGACGCGTGCCTCAAGCGCGTGCCCGTGCGAGATTCGAATCCCTACCTGCACGACAACGCCCGGTACAAGAAAGCCTGGGCCCATTTCCGCATGTCCGAGCTGAGAGGCTGGGGCGCGGAGGACCTGGAGAAGGCGCAGGCGATTTTCAGAGACCTGTCCAAGTCCGTCGACGATTCCCTGCGGGTGGCCGCGCTGTACATGGAGGGTGAGACCACGCTCCTGCTTGCGGAGCACCAGCGCCTGCGGATCGCGGCCCTGGCGCAGAGTTACCAGGCTCAGAAGGCCGTGGACGGGTGCCTCGCCGCGGCGGCGTCATTCCGCGCCGCGGCCTCGGACCCGGCCGCGCCCGCGGATCTCAGGACCGCGGCGCTGATACGGCACCGCGACGCCGCGTACGAGCGCGGATGCGTGTATGAATCCGTATCCGGCTCGGCATTCGCGTCGATCCGCGACCCGCGAAAGGCATCGACCCCCTCCGCGACCGCGGCCGAATTCTTCCGCCGCGCCGCCTACTCGGGCCTCGCGGATTCGGTTTCCTTCAACGCCCGGCCCGTGATCGCCGTCTCCGATCTGGCCGCCGGGCTCCACGCTTTTCTGAACAGCGGGTCGGCGCAGGACCGGCAGGCCCTTGACCGCCAGCTTGAGAGACAGGCCGCGTCCCCTTCGGCGGCGGAGCGCGCGTTCGCCCGGGGCCTGCGAGACAGCCGGGACATCGCGAACAGCGCGGGGTTCAGGGACAACGAGACTTTCACCAACCGCATTTTCGCGCTCATCGAGCAGAATCTGACGCCGGCCTACGCCGCCATTCCCGAAGCCCGTTTCTGGGCGGGCCGGCTGAACGCCCTCACCGGGGCCGAAGAGGCCAGGGCCGCTTTCGAGACGTTTCTGGCCGAGACCGAAGGATCCTCCGGGGATTTCAGGATGCGGGTTCTGCGAGAGGACTGCCGGCTTCAGCTCCTCGCCATGTCCTTCGAGAGGGCCGTCTCGGCCGGTTCAGGATCCGCGCTCCGCGCGTTTATCACGGAGGCCGATCAGTTCAAACCGGAAACCGCCTTCGTCCGCGAGAAGAAAGCCGCGCTCCGCGACCTGGCGTCCGTTCTGCTCGATCCCAAGAACGTGTGGCAGAACCTCGAGGGTTCCCCGGACACCCGGATCGACGCCATCTTCGGAATCGTGCGCAGCCTGCTCGTGCGCGCCAACCAGGTCGTGGGTCAGGACCGGCGGAACATCCTGAACAAGATCGAGCCCCTGTTCAAATTCACCCAGAGCAAACGCGAGTCCGAAACCCGCTATTACCAGGGCCTGTACCGGTTTCTGGACGCCGAGATCCAGGTCAAGAACAAGGGCGCCCGGTTCAAGGAGGCGGCCGACCGGGTCAAGGACTGCCGGGGCGAATTTGAGCTCGAGGGGAAATACCTCCGCGCGCGCAGTCTGCTCGCGGCGGACGAATTCGACGACGCGCGTGCCCTTTTCATCTCTCTCGTCAACGAGGGCCAGAGCGTCCGGTCCGCTTATTTCCTCGGCGAGATCCTGCGCCGCGAACGGAAAACCGCGGCCGCCCGGCAGTGCTACGAAGCGGTCATCCGCAGGACCGAGGGCGCGCCGGGGGGCGAGATCTGGGCCAACGCCGCGGCTTCCGCGAACCGCGCCATCGATGAATCCAGGGAGGCGCTGGCCGGGGACACCGATGTGCTGAACGGCGTCCGGCTCGACGCCATTCAATTCCCCGAGCCCTGGAGCCGGGGCGGAGACGTATCGGTGGAACAGTTCGTCGAATCCGTGTACCAGAAAACGGCCGTTCTGCAGGAAGGCCTGTCGCTGATGCTCCGGTACGGCATCCCCAAGGCCGCCTTGTCCCCGTCCGCGTTTTCGACGCCGGGCGTCCGTCCGCGTTCCGCCGTGTTCGCCGGCCTGAACGCCGGAATCCGGGAACGGACCGGCGCCGTTCTCTCGACGCTGGTGTTGAGCGTCGCGTTTCCGGACGGCCCCGGCGCCGGCGCGTCCGTGTTCGTCAACGGCGAACCCGTCGAACTGGACGGCAACGGGACGGTCCGAAAAACCTATTCCCTCGGCGACACAGCCTCGATCCGCGTCACCGGCGAGGGATTCTACCCGGTCTTCCGAACCGTGAAATTCTCGGTGCCGCGCGAGACCCGTCTCGTGATCTCTCTGGTGCCGGCCCTGTCCTTCGTGCGCGCCGACAGCCGCGGCAGCGCCGATCTCATGCGTTTCGCCGAGCGGCTCGACGGTAACGCGGTCTTCGTCCCGGGAGGAGGCGCCGGTCTCGCCGCCACCGGCCTCGTCCGGGCGTTCCAGTCCAACGTGGCGTACCGGGATTTCGCCTACTCGAGCGTGCACCAGGGCTATCTGATGACCCAGGCCCGCCAGGGGCGGATTCTGCTCTACCGCGACGCCGCCAACCACGCCGTCGAGGAGGAATTCCGGGTTCAGTTTGCGGACACGACCCGGCTGGTCAGCCCGGAAGGCGTCTCGGCGGATTCCAAGGGCAATGTCTACGTGGTGGACTGGGCGCGCCACACGGTGTTCGTCTTCGGGCCGGACGGCGTCTGTCTGCGCTCGTTCGGCGGATTCGGCGAGAACGGACCGGAGGATGTCGGCAAGCCGGCCCGCTTCTGCTATCCGTCCCGCATCGCGGTGGCGGAGGACCTGGAGGGCGTCGACATACAGGGAGACCGCTTCCACCGGCCCATCGAACTGTTCGTGACGGACCGGAACGGCATTCACTTTCTGGATGAGAACGGAACCTACCTGAACTCCGTCGTCATGATGCCGCAGGAAAAGGGATCGCTCACCGCGCTGGCCGTCACGGGATACGGCGCTAGGACGTCGATTTCCGCGTACAACCGCCGGACCGGCGAGGTTCAGCGTTTCATGGGAGCGGCCCAGACCGCCAGATGAAGCGGATCCTTCGCACAAAAGTCATCGTCAACCGCGAGTCCCAGCCGCGGAAGGTCAAGCGGTATCTCAAGCCGTCGCTGAACATCCTGCGGAAGAACGGATTCAAGCTCTCGGTTCATTTCACGAAACGGGAAGGGGAGGTGCTGCCGGTGACCCGGCAGGCGCTCGCCGAGGGGTTCGACGCGATCCTCGTGGCGGGCGGGGACGGGACGACAAACGAAGCGATCAATGCCATCATGCCGAGCGACGTGCCGCTCGGCATTCTGCCGTTCGGCGGCAGCAATGTCGTGGCCCGGGAGCTGTCGATTCCGCTCGATCCGGTCAAGGCGGCCGAAATCATCGCCCGCCGCGGCATTCGGCGCATCGACCTGGGCCGGGCCAACGGACGCTATTTCGCCATGATGGCGGGATGCGGATACGACGCCTACGCCATCAGCCGCACGAGCAAACGGATCAAAAAGATCATCAGCCGCTACGCTTACGTATGGGCCGGCCTCAAGGATTTCTTCGGATACCGGCCGGTTGAGATCCGCGTGTCGCTGGACAACGGAAAGGTTCAGGAGCGCGGAACCTTCGTCGTGGCCGCCAACACGCACTTCTACGGCGGATCCCACGAAATGACCCCCTTCGCGGAGGTGGATGACGGGTTCCTCGACGTTCTGCTCTACAAGGGACGATCCCAGCTGGGACTGGCCCGTTTCGTCCTGAGCCTGTTTTACCGCCAGCACCTGAGAATGAAACACGTCCGGTACTACCGGGTGCGGCGCGTGGAATTCCATTCGGACCATCCCACGATCGCCCAGATCGACGGCGATGTGCTGGGCGCTCTGCCGGTCCGCATCGAGGTCGTTCCGGCCGCCCTGAACGTGTTCTGCTGAGCGGCGGCCGCGCGGGAGGACGTCATGGAGCCTGTTCGACACGCGGTTCTCGCCGGAGACTGGTACCCCGGGGACAGGGCCGAACTCCGTAAATGGATCCGCGCTTTTCTGGATGCCGTGCCTCCGCCGGGGTCCCAAAAGACCGGCCTCATCGGACTGATCAGCCCGCACGCCGGGTATGTGTATTCGGGTTTCACCGCGGCCCACGGCTACCGCCTTCTGGAGGGTCGCGATTTCGAGATCGCGGCCGTTCTTTCTCCCTATCACGGAATCCCCTCCGGTGACATCATGGTTCACACCGCTTCCGCGTATGAAACGCCGCTCGGACGCGTTCCCGTCGCAAGGGACCTGATCGAGGCCATGCGGCGCGACACGCAGGTGACGGAACTGGATGGAGAAGAGGAGCATTCCATCGAAATTCAGCTCCCATTTCTGCAGACGGTTCTGAAGCCGTTCCGCCTCCTGCCGCTGATGATCGGGAACCGGGACGTGCGGCGGGTGGAAAACGCGGTTCAGGCGCTTTTCCACGCGCTCCGGGAGCAGAACGCCGTCCTGATCGCGAGCACGGACATGCATCACCTGGACGATTACGAAGACGTCAAGGTCAGGGACAAACAGGTGGCGGACGCGCTGGAAACCATGGAACTCGATCGGATACGGAATATTCTGAGGCCGGATGAATGCACGGTTTGCGGCAAAGTGCCGATATCCATTGTGCTGGAAACCGCGATGAAAATGGGCGCCAACCGCCTTCGAACCCTGTACCGGAGCAATTCACGGGACGAATTCAGGGGAAAATATAAAGGATCATATACAGTCGGGTATCTTTCCGCGGCGATCCTGAAGGAATCCGCTTGACTTTATGTTAAATTTTCCATAAATTAATAACGATTATTATTTTTGAATCCATTTGTTTTCATCCGAAAAGCGATCCCAGCCATGAGCCTGACACCCGCTCGAAAATTTAAATCCAGCAGACAGCGGGATCTCATTCTCCAGATTCTGCGATCCACGAAATCCCACCCGTCCGCGGCGTGGATTTTCGAAGAGGCGCGCAAGCACCTGCCCTCGATCAGCCTGGGAACCGTTTACCGCAACCTGGCCATGCTCAAGGAAGAGGGACGGATACGGGAATTGTCCGTCGGCAAGGGCATCGGTCTTTTCGACGGCGATCTACGGAACCACGACCATATCCGCTGTCTGGTCTGCGGAAGAGTCGAGGATGTGCCGCCTTCAGCCCAGTCTTTCTCCTATTCCCAGGTCGAAGGCGCGGTCGGCTACCGGGTTCACTGGCACAGTCTCGAGTACTTCGGAGTGTGCCCCGGCTGCGAGACCGCGGCAGCGAACGAGTGAAGGACAGGAGGATTCCCATGAAACGGCCGTTCCGGACATTGATGATCACGGCATTCGTCCTGGCCGGACTGACCGGCGCCTGGCCGCATCCGGCCTCCGCGGTCAAGCTGGAGTATGATTCCGCATCCCGCATCCTGAAAATCATCGCGGCGCACGAAACGAAAAAACCGGCGGAGCACTACATTCAGTCCGTCGTCGTTCGACTGAACGGCAAAGAGATCGTCAGGCAGGTGTTCGCGAGCCAGGAGGACGTCACGGCCCTGACCGTCTCCTACAAGGTCTTCGACGCGAAACCGGGAGACACGGTCGAGGTGACAACCGTGTGCAACGTGTTCGGCAAGAAAAAAGAATCGATCCGTCTGTAACGGACGATCCGGAGCAAAGCCATGCGGTACAACCACCTGATATCCGTTCTCCCGCTGTTGATTGCCCTCAATGCCCCGGCCATTGAGAACAGCATGCTCAATCTTGAGCGGCCCGCGGCTCTTGAATCCGGGCAGTCTCAGTTCCTCGTCCAGCACCGCTTTTACGGCGCAGTGGACGATCAACCGCTCGATTCCTTCTTCGGTTTGTCCGAGGGCGCCACTGTCGACCTGGGATTCCGGATAAGCCCGTTGAAAAAACTCGAGATCCGCCTGCACCACACATTCCTGAACAACGAGTACCGTGTCGGCGCCGGCTATTCTTTCTTTCCCCTGATCCCCGGGTGCAGGGCGCAGGCGGGGGTCGACTGGGTCTCGTTCAAATCCGGCCGTTTTGTCGAAGGTTACTGGAGAGAAGACCGGGAGTCGGTCTGGTTCGGCCGCGTCGAACTTCAGGCTCCGACTGTCGCGAGGCTCACGCCGGTCGCGAACGCGGGTTTCGACTCGGACAGCCGCAAAACCGGATTCGGAATCGGCCTGGACTGCGCCGTTTCCGGGAGTGTCAGCCTGATCGGAGAGTTTTTCCCCCGCGCGGACAGGAGCACGTGGGAAGGCGAACGGTCCGAAAACTGTTTCGCGGCCGGGCTTCAGTTCAGGACCTACGGGCATCATTTTCTGTTCCAGATCGGGAATTCGACGGACATCGGTCTTCGCCGCATGATGCGGGGCGCTCCAAACCGGGACTTGAAGTTCGGATTCGGGATCAAACGGCTTTTCGAATGACCGGGTCCACACGGGATCCGGCGGAAACAACCATGCATGACAGATCAGAGGGAACGGCATGAAGAAAATGACTGAAAAAAGCCTGCACGACGCGTTCGCGGGGGAGAGTCAGGCGCATATGAAGTACCTGATCTTCGCCAAGCGCGCCGAAGAGGAGAACAAGCCGAACATCGCGCGGCTGTTCCGCGCCATATCCTTCGCCGAACAGGTGCACGCCACGGGTCATTTCAAGGCCCTCGGCGAGGTCGCGGGCACGGTTGAGAACCTGCAGGCCGCCATTGACGGCGAGAATTTCGAGGTGGAGGAGATGTACCCCGCCTACGACGCGGTGGCCAAGTTGCAGGCGGAGAAAGAGGCGATTCGCACCATCCACTACGCCATCGAGGCCGAAAAGATACACGCGGCCATGTACACGGAGGCCAAGCAGGCGGCGAAGGAAAACAAGGACCTCTCCATCGAGGCCGTTCATATCTGCCCGGTGTGCGGATACACCGTGATCGGCGACGCCCCGGACGCCTGTCCGGTATGCGGTGTCGCGAAGTCCAAATTCGTCAAATTCTGAACGGCGGGGATGCCCCGCCACGGCGCCGCAGGAGGACGCATGGGAGTTTTCTTTTCCGCGAAGGAAATGGTTCGGATCGCGGTTCGGAACGAGGAAACGGGTCTGGATTTCTACCGTCGGGCCGCGGAACGCGCGTCCGCGCCCGAGTTGAAGCGGCTGTTCGACGATCTCGCCGTCCAGGAGCAGGCGCACAAGGTGAAATTCCTCGCCTTTCTGGACCGCATTCAGGAGCCGGCCCAGCCGGCCGAGAGACCGGCCGACCCCGACGAGACCGGCCGGTACATCGCGGCGATGACGGACAACCGTTTGTTCGACGGCGAAGACAAGAACATCGCGCTCGCGGCGAAGGCGTCGGACGGAAAGTCCGCCGTCGAGTTCGCCCTGGGTTTCGAGAAGGATACCCTTCTTTTCTTCTACCAGATGCTGGAACAGGTCCGATCCGCGGACAGGCCGCTGGTGGAGGAGATCATCCGGGAGGAGAAGAGCCACATCCGGCGCCTGGCCGAGATCCGCAAGGAACTGGAATCGCAAACCACGCGTTCTTAAAGGAGGCAGCCATGGATAAGTACGTCTGCATCGTCTGCGGATACGTCTACGACCCGGCGCACGGGGATCCGGCCAACGGCGTTCAGCCCGGGACTCCCTTTGAGCAGATTCCGGACGACTGGGTGTGCCCGGACTGCGGCGCGTCGAAGGACCAGTTCGAGAAGCAGTGAACCGGACCGCCCGGGGCGGTTCGTTTAAAACATCAGCGATTTGTGCGCGATACCCGTCTCCCGATGAGGAAACGCTTCAATCGGCGTCGGGGCGGAATACCGCGGATCCGTTTCCGGCCGCCGCCGGAACGGGAACCGATGCTTGACAGGAGGTTTGAATGATCAGCAGGAAAATGCAGGACGCGTTGAACCAGCAGATCAACGAGGAAATGTTCTCCTCGTACCTGTACCTGGCCATGTCCGCTCATTGCGAGCAGGAGGGGTTCAAGGGCGCCGCGAAGTGGTTCGGGGTCCAGGCGGCCGAGGAAACCAGCCACGCCATGAAATTCTTCAAATACATCCTCGAACAGGGCGGGCAGATTGAATTGAAGGCCATCGCGAAGCCGGAAGGCCCGTTCGGCCCGCTCTCCGACTGCTTCGAGAAAGCGCTGAAACACGAACAGCACATCACCGCGTGCATCCACAAGCTGGCCGAACAGGCCGTGGCGGAGAAGGATTTCGCCACACAGAACCTGCTTCAGTGGTACGTGAACGAGCAGGTGGAGGAGGAGGCCCACGCGGGCGAGATCGTGACGCGGCTGAAGATGGCCGGCGCGAACGGTCTGTTTTTCGTCGATGCGGAGCTCGGTCGGAGGAACGCCGGCTGATCAGAAAGGTCTCAGATTGTGAGTCAACGATTTGGGATGGATGCTCGGCCTGTACGATTCTTGCTGTTCGATCCGAAATCTTCAATCGTTGATCCGCGATCTGGCATTGTTTCATAAATAAGAATCACCGGTTTTTAATCAAGCGAGACGGACGGATTCCCCTCGAACACCAGCGAAACCAGGGCGGTTTCGCGGCGCAGGGGAACGCCGTCATTTCGAAACGGCAATTTAAATCATCATGCTTTCTATAGATCAAATTCAAGGAGGATGTTTTTAATGAGCAAGAAAATGGTCACCATTGACGGGAATGAGGGCGCCGCGCACGCCGCCTATCATACTAATGAAGTCATCGCCATCTATCCCATCACCCCGTCTTCGACGATGGGTGAGCTTTCGGACCAGTGGGCCGCCGAGGGAAAGAAGAACATCTGGAACACGGTCCCCCAGGTCACCGAGATGCAGAGCGAGGGCGGCGCTTCGGGCGCGGTTCACGGCGCGCTTCAGGCCGGCGCGCTGACGACCACGTTCACGGCGTCGCAGGGCCTGTTGCTCATGATTCCCAACATGTTCAAGATCGCGGGCGAACTCACGTCCACCGTGTTCCATGTTTCGGCCCGAACCCTGGCGACCCACGCCCTGTCGATTTTCGGGGACCACAGCGACGTCATGGCCACCCGCTCGACGGGGTGGGCCCTGCTGGCTTCCAACTCAGTCCAGGAGGCCGGTGACTTCGCGCTGATCGCCCAGAACGCCACGCTGAACACCCGCATCCCGTTCCTGCACTTCTTCGACGGTTTTCGGACTTCGGCCGAGGTGGCCAAGGTCTGCCTGCTGTCCACCGAGGAGATGCGCGCCATGATTCCGGACGACCTGGTCCGGCAGCACCGCGAACGGGCCCTTTCGCCCGACCGTCCCTTTGTCCGCGGCACGGCGCAGAACCCGGACGTGTTCTTCCAGGCTCGCGAGCGCATCAATCCCTTCTACACGGCCTGTCCGGACCTCGTCCAGAAATCCATGGACCTGTTCGCCTCCGTCACCGGCCGCAAGTATTCCCTCTTCGATTATGTCGGCGCCCCCAATCCCGAGAAACTCATCATCCTCATGGGTTCGGGCGCCGAAGTGGCGCATGAGGCCGTGGACCACCTCGTGAAAAAGGGAGAGAGCGTCGGCATTCTCAAGGTGCGGCTCTACCGCCCGTTCTCCCTGGCGCATTTCGCGAAGGCCCTGCCCAAATCCGTGAAGCAGATCGCGGTGCTCGACCGCACGAAGGAGCCGGGCGCTTCCGGGGAACCGCTGTATATCGACGTGCTCTCCGGCATCGCCGAAGCCAAGGCCACCGGCCTGCTGGACGCTGGTTTTTCACCCCGAGTCATCGGCGGCCGGTACGGGCTGTCGTCCAAGGAATTCACCCCGGCCATGGTCAAGGCGATCTATGACGAGCTGGGAAAGAAGGACGCCAGGACCCATTTCACCGTCGGCATCGAGGACGACGTGACGCATCTCTCCCTCGCGGTCGACGCGTCCTTCTCCACGGAGCCGTCGGAACGCACCCGCGCCGTCTTCTACGGCCTGGGCGCGGACGGAACGGTGAGCGCGAACAAGAGCTCGATCAAGATCATCGGCGAGGAGACGGATTTCAACGCGCAGGGATTCTTCTTTTACGATTCCAAGAAAGCCGGCACGCTCACGACCAGCTACCTGCGGTTCGGGAAGGATCCCATCCGCTCCTCGTACCTCGTCGACAAGGCGAACTTCGTCGCCTGCCACCAGTTCTCCTTCCTGGAGCGGTACGACATGCTGGCCGTGGCGGACACGGGGGCCACGTTCCTGCTCAACAGCCCCCACGGCCCGGATTCGGTCTGGAGCCATCTGCCGAAGAAGGTCCAGGAGGACATCATCCGCAAGAAGCTCCGCTTCTTCGTGATCGACGCCTACAAGATCGCCAAGGAAGTCGGCCTCGGCGTCCGCATCAACACCATCATGCAGACCTGCTTTTTCGCCATCAGCAACGTGCTGCCGAAGGACGAGGCGATCGCCTACATCAAGGCCTTCACCAAGAAGAACTACGGCAAGCGCGGCGAATCAATCCTGCAGATGAACTACCAGGCCATCGACAACGCGGTGGCCCACCTTCACGAGGTGAAGGTGCCCGCTCAGGCCGACAGCCGGTTCGACATGCGGCTGCCCGTTCCCAAGAACGCGCCGGAGTTCGTGAAAAAGGTCACCGGCCGCATTATCGCCGGTCAGGGCAACGACATCCCCGTGGGGGACTTCCCGGTGGACGGCACTTTCCCGTCAGCCACGACAAAGTGGGAGAAGCGGAACATCGCGCTCGAGATACCGGTGTGGGACCCGGACACCTGCATCCAGTGCGGCAAGTGTTCATCGGTGTGCCCGCACGCCGTGATCCGCGCCAAGGTGTATGACGCCGGGCTTCTCGCGAAGGCGCCGAAGACCTTTAAGAGCGCGGAGGCGAAGTGGAAGGAGTTCACGGGCATGAAATACACCATTCAGGTGTCGCCTGAGGACTGCACCGGGTGCTCCCTGTGCTTCCAGGTCTGCCCCGCGAAAAACAAGCAGGACGCGTCCAAGAAGGCGCTCGGCATGGCCACCCAGGCGCCCCTGCGCGAGGCGGAAAGCGCGAACTGGGAATTCTTCCTCGGGCTGCCCGACATGGACCGGAACCGCCTCAAGGTCAACACGGTGAAGGACCTCCAGCTCCTGGAACCGCTGTTCGAGTTCTCGGGCGCCTGCGCCGGATGCGGCGAGACGCCGTACATCAAGCTGCTCAGCCAGTTGTTCGGCGACCGGATGCTCGTCGCCAACGCCACGGGCTGCTCCTCCATTTACGGCGGAAACCTGCCGACCACCCCGTACTCGGTCAACCGGGACGGCCGGGGTCCGGCCTGGTCCAACTCCCTGTTCGAGGACAACGCCGAGTTCGGCATGGGGCTCCGTCTCGCGGAGGACAAGAAAGTGGAGTTCGCCGTCGAGCTTCTGAAGTCCCTGTCCTCGGATCTCGGAGACGCGTTCGTGGAATCCCTGGTCGCGTCGGAACAGTCGGATGAAGCCGGAATCAACGCCCAGCGCGGCCGGGTGGCGGAGCTGAAGAAAAAGCTCGCCGGCATCCGGAAACCCGAGGCGGCGCAGCTCGCGGCCGTGGCGGATTCTCTCGTCAAGCGCAGCGTCTGGATCATCGGCGGGGACGGCTGGGCCTACGACATCGGGTACGGCGGCCTGGACCACGTCATCGCCTCCGGACGAAACGTGAACATCCTCGTGCTCGACACCGAGGTCTATTCCAACACCGGCGGCCAGGCCTCGAAAGCCACGCCCCGCGGAGCCGTCGCCAAGTTCGCCGCGGGCGGAAAGCCGGCGCCCAAGAAGGACCTGGCCATGATGGCCATGGCCTACACCAATGTCTACGTCGCGCGCGTGGCCCTCGGCGCCAACGACGCCCAGGCCGTCAAGGCCGTTCTCGAGGCCGAGGCGTTCAAGGGCCCGTCGATCATCATCGCGTACAGCCACTGCATCAACCACGGGTACAGCCTCGTCAACGGGCTGAACCAGCAGAAGGCCGCGGTGCAGTCGGGGTACTGGCCGCTCCTGCGGTACAATCCGGACCTGGCGGAACAGGGCAAGAATCCGCTGACGCTGGACTCCAAGGCCCCGGCGATTCCGCTCGAGCAGTACATCTACAACGAGACCCGGTACAGCATGCTCACGAAGACCAAACCGGAACAGGCGAAGCTCCTGCTCCAGCAGGCGCAGGAGGACGTCCGGACCCGCTGGAAGCTCTACGAACACCTGGCGAACATGCCGGCTTCCGCGGGCAAGTCCGAATGACCGGCCGGTGATTTGAAGGTCGCACCAATCCTTTTCTCGCGAGACGTTTGAACGTTCGAACGTGCGAACGGTTGAACGTTCAAACGTCTCCGGGAATGGAATTCATCGAGGAGGACCGGAAATGTCCAAACTGACCGAATCGATTCAGTCCGCCGACTGGAAGGCGGAGAAGCACGTGCCCGTCATCGAGTGCGCCGCGGCGGTAAAGGCCGGCGAAGGATTCGACGTGCGGATCACCGTGGGACGGGAAATCGCGCACCCGAACACCGTCGAGCATCACATCCGCTGGATCGACCTCTACTTTCAGGCGGACGGCGCGAAATTTCCCTACCAGGTCGGCCATTTCGAATTCAGCGCGCACGGAGAAAGCGCCGAGGGGCCGAACCAGGGGCCCGTGCACGCCCTGTCCCAGGTGACGGCGACCGTGAAAGTCACGAAACCCGGAGTCCTGACCGCCCTCGCCCTGTGCAACATCCACGGACTGTGGCAGTCGGAAAAGCCGGTCGGAATCTCGGGCTGAGGCAGGGGAGGAAGCCGCATGCCGATCGATCTCTCTTCACTGTCCGTCGAAAAAGCCCTCGCCATGGCGGTCCGTTCCGAAACCGACGCGGCGGAGGTCTACCGGAAGCTGAACGGCCAGATCCGGAATTTCATGCTCAAGGAGAAAATGCGTTTTCTCGAGGAGGAGGAGAAGCGGCACAGGGAACTGTTGACGGCGATTCACCGGAAAGTGGCCAAAGGACGCGAACCCGCCGAAAACGAACGCCCCATTCTTCCCGCGCTTTCCCTGTCCCTGACGGAGTCCCACTCGGTTCCGGATCTTCTGGAAATCGCGATGGACGCTGAAAAAACGGCCGAGGAGTTCTACGACGGACTCTCCCAGAACGTCGAAGACCGGGGACTCCGCGAAGTGCTCCTGTACCTCGCCAGCATGGAGCACGGTCATTATTTCCTGCTGAAGGGGGAATATGACCTGTGCCTGCGGGATGAGGCGTACTTCGACCGCGAGGATTTTCAGTACGACATGGTGCATATCGGACCCTGAGCCGGGCGCGACGCGCACGGGTTTTCCCGCCCGGTTCGATTTTCATCGGAGACATTCCATGAAAGACGCCGATTCCGTCCTGATCGTCCGGCACGTGCACCGGTGGAGCGGGCTCCTCCTGATTCTGTTCGCGGGCGTGAAAATGGTGTCGGGTCTGCGCCTGGCCGGAGCCGCGCCCTTCCCCGGGGAAGCCGCGGCCCGGTGGATGCATTTTTCGCGCTGGGTCGATGTCCCGTTTTTTCTGCTGTTCTCGGTTCACGCGGCCTACGGCCTGCTCCGGATGCGGATGGCTTCGGTGAGGAACAAGGTCCGGGCCTTCGCCGCCGCAAGCGCCGCGGCGCTGGCCGTTTTCGCGTTCTTCGCCCGGTACTATTATTGATCCCGATCTCTTCTGGATGGAACCCATGATCTATCTGGACAACGCGGCGTCGACGCGGGTCGACCCACGGGTCGTCGAAGCCATGCTTCCGTTCTTCACCGAGACGTACGCGGTCGCGTCTTCGCAGTTTTCCCACACGCCGGGCATTCTGGCGAAGGAAGCGCTCGACCGGGCGCGCTCCGTTATCGCGGAGCGGCTGGGCGCCGGACCCGATGAAATCGTTTTCACCTCCGGGGGCACGGAATCGAACAATCTGGCGCTCAAGGGCGCCGCGGCCGCGGCCGGGCCGAAACGGAAGGGCATCGTCTGCTCGGCGGTCGAGCACACTTCGGTTCTGCACACCTGCCGCGCGCTGGAAAAACGGGGATTCCCGCTCGCCGTTGTCCCGGTCGACGGGGAGGGTTTCGTCGATCTGAACCGCCTCGAAGAGGCCGTGACCGATCAGACCGCCGTCGTCAGCGTTCAGCAGGGCAACCAGGAGGTGGGCACCCTTCAGCCCCTGGACGCCGTGGCGGACCTGTGCCGGAAAAAAGGCGCGCTGCTGCACGTCGACGCGTCGCTCTCGTTCACGCAGACCGGCCTCGATGTCCGCTCGATCCCGGCCAACCTGGTCACGGTGACCGCCCACAAGATGCACGGGCCGAAGGGGATCGGCGCCCTCTACGTCCGGAAGGGGACGGCGCTGGAGAAGATCCAGCACGGCGGCTACATGGAAAACGACCTGCGGGCCGGCACGGAAAACGTCGCGGCCGCGGTGGGGTTCGGAAAGGCCGTTGAAATCGCCGACGACGCCTCCGTCGAATCGGTCCGCCTTCTTCAGAAAAGACTGTTCGCGCTGCTGCTCGAGGCCGTCCCGGACGCGCAGGTCAACGGGCCGGCAGACCCGGCGAAACGGCTTTGCGGCAATGTGAACGTGTCCTTCCCCTTCGTCGAGGGCGAATCCGTGGTGCTCCATCTCGACATGAAGGGCATTGCCGTGATCACGGGATCCGCCTGCTTTTCCCGGTCCCTCGAACCCAGTTACGTGATGATGGCCATGGGTTATTCGCACGAGCGCGCGCACGGGTCCATCCGGTTCACGCTGAGCCGGTTCAACACCGAGGACGAAATCCGCCGGACGGCCGAAGCCTGCCGGGAGGTGGTCGAGGCGCTCCGGAGAATCAGCCCGCTGGCGAAAAAGGAGTGAGCGGAGCATGTCCATCCCATACACCAAGAAAATCCTGGAACATTTCATGCATCCCCACAACGTGGGGCAGGTCGAAAACCCCGACGCGACCGCCACCGAGGGCAGCCCCGCCTGCGGGGACATGGTCAAGCTGAGCCTGAAGGTGGACGCGCCGACGAAAACCATCACGGATATCAAGTTCGAGTCCTACGGGTGCGCTTCGAACATCGCCACGGGCTCCATCATCACGGACCTGGCCAAGGGACGGACGATCGACGAGGCGAAGGCCATCACCTGGCAGAAGGCCAACGAGGAACTCGGCGGCCTGCCGCCGGTGAAGGTGCATTGCGCGGTTCTGGCCGTCGACGCGCTGAAAACGGCGATCGAGAACTACGAGCACCGGCACGGCCTTCTGAAGGAAAAAGTCCCGACGGACGAGAAAATCGTGATGAAGCGGCTCTCCCGCGTGATCAATCCGCTCGCCGGGCTCGATGTCGTCCGGACCAAGATCGTGACGGAGGTCCGCATCGAGGCGGGCGACGTGACGGTATTCGTCGAACTCCCGGAAGATCACCAGTTTGCCGCCAATCTCCGGAACGAAATACAGGAGCGCATCGAACCCCTCTGGGACGTTCGCTCCGTGAATGTGGTTTTCAGGGGCAAGTGATGCGGGCGGACCTGTTCGTCGACGTGACCGGGCAGACGTGCCCCATCCCCCTGGTCGAAATGCGCAAGGCCGTGATGAAGGCGCAGAAGGGCCAGGTCATCGAAATCCGCGGCACGCACGCGGCCTCGAAGAAGGAAATCCCGATGGCCGCGGATTCCCTGCGGCTGGAACTCCTCGAGGTCAGCGACGGACCCGACGGATCCTGGCGCATTCTCATCCGAAAATAGACGCGCCGGCTCCGGCCGCGGTCCGACAGGCGGCCGGAATCGGACGGGAGTCCGATGGAAAAAGTGACCATCGTCGTCCACAGCGGCGAGCTGGACCGGTTCATGAGCGCGCTGATCATCGGCAACGGATTCCTGGCGATGGGCGCCGAAGTCACCCTCTACTTCACCTTCTGGGCCCTCCAGCGCCTGGTCCGTGGCCGCCTTTCGAAGGCCCCCCTTTCCCGGATGAACTTTTTCGGTCTCGGCGCCTGGATGATGCGCCGGAAAATGGCCAAGGCCGGGGTCGCCTCGCCCGAGCGGCTCCTCTCGGATTTCCGCGCCATCGGCGGACGCGTCATCGCCTGTGAAATGACCATGGAAATCATGGGCATCGCGAAACAGGACCTCGACGAAAGCCTGATCGACGAATTCGGCGCCGTGGGACTGTACGTCCACGAGACGCTTGGAGCCTCAAAGACCCTGTTCATCTGACGTTTTCCGAACGAACGGGGATATCCATCTCAGATCAACGATTTCGGATTGAAGATCGCAGATCGCACCGCATCCGGACCGACGTTTTCCCGATCATCGATCCACAATTTGCTGACGTGGATTTCGGACCTTCGGTCCTCAACCTCTGGTCTCAATTTTCGGCCTCCGGTCTGCAGTCGTCATCCCGAGATCGTCCTTTCTCGACAGGAAAATCATCCATGCCCGAAATGCCCATTCATCCCCTGATTGCCGCGCGCCGCAGCGCACGGGCCTTTGACCCCGGCCGCCCGGTGGAGGCCGCCAAAATTACCGCCCTTCTGGAGGCCGCCCGTTGGGCGCCGTCCTGCGCGAACCGCCAATCCTGGCGCTATGTCGTGTGCCGGGGGCCGTCTCTTGACGCGCTGCGGGGCTGCCTGAATGCGGGGAACAACTGGGCGGTTCACGCGCCCCTCATCGTCGCCGTCGTGACGCGAAGCGATCTTGGATGCCGCATCACGGGTCGCGACTACGCCGGCCTGGACCTGGGCCTGTCCATGGAAAACTTCATACTCCAGTGCGTCGCGCAGGGGCTCATTGGCCATCCCATCGCCGGATTCGACGAGGAACAGGCGAAAACCGCGCTGGGTGTCCCGCCGGATCACCGGATTTTCGCCCTGCTCATCGTCGGATACCCCGGAAGCGAGGAACTGCTCGACGAAACCGCCCTGGCCAAGGAAAAGGCGCCCCGGACCCGGCTGCCACGGGAGGAGACGGTGTTCTGGGAAGGGTGGGGGAAGCCCGGGGCATGAGCGGACCGGACGATCGGGTCACTTCGTTCCCGAACCCGGAGAACCGGGAGGCGCCCGCGTCCGGATCCGACTTCCGGATCCGGGTCAACGGGGTCCGGACGCTTCAGTCCGTTTCCGGGGTTTCGCTTCTGGAAGCGCTCCGTTCGGCCGGCATTTTCCTGCCCTCGGCCTGCGGCGGCCGGGGCATCTGCGGATTCTGCAGATGCACGGTCCGGTCCGGGGCTCCCGCCGGTCCGACGGAGGCGGAAATCCGGAGGATCAAGCCCGCGGAGCTCTCCGCCGGCGTCCGGCTGGCATGCCGGATACCGGTCCTCTCGGACCTGGAAATCGAGATTCCGGAAGCGCTCCTGTCGTACAGGGCTTTTGCCGCGGAAGTGTCGGAAATCACCGCCCTGACGCACGACATCAAACGGATCCGGCTGAGACTCATTCAGCCGCGTGAGATGCGATTCAAGGCCGGCCAATACGTTCAGATTCAGTCCCAGCCGTATCCGGGAGTGGAAGGCTCGGTATGGCGGTCCTACTCGATCGCCTCGGCTCCGGACCGCCCGGGAATCCTGGACCTGATCATCCGCCGCGTGCCGAACGGCATCTGCACCACCTGGGTCCACGATCATCTCAAGGTCAGAGACCGGGTCACTTTGGCCGGCCCCATGGGCGAATTTTTCCTGCGCGACGGGGGGGGCGGATGCCGTGTTCGTGGCCGGCGGATCGGGGATGGGCCCGTTCGCGTCGATTCTCGGCGACATGGCCGCGAAAGGCGACCGCCGCAACGTGACGTATTTTTTCGGCGTGGTGTGCAGGCGCGATCTTTATTATCTTGAGGAAATGGAGGCCCTCCGGGAGAAGCTTCCCGGATTCCGCTTCGTCCCCGTGGTTTCCCAGCCCGAATCCTGCGACAATTGGAAGGGCGAGACCGGTCTCGTCACCGCTCCCCTGACCGAATGGCTGAAAAGCCGCGGCGGAACGAGCGGCCTGGAGGCGTATCTGTGCGGAAGCCCGGGAATGATTCAGGCCTGCCAGAAGGTGCTGCGGGATTTCGGAGCCGCGGGGAACCGTGTTTTCTTCGATCCGTTCTCCTGATTCCGGCCTCCCGGGCCGAAGGGAGCCCATGCGTGGAATGGACATGAAATCGGAAGACCCCGACCGGTTTTTCCGCCCCGGTCAGATTTCAAGGGACGGTTTTCTCGGCACGGACCCGCGCGCCGTCGAGGAGATCGTGCGCCAGGACGGCGACACGCTCAAGCGGCTCGGTCTGACGGCGGAGGCCGTCGCGGACACCCTGCAGTCGCTGATCGATGCGGCCAGGCAGGGCCTGGAAGGCCCGGTGGAAGCCGGGGACTGGATCGTCCGGCTGGACTGGGCGAGGGGGCTGGTTCCCTGCCCGTTCGGCGACAAGAAGCTCCAGCCGAAAATCACGGTCGAGGCGGTGAGGAAACGGTCCGGGGAGACGATGCTTTTTTCCCGTTTGTCCGTTCACATGATCCGGGAGCACGGGTTCTTCGGCGGGGCGGGCAGTGCTTTCCGGATCGAGCCGGAGTCAGTGGCGGATTGGATACGGAACGGGGGGTGAAGCTGTTCGTGAAAGGAGGGTCTTGTCAATGAAGCGTTTCCTGATCCGGGGAATCTTGGCGTTGACCGCCGTCGTTTCCGCCGCATCCGGCACGGTCCGCGGAACGGCCTCCGATTCGACGGCGGTCCCGGCCTCAGACACGGAACTGATCCGCGGCACCTATACCTATACTTACGGCGACCGTGAAAGTCTGGTGGACGCGCGTCAGACCTGCAAGGAACTGGCCGTGCGGGATGCCGTCGAATCCTATTATCTTTTCCTGGAATCCGTGTCCACGGTTGAGAACAGCGTTGTCCGGCAGGATCTCGTCCGGTCCATCGCGGCCGGTTGCGTCCGGAATCTCCGGGTGACGGATCAGCAGGAGGCTGGCCGCACGCTGACCTGCACGGTCGAAGGGGAGGTGAATCCCGGGGAAGTCAGCGGACTGATCGCAGCCCGGCAGTCGGCCGATTCCTCCGGACTCCCCGTTCCGGCAGGAGCCTTTCCGGACTTATCCGCTTCGGCCGGGACATCCGGGAACGAACCCGATTCCGCCCGCGGGGATGAGGACCCGCGCTTCGCCGCGCTTCTGTCCAGATATGAGAACCGCACCGTCTCCGCGGAACGGGACTTCGGGCGCGCCCGTTACGACGAAGCGCTCGAACGGTTGAAAGAGACGGATGCGCTTCTCAAGGCTTTCCCGGACGGAGAGCGCGGCGTATTCCAGTCTGAGATGCTCCGCTCCATGACCCGGAGCAACCGTCTGGCCACAGCGGTCGCGCGCTTCGAGAAGAACAAGGCCGCACGGTCCGCCGGCAGGCAACCGCTCCTGCGGATCGAGATCCGCAGGGCCGCGGAGGAGCTGGAGCGCTCCCTTGAATCCCTGGCCCGTCTCGACGGTCTCAGCCAGAAGCAGATGGCTGTCCGGAAGGCCTGGACCCTGCGCTGCCGCGGCCAGTTGGCCCGGTCCGCCGTCACGGTCCGCTGAAGGAGGCAGGGCATGAAGCACGTGATCCGAATCCTCCTGACCGCAGCCGCCGGGATTTTCCTCTCCTGCGGATCCGGCAGGAAGGGGCTCGACCGTCTGTTTCCGTCCCCGGGTTTCGAGAAAGGGTGGAACTGGGACGGCCGGCCCAGGCATTTCACGCCGGAGAACCTCTACGAGGCGATCGATGGGGAGGCGGACCTCTACATCGCATACGGGATCGAGGAGCTCGGCACGCTCCTGTACTACTGGGGGAGCCCCTCCGACACGTTTTTCGTCGTCGATATCTACGACATGGGATCCCCGCTGAACGCCTTCGGCGTCTATTCGAATCTGCGTCACCCCGATTACCGGTTCGAGGACATCGGCGACGAGGGGTTCGTGCATGACTACGGCATGAAATTCTACAAGGGCCGTTTTCTGGTGGACGTCAAACTGGGCGACTTTTCCGAGAAATGCCGGAGGGCGGCGCTCATCGTGGCCCGTGAAACGGCAAGACGGATCCGGAGCACCGGGAAAAACCCGAGTCTGCTCGAAATCCTGCCCGGTGAACAGCAGATCCCCCATACGCTCCGGTATGTCCGGCGCGAGATGCTTAACCAGGGCTTTCTGCCCGGCGGATTGGAAGCGCGGTACAGCCTGAACGGGTCCGAGATCACGTGTTTTGTCGTGTTTTTCGACTCGTCCGCCGACGCCCGACGCGGTTTTGAGGAACTCCGGACCTTTCATTCCATGACGGGACAACTCTTTCCCGCGCAACTGCCCGGCCAGGAGGGACTTGCCGCGCACTCGGCTTATCACGGCGTGTTTCTCGCCTTCCGACAGGACAGTCTGATCGCGGGCGTTCAGGATCTTCCGGACACGGAGTCCGGGGAGCCCTGGATACGGAGCCTGTACCAGAGGATTTCCAGTCTGAAAAGGGCGTCCCCGTGAACCGGGATTGAAGCGGGGTCTGAGGCGAATCCGTCCGGTCAGGGCCCGGACCCCGATTGAGGCGGGGAAACGGCCGGTTCCGGGCCGGTTCTTTTCTGTTGATTTAAGGCAAATTATTTCTTAAAATACAAGACTATGGAAACGATCCGCGCCGGAGATCAACCGGTTTGCCCTCAACGACTGCCTCCGTGGTTCCTGCGGAGGCCTTCGGAGAATGAACGGATGCGCGCCGTCAAACGGCTCGTGCGGGAGTTGAATCTCCACACCGTTTGCCAGTCCGCCGGCTGTCCCAACCTGCCTGAATGTTTCGATCGATCAACCGCCACATTCCTCATTCTCGGAGACCGCTGCACGCGTCAGTGCCGTTTCTGCGGCGTCGGCAAGGGCATTCCCCTTCCGCCGGATCCCGAAGAACCGGGGCGGGTCGCCGCCGCGGCCCGCAGGCTGGGATTGCGCCACGTGGTTGTCACTTCCGTGACCCGGGACGATCTGAGGGACGGGGGCGCGGGAGCGTTCGCGGCGGTGACGGCCGCGATCCATCGTGACTGCCCCGGTTCGGCCGTGGAGGTCCTGGTGCCGGATTTCGGCGGGAACGGGAAAAGCCTCGAATGCGTGCTCGGATCCGGCGTTGACGTGCTGGCCCACAACGTGGAAACCGTTCCCCGGCTCTACCGGGAAGCGCGTCCCGGCGCCGATTTTGAACGCTCGCTCCGCCTTCTCAGGTCCGCGCGGAAAGCGGAATCCGGCGTCCGGGTGAAATCCGGCCTGATGCTGGGTTTGGGTGAGACAGAGGACGAGATCGGCGAAACCCTTCGGAGACTGGCCGACGCCGGGTGCCACATCGTTTCGCTCGGACAGTATCTTCGGCCGGCCCTTTCCAGTCTGCCGGTGGCCGAGTATGTTCCGCCCGAGCGATTCGACCGGATGGCGGCTGTCGCGAAAGCCGCCGGAATACCGGTGGTCGTCGCGGGGCCTCAGGTGCGGAGCTCCTATCACGCCGACCAGGCGGCCGCCGGCCTGTAACCGCCTTTTATCGCCTTTCAGGTTCAGAGCCGCCGGAAATCCGGCGGCGAGCGGCTTCCCGGCCCCGGGCGGACTCCGATGAAACCGCACTCGCAGACAGATTCAGGAGAACTTTTTTGAATAATCTGTATCACCTTCTCGAACAATCCGCGGCCCTGCATCCCGAGAATCCGGCCTTGATCTTCCGGAACCACATGCTGACGTACGCGGCGCTCAAGGACGCCTCGGACCGGCTGGCTTCGGGGCTCAGGAGTCTCGGACTGGACGCCGGAGACCGCATCGCGCTCATGCTCCCGAATGTGCCGCATTTCGTGATCGGGTATTACGCGTCCCTGAAGATCGGCGCCACGCTGGTCACACTCTCGGGGTCTTTCCGCGCCGATGAAATACACCGCCGGCTCGACGACTCGGAGGCGAAAGCGATACTGTATTTCGAAGGATTCCGGTCCTACGTGCATCAGGCCGTTCACGGGCTCGACCGGTGCCGGAATCTGCTCGCGCTCACCGACCAGCCGCAGGCGGGCGAACTCCGCATCAACTCGCTCCTGGAAAAGCACGAACCGCTAGGGAACACCGCCGAAGTCGGTCCCGATGACACGGCGCTGATCGCCTACACCGGCGGCCTGTCGGGGCACGTGAAGGGAGCGGAACTGACCCACGCCAACCTCATGTCGAACGCGCAGGCCTGCTTCGACTTTCTCAAGCTCCAGCCGTCGGACGGCGTGATCGGCGGCTTTCCCCTGTCGCACCTCACCGGCCAGACGCTCGTCATGAACACCTTCATCCGCGCCGGCGCCTCGATCGTGCTCCTGCCGAAGTTCGACCCATCGGCCGTTCCGACGGCCGTCGCAGAGTACCGCCTGACCCACGTCATCGGCGTGCCCGCGATGATCGCGGAGCTTGCGGTTCAGCCCGAAAGTCCGGAGCCCGCGCCGAGATGCGCGCTCTCCACGGGAGACGCGCTCCGTCCCGAAACCCTGGAGGCCTTCGAACAGAAATGGCGCGTGCCGGTTCTCGAAGGATACGGCCTCACCGAGGCCTCGCCCATGGTGTCCTTCAACAGCATAACCCGTGAACGGAAAGCCGGATCCATCGGCCTCCCCCTGCCGGGCGTCGACCTGAAGATCGTGGATGAGAACGACCGGGAGGTGCGGCCCGGGCAGGTCGGCGAGATCATCGTTCAGGGTCCGAATGTGATGAAAGGGTATCTGAACCGGCCCGAGGCCACGCGGGAGGTGCTCCGCGACGGCTGGCTCCGGACCGGCGATCTGGCACGGCTCGATGAGAGCGGTTTCGGCTTCATCGTCACCCGCAAGAAGAACGTCATCGTCAAAAGCGGCTTTTCCGTGTATCCCGTGGAAGTCGAGAACATCATCGCCGCCCATCCCGGCATCCGCGAAGCCGTGGTCATCGGCCTCCCGGACCCCGTCCAGGGGGAGGAGATTCACGCCTGCGCCGTCGCGCGGAACGGAGAGCCTCCCGCCGAGTCTGAAATCATCGAATACGTCCGCGAACGTCTCGCGCTGTACAAGTGCCCGCGTTCCGTTCTTCTCGTTCCGTCCCTGCCCAAGGGACCCACGGGCCGGGTGCTCCGGGACAAGGTCCGTCAGATGCTCGCGGAGCGGTTCCCGGCCATGAAAAACAGTCCCAAACAAGGAGGCCTTTCGTGAAAGAGGTTATCCCGGAAAACATCCGAAATATCGGCCTGGTCGGACACGGCGGTGTGGGCAAGACGACGTTCGCCGAGGCGCTTCTGTTCACCCTGGGAGAGACCACCCGGCTTGGAAAGGTCGCCGAGGGCACCACGGTGTCGGATTACCATGCCGACGAAATCGAGCGCAAGGTGTCCATCAGCACGACGCTCCTTCACGGCGAGTGGAAGGAGGTGAAGATCAACTGCCTGGACATGCCGGGATTCTCCGATTTCATCGGCGATACGAAAGGATCTCTTCCCTTCGTGGATCTGGCCGTGGTGGTGCTGAACGCGGTGAACGGGATGGAGGTCGGGACCGAACTGGTCGCCGAATACGCCGAAGAGACGAACCGGCCGTGGTGTTTTTTCATCAACCGGCTGGACAATGAGCACGCGGATTTCGCCAAGGCGCTGCAATCGGTTCAGGACCGGGTCGGCAAGGGCGTCACGGCCTTCCAGTTTCCGGTGAACTCGGGAGAGGGTTTCAACCGCATCGTGGATCTGCTCCGGATGAAGCTCGTCACGTACGAAACCGGCGGAAGCGGAAAAAACACGGTGTCCGACCTGCCTGCGGACCTGCAGGCCCGGGCGGAGGAGATGCGCACGCGCATCGTCGAAGCCGCGGCCGAATCGGACGACAAGCTCATCGAGGTGTTCTTCGACAAGGGCACCCTGACCGACGAGGAGCTGCACCAGGGCATCCGGAAGGGCATTCTGGAACGCAATCTGGTCCCCGTGCTCTGCGGCTCGGCGGACAAGAACATCGGGTCGGATCTTTTTCTGGATTTCCTGAAGGAATACGCCCCGGCGCCCCCGGATTTCAAGACGTTTCAGGCCGCGACCGACGCCGGACAGGCCGTCACGCGCAAGGTTTCGGCGTCCGAACCGTTCTGCGGTTTCGTCTTCAAGACCGTCGCAGAGGCCCACGTCGGCGAGCTCTCGCTGATCCGCGTGTACTCCGGCTCCCTGGCGATGGGCGCCGAGGTCTTGAACTCGAACCAGAAGCAATCCGAGAAAATCGGCCAGATCTACACGCTGAACGGCAAAACCCGCAAAGAAATGGGCGCTCTCACCGCGGGCGACATCGGCGCCCTGGTGAAGCTGAAAAACACGCACACGGGGCACACCCTGTGCGACAGGAAGAGCCCCGTCCTCATCGAGCCCGTGAAAGCCCCCGAACCCGTCATCTCCGTGGCCATCGTTCCCAAGGCGCGCGGGGACGAGGACAAGCTCTCGACGGGCCTCCACATGCTCAATGTCGAGGACCCGAGTTTCACGATTTTCGTGGATCCCGAGCTCCATCAGACCATCATCTCCGGACAGGGAGAACTGCACCTGGCCGTGATCATGCGGCGGCTCAAGGAGCGTTTCGGAGTCGAGGTGATCGAGGAGAAACCCCGCATCCCGTACCGTGAGACGATCACCGGCAAGGCCGATGAAAAATACCGGCACAAGAAGCAGACCGGCGGCGCCGGCCAGTTCGCGGAAGTCTGGATGCGGATCGAACCGCTTCCCCGCGGAACCGGTTTCGTGTTCGAGAACGAAGTCACCGGCGGCCACATCTCGGGGCCGTTCATCCAGGCCGTCGAGAAGGGCGTCCGGCAGGTGCTCGCGGCCGGCCCGCTTTCCGGCTGCAATGTCATCGATGTCAAGGCCATCGTCTACGACGGCAAGGAGCATCCGGTCGATTCCAAGGACATCGCCTTCCAGATCGCGGGCCGCGAAGCGTTCAAGCAGGGCATGCTGAACGCAAAGCCCATCCTGCTCGAGCCGATCTACAACGTCGAGATCAAGGTGCCCGAGGACTGCATGGGGGACGTCATGGGGGACCTGTCGGGCCGGCGCGGCAAGATCATGGGCATGGACAGCAAGGGCCATTTCCAGGTCATCAAGGCCAAGGTGCCCCTGGCCGAACTGGACCGGTATGCGACCATCCTGCGGTCCAAGACCTCGGGCCGCGGCATGTTCACGAGGGCGTTCTCGCACTACGAGCCCATGCAGAAGGATGTCGAAGCCAAGGTGGTCGAGGAGTTCCGGAAGCACAAGGAGAAGGAAAAGGAGGAATAGCCCGTTGAGCGGATCCTCCGGAAACGCCGGGGACGGCCCGGACATCCTCTGGGCGCCCTGGCGGATGGAATACATTGAATCCGTCAACCGGCCCTCGGGCTGCGTGTTCTGCCTGGCCTGGGACGGTAAGGACGACCGCGCGTCGCTGGTCGTGCATCGCGGCGAGTCGGCTTTCGTGATTCTGAACCGCTTCCCCTACAACAACGGCCATCTCATGGTGGTCCCGGTCCGCCACACCGCCGATCTGGGCGGCCTGGACGGGCGGGAGAAGCTCGAACTGTTCGACCTGCTCGAGGCGTCCCGGAAGGCGCTGGACGAGGCGATGCACCCCCAGGGCTACAATCTCGGGATGAACCTCGGACGGACCGCGGGCGCCGGAATCGCGGATCACCTGCACTTTCACCTCGTTCCCCGGTGGAACGGGGACACGAATTTCATGCCGATCCTCGGCCACACCAAGGTCGTTTCCGAGGGGCTGGAGCAGACCCGGGACAAACTGGCCGGGGCATTTCAACATCTCAACGGAGGTCGAAGATGAAGAACCACATTCCGATGTCCGCGTCGCTGATCCTTCTCGCGCTTTCGCTTTCCGGGTGCGCCGTCGCCGCCCTGAAAAAGCCGAATCCGAAGATCCTCATGCAGACCAGCATGGGGGAGATCACGTTCGAACTGTTCGCCGACAAGGCGCCGGTGTCTGTGGAGAATTTTCTGCGGTACGTGAACGACGGTTTCTACACGAACACCGTCTTCCACCGGGTCATCCGGGGTTTCATGATCCAGGGCGGCGGATTCGACAAGGATCTCGTGCAGAAGGAAACCCGCCAGCCGATCGAGAATGAAGCCGGAAACGGACTCTCCAACCGCCGCGGCACGCTGGCCTACGCACGCACCATGGTCGTGAACAGCGCGACGTCTCAGTTTTTCATCAACCACCGGGACAATCCGGGCCTGGACCACACCGACGAGACGCCGAACGGATTCGGGTACGCCGTGTTCGGAAAGGTGCTGAGCGGAATGGACGTCGTCGACAAGATCGCGGAAACGCAGACCGGATCCAAGAACGGGATGCAGGACGTTCCGGTCACCCCCGTCGTGATCCTGTCCGTGAAAGTCCTCGAATAGCCGGCCCTGTTCCGGAGAAGCCATTGTCACGGATCGGGCGGCCCGCGCATCAGCCGCCCGTTCCGCGTTTCAGGGATGGCGCTGATCCGGCGGGGGGCCGGAAGCGCCGTCCCCAGCGAGGAGCGGTTTCATGACAATGCGTTCAATTTCCCCGTCTGAATGGATCGCCTCGCCCAGGGCCCTGTGGGCGCGGCACTGGCTGGTTCTGACGGCGGGCGATCGAGAATCGGGCGATTTCAACGCGATGACCGTCTCCTGGGGTGCCACGGGCTTCCTGTGGGAGAAACCTTTCGCGCAGGTCGTGGTTCGCCCCACCCGGCACACGTACGGATTCATGGAACGACACCCGACTTTCACCCTGTGCGCCTTTCCGGAACGGCACCGGGAGGCGCTCGCGCTTCTCGGATCCCGTTCGGGCCGGGACTGCGACAAAATCGGCCTGTCCGGACTGACCGTTGGAGCGTCGACGGCCGTGGCCGCGCCCCGATTCGCCGAAGCCGAGCTGGTTCTCGAATGCCGCAAGATCTACTGGCACGATTTCGATCCCGGCCGTTTCCTCGACCCGTCGATCTCCGCCCACTACCCGCTGAAGGATTATCACCGGGTCTATTACGGTGAAATCGTGGCCGTTCAGGCGGCGCCGGCCGAACGTTGAAAACGCGATGGAAGTCCGAGCATGATCATTGAAATTGAAAGAGAATCGATCGAAACCGTCCGGCAGGTCGGGGACCTGGTCCGTTCCGCGGACTGCCGGCCGGACATCCTGCACGGAGATCTCTTCACCGTCATCGCGGTTGAGGGCGACGCCACTCGGATCGACATGGATTATGTTCTCACCTTTCCGGGCGTGATCCGGGCCTGGCGCATCTCCTCTCCGTACAAGTCCATCGCCCGGCGGGTCATCGGCGAAAACAACCGGAAAGTGGAGCGGAAGCGGATTGAAATTTCCGTGCGCGGGGGAGACGGCCTGGACCGCGTTTTCAGGGACGGCCGGCCGGTCTTCATCGCGGGGCCCTGCGCCGTCGAGAGCTACGACCAGACCGCGCGGATCGCCGACGGACTGGCCGCGATCGCCGACCGTCTGGGATGCCGGGACCGGATCATGCTGCGGGGAGGGGCCTTCAAGCCGCGCACGCGCGCCTGGGACTTCCGCGGCCTGGGGTGGGAGGCGATTGACATTCTGGACCGGGTGCGCGAGAACACCGGTTTTCCCTACTGCACCGAGGTCATGGCCGTCTCCCAGGTGGGGGAAGTCGCCCGCCGCGCCGACCTGATTCAGGTCGGCACCCGAAATTACCAGAATTTCGACCTGCTCGAGGCCGTCGGCCAGACGCGGAGGCCGGTGCTGTACAAGCGCGGCGTCTCGGCGGAGCTCGAGGAGTGGCTGTCCGCGGCCGAATACATCGCGCTTCAGGGAAACAAGAACATCCTGCTCTGCGAACGGGGGGTCAAGTCCACCGTGGCCGGTGATTACAACCGCTCGCACATCGATCTGGACGTCATCCCGGCCGTCCGCGACAGGACGATTCTTCCCGTCATCATCGATCCGAGCCACAGCGCGGGGCGGGCGGATCTCGTGCCCTACCAGTTCTGCGCGGCTTGCGTGTACGGCGCGAACGGAACGCTCGTGGAGGTGATCGCGGACGACACGGACCGGAAAACCATCCAGTGCGACGGCCGGCAGGCCGTCCGGCTCTCCGTGTTCGAGAAGATGATCCGGTTCCAGATCGGCATCGAATCGTCTCCCGTCCGCTTTGATGAATGAGGAGGTTCGGATGAAACGATCCGTTCCGTTCCATTTGGCCCTGCTGTGTCTTTGTCTGGCTCCGGTTCTGAACGGACAGGTCGCCGACACCAGCGGACACACCCGAGCCGGCGGGATTCCGCCGGATTTCAGCGTCACGACCCTGGACGGAAGCTCTTTCACCCTGTCCGCGATGAAGGGACGGCCCGTCGTGATCAATTTTTTCGCGATCTGGTGTCCCTCCTGCCGCATGGAAATGCCCGAACTTCAGAAAACCGTTTGGGAGCCTTTCCGGAACGCGGGCCTCGAGGTGCTGGCCGTCGGCCGTGAGCACACCGCGGCGGAGCTCGACACGTTCCGCGCGCGGCACGGCTTCACATTCGATTTCGCTCCGGATCCGGACCGGTCGATTTTCCGCCTGTACGCCGACCGGTTCATCCCCAGGACCATCCTGGTGGGCCGGGACGGCCGGATCGCGTTCCAGACCCTCGGATACAAACCGGGGGACATGGACACGCTGGCCCTCCGAGTCTCCGCGGCGTTGAAACCCTGAGAGAGAAACATGGAAACCGCAAAACGAAACGTGGTCGTCCTGGGCGCCAGCGCGAAACGGGAACGGCACAGCAACAAGGCCGTCCGCCTGCTGAAGAGCGAAGGGTTCACGGTCATTCCGGTGCATCCCTCTCTGGAATCCGTGGAGGGCCTGCCCGTCACCGCCTCTCTCGGGGAAATCCGCGAGCCCGTGGACACGCTGACCCTGTACGTGGGGCCCCGTCACGCGGCCGTTCTGTCGGACGCGATCGTGGCCCTCAGGCCGGGCCGCGTGATCTTCAATCCGGGGACGGAGACGCCGGAGCTTCAGGAAAAACTCGCCGCGGCCGGCATTCCGTTTCTGGAGGCCTGCACTCTGGTGCTGCTGTCCACAGGACAGTTCTGAAAGACGCCGGTTTCCGGCCGGAGTTTCGCGTGACGGCCGGACCGCAAAATCCTTTTCGCGCATTGCCTGAAAGGATGACGATGTCGCCCGTGATGAAGACCACGGTTCTTCTGGTCCTTTCCAACTGTTTCATGACGTTCGCCTGGTACGGGCATCTCAAGAATCTCAGCGACCGAAAGTGGATCGTCGCGGCCCTGGCCAGCTGGGGCATCGCCCTGTTTGAATACCTGATTCAGGTGCCCGCGAACCGCATCGGACACACGCGCATGTCGCTTCCCCAGCTGAAGATTCTTCAGGAGGCCGTTTCGCTGTCCGTTTTCGTTCCGTTCGCCTGGCTTTACATGAAACAGCCGCTCCGTTCGAATTACCTCTACGCCGGGCTGTGCATCCTCGCCGCGGTGTACTTCATCTTCAAGGCCTGAACCAGGAGGTCCGGATGAGACAGATCGTCCCTGTTCTGCTGGTCCTGTGCGTCGCGGGTTCCGCCTCCGGCCGGGAGGAGGAAACGCTCCTGTCCGGTCCAGTCACCTCAGGCGGTTTCGGCGGTCCGGTCGTGAAAATGACCCGGATGCACGATTCCTTCGGCGTCCTGATCGGAGGCCGCGGCGGCTGGATCATCAACCACACCCTGAGCCTCGGCGGCGGCGGGTACGGGCTGGTCAGCCGGATCCGGGTTCCGGAAGGCGTTTCCGGTCTGCGCGACCCCGTGCTGCGCGTCGGATACGGCGGTTTCGAGGTCGGGTACACACCGCGGTCGGATCGCCTGATTCACCCGGCTCTTTCCCTGCTCATCGGCGGCGGCAGCGCCGGAACGCGCGAGTCCTGGGAGGAGGATCTGGATGACGACTGGGAGGACGATCCGTCGCTCGATTCCTTCTTCATACTCGAACCCGGCGCCGCGGTTGAACTGAACCTCACCCGGTTCATGCGCGTCGACGCGGGCGTGTCCTGCCGTTTCGTCTCCGGACTGGAGCGGGACGGCCTCGCCGAGTCGGCCATCGGCGGACCGTCCGCGGTTCTGACTTTCAAGTTCGGCAGCTTCTGAGCCGCGGCGGGGCCGTTTTGTCGAATGCAAGCCGGCGCGGAGGCGCGAAGGTTTCGGGTGAGAATCCCGGGAAAGGATTTCCTGCATGAAAAACCTGTTCCGATTCGGTGCGTCGTCCGCGGTCACACTCGCGGTCTGGATGCTGTCCTGCGCCGGTTCTCCCGCGATCCGCGTGGACGTGCTGAAGCCCGCCGCCATCCATCTGCCGGGCGTGCGCAAGCTGGCCATCGCCGATTTTCAGGGCCCCGGGTCGTCCGGTGGGCAGATCTCCACTCTGGTCCAATCCCAGCTTCTGCAGGGGGGACACTTCGAAATCGTGGAGAGGGAACGGCTGACCCGCATCCTCGACGAGCAGAAACTCGGCATGGCCGGCGTGGTGGACGAATCCACGGCCAAACAGGTCGGCCGGCTTCTCGGCGTGGACGCGCTGATCTTCGGCGAGGTCAGCCGGTACGGTGTCGAGAAGGACGAAGTCGGAACGGAGAAGGTGGAGAAAAAGGAAGGCACCGGGAAATACGAGACCGTCATCGAAAAGAACGTCTTCACCGGTAAGAAGCACAAGGTGAAGCGGGAGATCATGCGCACCGTCTGGGTGGATCAGAAATACCGCATCCGGCGCGGAACCGTGGCCGTGCATTTCAGGGTGGTGGACGTGGAGACGGGCAAGCTGCTCGCGGCCCACACCGACTCGAAGAGCTATACCAGCGACAAGGTCGTGGACGGGGGGTCCGCGGCGCTCAAGCCCGAAGGCGAAATTCTGAACGACCTATCCCTGTCCATCGCCAGGACTTTCACCGAACTCATCGCCCCGCATTCGGTTTCCGAAAGGCGTGTCCTGGAGCCGGGATCCGGCAAGATGGAGGAGGGAAAACGCTTCGCCCAGGCCGGCCTCTGGCCGGAGGCCGTGTCCGCGTTCGAGGATGCCCTGAAGACCGCGCCTTCCGATCCGGCCGCGAATTACAACCTCGGCATCGCCCTCGAGGTTCAGGGAGACCTGGACGGGGCTGAGACCCTGTTCAAGAAGGCCCTCGGCCTGAAATCCAAAAAACTCTACATCGACGCTTTGTCCAGGATCCGCCAGGAGAAACTGGAGAAAGCCAGGCTCGAAGAACAGATGCGGGACCGCTGATCTCCCGCATCGGGAGTCGGCCGGACCGGAGGCGTTTGACCATGCACGCGGACGAACTGGAACGCTGGCTCGACGGCGTTCTGAACATCGGGAATATACCGGATTCCAGCCTGAACGGCATCCAGGTCGGCAACCGGGGTTCCGTCACCCGGGTGGCGCTCGCAGTGGACGCCTCGGAAGCCTCCATTTCCGGAGCGGCTTCCGCCGGAGCGGAATTTCTCATCGTCCATCACGGCCTGATCTGGGACAAACCCTTTCCCTGGCGCGGCCCGGCGCTGGGCCGGATGAGGCGGCTCATTGAATCGGATATCGCCCTGTACGCCGCCCATCTGCCGCTCGACCTGCATCCCGAGCTGGGGAACAACGCCCAATTGTGCAAAAAGATGGGATGGGAACGGACCTCGGAATTCGGATCCTATCATGGAGTCCTGATCGGCAGAAAAACGGTGTTCGAAGTGCCTGTGCCTTTGAACGACCTGACCGCCCGCCTCGGGTCGCTCCTCGGCGCGGAGCCGACGGTATGGCGTTTCGGGCCGGATACCGCGGCCAGCGCGGCAGTGGTGAGCGGCAGGGCGCTCAGCATGCTCGATCAGGCGGTTCGGGAGAGGTGCGATGTCTTCATCACGGGCGAAACCGGGCATGAATCGTACTGGTTCGCGGCAGAAGCCGGAATCAACGTGATTTTCGGGGGGCATTACGCCACCGAGACCTGGGGACTGGCCGCGCTGGGGGATAAAATCAAGGAAGAATGCGGACTGGATACCGTGTTTCTGGACCGGCCAACCGGTTATTAAGGGCATGATTTTTGTAGGGTTCGACATTAAAACCCGTTCAACGCGCCGGATCGTGCAATTTGAAAGGTTTTCATGTTCAACCGTCGAACCGTGGATAACAAAATTCTGTTCCCCGTGCTCCTGTGGACAGGGCTCCTGCTCATTCTCAGCTCCATATCCGCTGTCCTCTACATGCGGAAAAACGCCCGGGAAAAGGTTCACAGCGAATCCATGGCCCTGATCCGGCTGAATGCCGGTTCCATTTCCGGCTATTTTACCTCCCGCGGCCGCGTCGTCACCACATTCTTCGATAATCCCTTCCTGATCGATTATTTCCGCAGTTACCGCCAGCGAGCCGGCGCGCTCGGGCCGGTTTTTCCGGCGATCACCCGGTGTTTTCAGAACGTCCTGGATTCGGATACCACGATCGAGTCGATTTTTTTCGCGGACGAATCCACCGGAGAATACTTTGACGAGGAGGGCCGCTACGCGGATGCCGGTTATTCCGCCAAGAACCGGCCCTGGTGGAAGCGCACGCTGGAGCAGAACCGCCTGTACTGCGGAAGTCCCGATTTCGACATCGCGGACAGCACCATATCGGCTTCAATTCTGATGCCCATCCGCGAAAGCGGGGGACAGGTGCTCGGTGTGGGGGGAATCGACATTCTCATCACCACGGTTTCGTCGATCGTCGAGACCACCCGCTATCAGGGGAAAGGACAGGCTTTTCTGACCGACGAACAGGGCCGGATGGTCTGCTTTCCGGGAATTCCGCCCTCGGTTTCCATGCTGCACGACCTGTCGGCCGTGGATTCCCTTCTGCCGTCGAGTTCCGGTTTCAAAAGACTGGCGGCCGCGATGGGCCGTTCCGATGAAGGATCCGTCACCCTGCGGTGGGACGGCAAACGGCATGTGGCTCTGTTCGTCCCCGTTCGGGCCGAATCCCCGTATCTGAACTGGAAGCTGGGTCTGCTGATCCCGGAGAGAACCATCACCTCGCCGGTCCGCCGCCTGACCTGGATTTCACTGATTTCGGCCCTGGCCGCCATTCTGCTCGTTTTTGTGGCGGTGTCCGCGGTGGTGCACCGGACGGTGCGGCCCCTGCAGGCGCTGGCCCGCCGGCTGGACGAGATGGCCAACCACGAAGGCGACCTGACGCAGGACCTGCCGGTCGAGACCAGCGACGTCATCGGTCAGACCGCCCGCAATTTCAACCTGTTCATCGGCCAGATCCGGAACCTGCTCAGGCGCGTGCTGGACAATACGCGGGACCTCGTGAGCCGGACGGAGCATCTTCAGCATCAGTCCGAATCCATCTCGGAAGGCGCGCGTCTGATGACGCGTCAGGCCCAGCTGGCGGCCGTGACTTCAGACCAGATGATGCGCAGTCTCGACGAAATCGCGCTGGGCGTCACCCGGGTCGTGGACGCTTCGATCCGGTCCAACCGTTCGGTGATCGACGGCGAAAGCATGGTCGGCCAGCGCCGGAACCGCATGAAGGAAACGCTCGACCAGGTCACGCAGATATCCGGGGAGATGGAGAAGCTGTACTCGGTGTCCCAGGACCTGACGCAGGCCGTGGACGCGATCAAGGAGATCACCGGTCAGGTGACCATTCTTGCGATGAACGCCTCGATCGAAGCCGTCCGCGCCGGGGAACACGGGCAGGCTTTCTCGGTCATCGCGGAGGAGATCCAGAACCTCAGCGGCCGGGCGCAGGAGTCCAATCAGCGGACGTTTTCCGTCATCCAGGATTTCCGGAAGAGGCTGGACGGTTTCCGCGGCCAGCTTCAGACGGTCCGCGACCGCATCACGGACGAATTCGCTTCATCCGAGGAGATGCACCGGACCTTCGAATCCGTCAGCGAAACCGTCGGGCGCACGGCCTCGGCGGCCGAGGACATGAAAAACCAGACCGAACACCAGTCCAAAGCCCTGAGGGAGATCAACCAGAACATCCAGAGCATTTCGGAGGCGTGCGATCAGATCGCGCGCGGCATTTTGGAATCGTTCACGGAGATCACCGCGGTCACGAACCGGGTGAAGGATCTGAGCGAATCCGCGGACGCGTTCCGGGTCGAATGAACGGACCGCCGATCCGCGCGGTGAAGGACGTGAACCCCGGTCACGGAAACCTGTTTT
Source organism: bacterium (assembly GCA_030372965.1). Lineage (GTDB taxonomy): Bacteria > Zhuqueibacterota > QNDG01 > QNDG01 > DTFT01 > JAFGAX01. Next base: position 45,308 of record JAUCQC010000087.1, read on the forward strand.
TCGAGGTTTTAAAAAAGCATTTTCAATTTCGAAAATAAATTGTATATTGAATCAGGTCATTTTTTGTCCGGCGGATGGATCTCAGAGGAAGGAGCGCATCATGAAAAGGACGACGCACCGCAGCAGCACCGGAACCAAGCTGTATGCCGTACGGGATTCGAAGGGACGCTTCAAGGACATCCAATCCTACAAGAAATCCCACGCGGCGGACCTGAAGAAGAAGAGCAAAGCCGAAAAATCGAAAGCCAAGACGAAAGCGAAACCCAAGGCCAAGTCCAAAAAGAAATAATTCCACCATCGTTCATGATTCCCCTTCGCGCAGGTTCCGGTGACGGATCCGTCGGTTCCCGCGAAGGGGATTTTTTTCGCTGGTTCCGTTTCGCACGGATTCGAAAAGCGGGAGGACGCCATCGATCATTCCCATGAAGTCGAGGGAATCATCCGCCGACACGGCATGGAATGCCACGTCGAGGGCGGCTGGTTCCGGGAGCTGTACCGTTCCACGGACCGCGTCCGCCATTCGGACGGCCGGGAACGGAACGCGTCGACGGCCATCCATTATCTCCTGACGGGCGGATCGGTCGGCCGGTGGCACCGGGTGGCGTCGGACGAACTCTGGCATTTCTGCGAGGGTCAGGCCCTGGAACTGCATGAAATCCCCTCGGATCTTTCGCGCCACACGGTCCACCGCCTGGATGCGGCGGCGGGCGAATGGTTCCACGTCGTTCCGGCGGGGAGCTGGCAGGCCGCCCGCACCACGGGCGATTTTTCACTGGTCACATGCGTGGTGGCGCCGGGATTCGAGTACGCGGATTTCCGCCTGCTCTCGGATGAGCCGGAGGCCCTGGAACGCATCGTACGCCGGCACCCCGGGATCGAGGCTTTCCTGTGATGCTTCGGCCGTTCGCCGGTCCGGGACGGCGCCTCCGATGACCGCGCCGCCGAAGACCCTGTCCTGGATGGGGGACAGGCTCAGGCTGCTGGACCAGCGCCGGCTGCCCGCGGAAACGGCGACCATCGACTGCCGCACGCCGGATGAAGTCGCCGGAGCCATACGGAACATGACGGTGCGGGGCGCTCCGGCCATCGGCGTGACGGCCGCTTTCGGCCTCGCGCTCGCGGCATCACGCTGCGCTTCTCCT
>JAUCQC010000088.1 GCA_030372965.1 bacterium
TGTTTTCGGCGGCGCAAAATCAAACCCCCCTGGGCGGGCCACGGGGACGGGCCCCGCCACTTTTCATCCGTTTTACGCATCGAACGTTGTCCCAAACCAAAGGATTGAAAACATGTCCCTCTGGCAGGCGCTTCTCCTCGGCACGGTTCAGGGTTTGACCGAATTCCTTCCCGTCAGCAGTTCGGGCCACCTGGTCCTATTCCAGCGTCTGCTCGGGCTGGAATCGAACGTCCTGACATTCGACATCCTGGTCCACCTGGCCACATTGGCCGCGGTTCTCGCGGTCTATTGGAAAGACGTCATCGCGATCCTGAAAAACCCGCTCGGCCGCCTGACCTGGCTTCTGGTTCTGGGGACGATACCGGCCGTCGCGTTCGGACTCGGCCTGAAGGACACCATCGAGTCCCTGTTCCATTCGGGTAAATCCCTCGGCTTCGAATTCCTCTTCACCGGTGTCATTCTCTGGCTCGCGGATACCATGAAAACAAGGGACAAGGGCGTGCGGGAGACCACGGCCGGAGACGCCCTGCTGGTCGGATCGGCACAGGCCCTGGCCATACTCCCGGCCGTGTCCCGGTCCGGCTTCACGATCGCGGGCGCGCTCTGGCGCGGGCTCGACCGGAAATTCGCGGCCAAGTTCTCCTTCCTTCTCTCCGTACCGGCCATTCTCGGAGCCGCGGTTCTGGACGCGCCGGACGCAATGCGAATGGCGCATGAAACCGGAACGCTCGGCGTCCCCACGATGCCCCTCATCGCGGGTTTCATCGCCGCGGCCCTGTTCGGATGGCTGGCCGTCAAATGGATGATCCGGATCATCACCACCGGCCGTCTGCGGCCGTTCGCGATATACGTTTCCGTGCTGGGCCTGCTCGTCATCCTCGAACAGATCTTTTCGGGGCATCTCTTCGGGAAACTGTTCTGACCCGGCAAAGCCGGCAGCAGTCCGTCGGCTCGTTCCGGCGGACGGCCTGCCGCGTTCGAACCGGGACATTGGGTTCCATGCATCCGAAATCGCTTTGACTTCTGCTCCCATCCTGATATATTTGATCAACATCATTTCCTGATCTGAAGCGTCGATTTCATGCGCATGCGCCGGCCGGATCGGAACTTTTAATCTGATCAGTATACGAGATGAAAATTCAACCATATATTAATCAATGCCTTAAGAGAACAATCAATGGAATATCTAATTTGCTAAAATCGATAAATTCTGGCAAAAAATTCTTTTAATTAAATAAAAATCTATTTATCTTTAAGATCAACCGGAATCGAAAATGAACTATATCAGCACAAATGAAAATACTCCCAAAGTCGACTTTGTGACGGCCCTGTTCCGCGGTCAGGCGCCGGACCGTGGTCTCTACATGCCGGAGACCATCCCCGCGCTTAAGCCGGATGAAATCCGCGCGATGAAATCCATGTCCTACGCGGAAATCGCGGAAATCATCCTGTCCCGTTTTCTGTCCGGGCACATCGCCCCGGAACGGCTTTCCGAGCTGTGCCGTGACGCGTACGATTTCGACGTGCCCGTCGAACCCGCCGGAGACCGGCTTTTCATCCTCAGGCTCGACCGGGGCCCGACCGCCTCGTTCAAGGATTTCGCGGCCGCGATGATGGCCCGCCTGATGTCCGAGTTCCGCGGCGCCGGCGCGAAACGCCTCGTCGTGCTGACTGCCACCAGCGGGGACACGGGCGGAGCGGTCGCCGCCGCCTTCCACGGAATCCCCGGAATCGATGTCATCGTGCTGTTTCCCCCCGGCGAGGTGAGCGGCCGGCAGCGCCGCCAGATGACCACGCTGTCGGGCAACGTGACCGCGATCGCCGTGGACGGCAAATTCGACCACTGCCAGGCCCTGGTGAAAAACGCGTTCGCGGATCCGGATCTGCGTTCGATCGACCTGACCTCGGCGAATTCGATCAACATCGGGCGCCTTCTGCCGCAGTCCGTGTACTACGCGTACGCCTACAGCCGCGTCGCCGATCACCCGGAGCCGATGGTCGTTTCCGTCCCCTCCGGCAATTTCGGGGACATGATGGGCGCCCTGCTCGCGCGCCGCATGGGGATTCCGATCTCGCGCGTGGTCGTGGCAACCAACGCGAACGACGAGGTGCCCCAATACCTGGCGACCGGAATCTACCGCAGAATCGACCCGTCCCGGGTCTGCATTTCAAACGCCATGAACGTGGGGCACCCGAGCAACCTGGCGCGCGTCGTTTCCCTCTACGGCGGCCGCATGGACGGGACGGGCGCGGTCATCCGCCCGCCGGACATGGACGCGATGCGGCGCGACCTGTTCGCGGTCAGCGTGAGCGACTCGGAAACGCGCGACGCCATTCGCGAAGCGTGGCGGGACGGCCGCGTCCTGCTGGAACCGCACGGCGCCGTGGGCTGGGTCGGCCTGAGGCGTTATCTGGAACTCCGGAAAAACGGCGAAAAACCGCTCTGCGTCTCCGTGGAAACGGCCCATCCCGCGAAATTCCCGGAGGAAATCGAGCGCCTGCTCGGATTCACGCCCGAAACCCCGCCCAGTCTCGCCGGTCTCGACGCGGGAAAAGAATCGTGGCGCGACATGCCCGCGGATTACGGGGCGTTCCGGTCGTTCCTCTCCGGGCGGTACGGCGCATGAAGACCGTTGTCCTGCTCGGGGACGGCATGGCCGATTACCCCGTCCCGTCGCTCGGCGGACGCACGCCGCTCATGGCGGCCCGCACGCCGGCCATGGACGAGGTGGCCGCGAAGGGGCGCACCGGCCTGTTCCGCACGATCCGGGAGGGACAGCCCACGGGCTCGGCCGTGGCGAACCTCGCCGTGCTCGGATACGATCCGGACAAGGATTTCAGCGGACGCGGCGTGCTCGAAGCCGCGAGCCTCGGCCTTCCGTTCGACGGGAACGACCTGGTGTTCAGGGTCAACCTCATCCACGTCGCGAACGGTTTGATCGCGAGCCATTCCTCGGGCCACATCTCGAACGAGGAAGCGGGCGCCCTCATCCGGGACCTGACCGAACCCGTGGCCGGCCTGGGAATACGCCTGCACCAGGGCCTGAGCTACCGTCACATCGGCATTCTCGCCGGCGGCGACTGCCGAATCGCCTGCACCGAGCCACACGACCACATCGGCGAACCCGCGGCCGGGCGGCTGGTCCGCGCCCTCCACCCGGACGCGGAACCCACGGCCGCGGCCCTGAACCGGATGATCACCGAATCGGAGCGTCTCCTGGCCGATCACCCCGTCAACCGCGCCCGCGCGGCGGCCGGTAAACCACCGGCCAACCGCCTGTGGCCCTGGTCGGCGGGCAAAAAGCCGGCGATGCGCTCCTTCGAGTCCCTGCACGGCCACAAAGGCGTGGTCATCTCCGCCGTGGACCTGATCAAGGGCATTGCCGTGACCGCGGGAATGGAGGTCGTTTCCGTCGCGGGCGCGACGGGTCTGTACGACACCAACTACGAGGGCAAGGCGGAGGCCTGCCTTCGCGCCCTCCGGGATCGGGACTTCGTCTACGTGCACGTCGAAGCCGCGGACGAGGCCGGCCACGACCGGAACGTGGAATTGAAAATCCGCTGCATCGAGGACCTGGACCGCCGCTGTCTCCGCCGCATCATGGACGGCCTGTCCCGGAGCGGCACGGAGGCCGTCGTCGCCGTGCTCCCCGACCATCCGACTCCGGTCACGCTCGGTTCGCACGTGCGCGATCCGGTGCCCGTCGCGGTCTGGGATCCCCGCGTCGCGCCCGACACGGTGACGCGGTATGACGAGGAAAGCGTCCGGTCCGGAAGCCTCGGACTGCTCGAGGGGCCGGATTTCATCCGTCTGTTGCTCGGACCGCGGCCGGCGAAGTGACCGGAACCGGCCGGCGCGCCGCGCTTTCGGAATCCGCAAACTGAAACGCAGATCAACCCGTATCGGAGGAGCCCACAGAATGGCCAACGGCAAACCCGCAGAAGACAAAACCTTTGTGAGGGGTCTCGAAGGCGTCGTCGCCGCGGAAACGAACATCTCATGGGTGGACGGCATCCACGGAAAGCTGTACTACTGGGGATACGACATCCATGACATCGCCGAAAAGGTCACGTTCGAAGAGGTGATCTACCTGCTCTGGAACGGCCGGTTTCCGAACCGGACCGAGTGGGAGACCCTGCGGCGGGAGCTGGCGTCCGAGATGCGGCTCCCGAGCCAGGTGGTCGACCTCCTCAAGCTCATGCCGCCCAACGCCCATCCCATGCAGGTGCTCCAGACCGCGGTCGCCATGCTCGGCGTGTTCGATCCCGACTCCGGCATCAGCGGTCCCGAAGCGAACCTCCGCAAGGCCAAACGGCTCGTGGCGCAGGTGCCGACCATCATCGCCGATCTGCACCGCATACGGAAGGGGCTTCCGCTCATCTCCGCCGACCCCCAGCTCGGCATCTCGGACAATTTCCTGTACATGCTGCGCGGCGCTCCTCCCGAGGAGATCGAGCACACGGTCATGGACCTGATCATGGTGCTCCACACCGACCACGGGCTCAACGCCTCGACTTTCGCGGGCCGCGTGATCGCCAGCACCCTCTCCGACATGCACGCCGCCCTGGCCGGCGCCATCGGCGCGCTCAAGGGCCCCCTGCACGGCGGCGCCAACCAGAAGGTCATGGAGATGATCCTCCAGATCGGCAAGGTGGACATGGTCCAGGATTACATCGCCGGTATGCTGGACAACCGGCGGAAAATCATGGGATTCGGCCACCGGGTGTACCGGACCGAGGATCCGCGCGCCCGGCACCTGCGCAAGTACTCGGAGATGCTGTGCGAGATGCGCGGGTTCAGGGAGCTCTACGACATCTCCCACAAGGTCGAGACCCTGGTCCGCGAGCAGAAGGGCATTTACCCCAACGTCGACTTCTATTCCGCCACGGTCCAGCACGCCATGGGCATTCCGGCCGATTTCTTCACGGCCGTGTTCGCCGCGTCCCGGACCGCGGGATGGGTCGCGCACATCATGGAGCAGTACGCCGACAACCGGCTCATCCGGCCGACCTCTAAATACACGGCCGAGCTCGGCATTCCGTTCACGCCCATGGACAAGCGGTCGTGACCGACCTCGACCTGCTCGGCCGGTTCGCCGTGGCCCTGGGCGTCGGCCTGCTCATCGGGCTCCAGCGCCAGTCGGCGCTGGGCCGGCCCCGGCGCGAGCTCGCCCTCGGCATGCGGACCTTCGCCCTCTGCGGCGTGTCGGGATTCGCGTCCGCCATGCTGTCGGACGCGGAAGGATCGCCGGCCGTGTTCGCGGCCGTGGTCGGGATACTGGGGCTCATGATCGCGATCGGCTACTTCCGCGAAACCTCGTCCGGACGGCCGGGCCTGACCACGCGGGTCGCGGCCGTGCTCACGCTCCTGCTCGGCGCCCTGGCCGCGCACGGAAGCCTGATCCTGGTGTCCGCGATCGGCATTTCGACCACGGCCCTTCTTTCGTTCAAGGGCGAGATGCACCGGATCGCGCGCCTGCTCACCCGGGAGGACCTGCTCGCCATCCTGAAGTTCGCGGTGGTGTCCGCCGTCGTCCTGCCCGTGCTTCCGGACCGGCCGGTCGGCGGCTATCCGTTCGACGCGCTGAACCCGTACCGGATCTGGCTGTTTGTGGTGCTCATCTCCGGCATCGGGTTCGTCGGGTACGCGCTCGCCAAGTGGAAAACGTCGCGCGGCGGCATCGCGCTCACCGGGCTGATCGGCGGTCTCGCGTCCAGCACCGCCGTGACCTTCAGCTTCTCCGGCCGCAGCCGGAAAACACCCGGCCTTTCCCGGCCGTACGCGTCCGGCGTGCTCCTGGCCTGGACCGTGATGTTCGTCCGTATCGGG
>JAUCQC010000089.1 GCA_030372965.1 bacterium
AGCGTCAGATGTGTATAAGAGACAGACGGTCCGGCGCCGGGCCGCACGCGGCCAGTTGTTCCGCCAGGCTGTCCAGCCGGCCGGACATGAGCCGCGCCGCGCGCTCGCCCGCGGCGATGAGGCTGTCCACGGCGTTGAAGCTGAACAGGTGATAGCCTTCCAGATCCGGGTCGATGAGGATGTCGCATCGCCGCCGCTGTTCGCCGACGGTCGTGACGTTCACCAGGGACACGGCCTGGTTGACGATGCGGGTCATGTCCCATCCCGTGGCGTCCGGCGGGTTCCGGGGCGTGAAGACGTCCACGCCGATGACGATTTCTGCGCCCATCTCCCGGACGTCCGAAACGGGGAAGTTGCGGACGATCCCGCCGTCGACCAGCAGCCGGCCGTCCAGCTCAACCGGCGTGAACGCCGTGGGAATGGCCATGCTGGCGCGGATGGCGGCCGGCAGATGACCGCTTTTGAGTACCACGGCTTCGCCGGTCGCGATGTCCGCCGCGACGCACCGGAAGGGAATCGGAAAGAGGTCGAAATCCGGCGTCTCGTGAACGGACCAGGTGAGACGGTTCAGCAGCGCCAGCAGTCTCTGGCCGGGGATCAGGCCGGACGGAAGCTCGACGCGGCGGCCTGAAATCGGGAAGAATCCCATGGTCTTCCCGTCTTCCTCCTTTTCGGGCATGGACAGGGCGCGCCTCGGCACCGGATCGAGCAGGAGGTCGTTCCAGTTCACGGACCGGGCGATGGACTCGAGCCTTTTCGCGTCATACCCGACGGCGTAGAGCCCCCCGATCACCGCGCCCATGCTGGTTCCGGCGATGCAGTCGACCGCGATGCCTTTCTCCTCCAGCACTTTCAGCACGCCGATGTGCGCCAGTCCCCTGGCGCCCCCGCCGCTCAGGGCCAGGCCGACCCTGGGCCTGGACTGCTGTGCCCCCGCGATCGCACCCGACGAGAAGCAGAGCCAGAGTGCCGTTGATACGAATGAAAATGGAATTGATCTGATTCGCCGCATGGCTGTGTCCTCCCGTTTGGATCAATGGGATCCGGAACGGCGGATGAATAAGGACGGGACCCACAATAATATACGAAAAACCAGGGAAGGAAACCGGGCTAATCCGGGGGAGATTCCCGAGATGCATGCGGATATCCGGAAAATGACGGTTTTCCATCGAACGCGGGTCTCGGAAAAGCAGGGGCGGCGCGAAAAAAGAATCTCCGATGGGACAGGGGACAGGGAAGGAAGGGATATCGATGATGCCCGATTCCAGGGTAAACCCCGGGGCCGGGATTCACGACTTTCTCGCGAGCCCGCGTATTTCAGGCATTGCTTTCAGGGCCGCCGCTTTGCCGGCTTCGATCGCTCTTTCCGCGCAATGAAAGTCGAAAAGCCTGATCTCGTCCACATCCGGGGACAGCAGGACATCCGGCGGCCATTGGGTCAGCAGGGCCGCCTGGAGATTGGCCTCGATGAGATCCACGGACTGGATGAAAATCTGAAGGAGGTTCGGCGTTCCGGGCTTCTTCACGGGCCCGGAAGACGAAACCTTGACGGTTCCGCCTTCGCCTTCCGTCGATTTCCGAATTTCGCGGGACCGCGCCCGGCGAGGCGCGAATCTCTCCTTCAGGCTGGTCAGCAGCGAATCGAAGCCGGGGCTCACCCTGATGGAATCCAATCTTCCGAATTCCGCGGACGCCTGCGCGGCGTTGACCGCGACGACCGGATACGGCCCCATCCTCCGGGCGACGCTGACCGGCAGGGGATTGGCCAGGCCGCCGTCCGCCAGAAACCGGCCGTTCTCCTGGACCGGCCTGAAAACCGCCGGAATGGATATGCTGGCCATGATCGCGTCCGCGAGCGGGCCGCTCGAGAAGACCCTCTCCTCGCCGGTCTCCAAATCCGCCGCGACAGCCGAAAAGGGCGTCCCGAGGTCTTCGATCATCGGAGCGCCCGTGAAGTCCGCGATAAAACGGCGGATCCGCTCGTCTTTGACGATGCCGGACACTGAAAAGCCGGGGGCCAGCAGGCGGGCGAGATGCTTCCAATCGAGCGATCGCGCGAGGCTCTCAACCGGTTCGACCCGGCCTTTCGCCGCGTAGAATCCCCCCACCAGCGCGCCGATGCTCGTTCCAGCCATGCATCCGACGGTGATCCCCTCATCCTCCAGTACCCGGAGCACCCCGATGTGCGCGAGTCCGCGCGCGCCTCCCCCTCCCAGCGCGAGTCCGATCGTCGGCTTTTTCATGGACACTCCAGCCCGATTCCCCCGCATCCGGAACCGCGTTCCCCGGCCTGACCGTGCGTTTCAGTGCAGTTTCGGCCCGAAAGTCGTGCTGCTGTAATGCTTGCCCCACTCCCTTTTGACGCCGGCCATGATCACGAGATTCCCCTCCTTCATGCCGCTGACCTGGGACATCACGGTTCCCACGCTGATTTTCCACTCCGGCGCGTTCCGGAACAGGCGCAGGTCCACGTCGAATCCGTAATCCGTGCGGGCCGTCTGGCGGCTGGTCTTGGCCGTGATGCCCGGCATCCAGAGGTAATAGGGATCGCTGTGAAGCGGCACGATGAAGGGCATGGTGGTCCGGATGATGGAACTGCTCCACGTCTGGCGGCCGAACGGGAGGATGGACACGAAAAAGCCGAGCGGGATGTCCGCCGCAGCTCCCACCGGGATGCCGTAATCGTAGGATTCGAGCGAAAATTCGTGCCCGCTGCCGGCGAAGTCGTCCATGGTGAAGAGAACGGTGGTCATCTCGAATCCAGCGAACAGGGCGAGCGTTGGTTTTTTGGCGACAATTTCGCCGGCGATGTCGCGCTTCTCGCCCTTCAGAATGTCCAGCACCGCCATGCCTCCCACGTTCAGGGCCGTCGCGGGATGGGCCTTCTTTCTCTCCGTCGCCGGATCGCGGAGCGGGACGGCCAGGCCGAGCCCCGTGAAATGAACCGTGGTCCCGAATCCGTCGGAGATTCCCCGGGACCACTCGACATTCGCCCCTCCGCCGGTCGGCTTGCCCTCCAGCCCCGAGTCGCGGCCGGCGCCAAGTTCCATGTAGATTCCCGTGACGGTCAGCTGCCGGGTTCCCTTGAAGAAATCCAGGGTCGAAACCGGAGGCGGCGTCGGATTCAATCGCATGTCCGAATCCTGGGCGTGAACGGACGCGACCGCGAGAAGGACGGTTATGGGCAGGATCGTTCTTTTCATGGTTTGCTCCTATTGAGTGGTCCCGATTTTTTCAGCTGTGCGCGCGAATTTTTCCGCCACCCGGTTGACGGCCCTGCGCGCGGCGATGCCGATGGTCGTTTCGTCGAATCCCTCGGTTCCGAACTCGAAGGTCAGGGCCACGCCGGAAGTGCGCGTGCGGCTCGTGCCGACGCCGGTTTCCCCCGCGAGGACCTCGGCCGTTTCCGCGTCCACGAGGCGGGCGTCGATCACGACGCGGGTGGTGATGGTCCGGGTCCCGCCCGCGCCCACGAACGCGCCCGTCTTACGGATGCCGAACTCGCTCACCTCGCCGACCACCACGGCCCGGGCGCCCAGCAGTTTCCCGGCCTCGGCCGCCGTCTCGGACGTCACTGCGCCGGTCATGCCGAGCTTCTGCTCGTCGATCAGTTTCGACAGGACCTTTTCATCCCGCTCCACCACGCTGAACCGGCCGGAATTGACCAGCGCGGTGATCAGCATCCGGGAGACGCCCTGTCCGATGCGGGGATCGTCGAAATCCGTGCGATTGGCAAGGTCGATGACCGCGACGGTCATTTTTTCGCCCTGGTACGGCGGCAGGTTCAGGCGCAGGTCCGCCTCATTCTCCTCCGGCGGCTCCGAAACCGTCGCCGCACAGGCGATGATCAGCGGGAGGATCAAACCTGCAAAATGAAGCGTTTTTCGCATTGAACGCTCCTCTGAATGAAATGATTCTGACCGATGGATATCATCCAAGTCCCTGAAATATTGCAGGAAATGTGCCGCTCTCCTTTTTGATTTCGTAAATTTAACATTTTTTATGGATTCTGGCAAATCATTTCACGTGCCCGGAACCGCAGGAATGAGACCTCCGCCGATCGGGGATCGCGGAAGCCCGCCCTTGACCCGGGTCGCCCTCCTTGAACCTGCGCTTTTGCTCCGGTTTCCATTCGCACGACCGGGCGGTCAGATAAAAAAAACGGCCGCCCTGAAAAAGAGCGGCCGCATCGGGACAAGAAGGTGGGAGAAGAGGAAAACGATCGACACCGGTTTCAGAATACCATCAACACCGGGGTCGTTGCGATGCAGTGCGATGCAGTGCGTTCGGAACCGCGCGACCGGTTCCTTCGCGGCCGCCATCCACGCGTCACACGGGAACGGGAGGGCCGGCGCCGGACAACGCCCGTCGGGAACGGATCCGCCGCACCGTCGGCTAGCGCCCGGTCGCCTGGAGGTAGTCGGTTCTCGCGAGCCAATAGGCCGCCCGCCCGTCGGTGCGCCGGTCCAGGGCCTGCTGCAGCATGGCCTGCGCCTCCAGCAGGTCCGACACCGTGCACAGCCCGTTGTCGTAGCTGTCCTGGTTGACCGCCAGGTTCTCCTCGGCCTGGACCACCACCTCCTCGGCCAGGAGCGCCTGCCGATAGGCGTCCGCGAGATCGTACCAGGCCTTCCGGATCTGGAGACGCAGGAGTTCCCGGTTCTCCTCGAAACTGTTCTGCGCGATTCTTTCCCGGATCCGCCTCTCCTTCATCGCGTGGGCGGCCTCCCACCATCCGGATATCGGAACGGTCGCCGTACCGAAGGCCATGCGGACCGTCCGCTCGCGGCCCCCGTCCATCTTCGCGCTCGCGGCGGAGACGCCGATTCCCGCCTGCGGCAGGTACTCGCCGAGCTTCATCAGGGTCCGCAGTTTCTCCGCGCGGACCGACTCCTCGAGCAGGCGGTATTCCGGCCGCCTCGCGACCGCCGCCGAGTCGTCGACGAACAGCGCCTGCGGCGGACCGGCGGCGGCCATCGTGTCCCGGAGGCAGAGCGCGGAGTCGTACGGGATGCCGACATACTGGCAGAAGGCGAGCCGGGCGAGTTTTCCGCCGTTTTCCAGCTTCGAGCGGTTGAGCAGGATTTCGTTTTTGCGGAGACGGACCTTCAGGACGTCGTTCTTCATCACGACCCCCGACGCCCAGGCGTCCTCCACCTGCGCCTCCAGCCGGACGAGAAGCGCCTCGTATGCCCGGAGGGTCTTCATTTTTTCGTCCAGCGACACCACCCGCCAGTACCGTTCCTCGGTCTCCCTGACGACGCGGCTCTCCGACAGCCGGGTCTGATGCTTCCCGACCCTGCTGCCGAGCGCCGCCAGGCGGTTTCCGTTCAGTATCCTGCCGCCCGCGAAAACCGGCTGCACGGCGGTGAGCGTTCCGAACGTTCCGGTCTTGAACATCCCCATGTTCATCCCCGGGAAATAGGCGAACTGGGCCGGGTGCGCCAGGTTCGCGGGATTCCCGTCGTACACCGGAAGGTTGCCGCCCGGCGTCGAAAATTCGAACAGGTTCCGCTGCGATTCGAACCGAAGACCCCCGGCGCTGACCGCCGGGAAGAATTTGGTGAACGCCTCCCAACGGACCTGCTTCGCGGCATCCGCCTCCAGGCGGCTGTTGACGGCCTCGCAGTTGTTGCGGAGCGCGATCCGCTTGCTCTCCTCCAGCGTCAGCGAATCCGCCGCGGCCGGGCTTCCGGCTCCCAGGGCGAACCACCCCAGGCAGATCATCGCCGCTCTTTTCATGCTAGAGAACCTCGTCTGTTTTCGTGAAATCCCTCAGGTGAAAGTAATAGTACAGCACCGGCAGAACGAGCAGGGAAAGCGCGAGCCCGAACAGCAGACCGAAACAGATCACCGAACCCAGCGGCCCCCACAGCGGGGAGCGGCTCAGGATCATCGGAATGACGCCGACCGCCGCCGCGGTCGAGGTCAGAAAGATGGGCCTCATCCTTCTCTTTCCGGCCGCGATGGCGGCCCCCTCGAGCGTGAAACCGTGCCTGTGCCTGAGCTCCTCGGCGTAGGTGACGAAGATCACGCCGTTTCTCACGACGATTCCCATCAGGCCCGTCAGCCCGATGAAGGCGGTGACGCTGAACGGGTATCCGGCGACGCACACTCCGAACGCCGCGCCGAACACGCTGAGCGGCATCGTCACCATGATCAGCAGGGCGGACTTGACGTTCCGGTACTGGAACATGAGGATGATGAAAATGAGGACGATGCTCAGCGCCAGGGAATAGTAGAACGGGGTGATGTGTTCCTGCGTCATCCGGTAATCCCCGCCGTATTCGACGGAGACTCCGGGCGGCAGCCTCATGCCGTCGATCGCGGGCTTGATCCGTTTGAGAACGGTGGCCGGATAGGTTCCCCGTTCGATCTCCGCCATGACCGTGACGGTCCGTATCCCGTTGCGCCGCACGATCTGCCCCTCCGTCCAACCGGGCCGCAGTTCGGCGAGCTGCCGCACCGGGACCGAGGAGAAGAGAAGCGGGGACGTGACGTTCTGGTTCAACAGGTCGGCCGCGCCGGACTTGACTTTCTTGTCGACCATCAAACGGACGTCCACCGGGTAGTCCCCCTCCCAGACCGTGGCGACCGGCAGGCCCTGGGTTCCGAGCATCAGCGAATAGGCGATGAGGGAATTTGAATAGCCCAGGCGCGCGGCCTCGTCCCTCCGGACGGCGAGTTCGGCCGTCTGCAGGGGCTGCTCCCAGTCCGTCCGGATGAATTCGGCGCTGGGGTCGCTCCGCAGGACGGCGGCGATGGAGTCGGCGGCCCGCCGGAGGGCCCGGGGGTCGTCTCCGGAGACCCGGATCTCGATGGGGGCCTTGTAGTAGGCGAAGGAGATCTGCTTCCACTTGATGTCCGCGGAGGGATACCGTCCCTTCAAACTGCGGCTGTATTCGTCCAGGACCGCCGTCGTGGCCCGGTTCGACCTTGTCAGGACGATCATCTGGCCGTAGTTTTTGGCGGGAAAATTGGGCGCGTAGAGCGTGTGGAAACGCGGCGAATTGGTCCCGACGAAGGACGCCACGTCGGTGACGCGGGGATCCTTCTCGAGGATGCGGCTCAGGTCGGTCATGACGGAATCGGTCTGCGCCAGGGAACTTCCCGAAGGCAGGTAGACCTCTACCGCGAACTGGTTCCGTTCGATGCTCGGGAACGACTCTCTCGGGCTGACGGCCAGAATGACGATGCCGGAGAGGAAGGCCGCGGCGCCCGTGAAGACGACGGTCTTCTTCATCGTGAACGCCTTCTCCAGGAGGCCGTCGTAGAACTTCTGGAGGACTTCAAGGAACGTCCGGCGCCCGCGCTTCGCGGCCCCGTGCTTCAGCCCCGTCCGGATGAATCGGTAGCTCATGAGCGGGATCACCGTGACCGAAACCAGAAGCGAAATCAGCAGGGCGTACGTGATCGTCGCCGGGAGGGATCGGACGAAATCGCCGCCGGTCCCTTTCATGAAGAAGGGAATCGGAAGGAAGCAGGCGATGATGATCAGCGTCGCGGACAGCACGGAGCTGAAGAGTTCGGTGACGCTTCTCGTCGCCGCGTCGAAGGGGGGCATGCCCTGGTCGAGCTTCTCGATGTAATTGTCCACGATCACGATCGCGTCGTCCACGGTGATCCCGAGAACGATGATCAGGCCGGCCAGGGACACGGTCTGCAGGTCCATCCCCCTGGCCCACATCATCCCGATGGCCGTCAGGATCGATGTCGGAATCGCCATCGCGGCGATGCGGGCCACCCGCATGGGAAGGAGGAGAAGCGTCACCACGATGACCGAGGCCATCGCGATGAAAAATTCCTTCAGAAAATTGGCGATCGACTTCGAGACCACCCCGGGTATGTCGGAGATGGTGACGATGCGGACGTCCGGAGGAAGGGACGCGGAAAATTTCGAGACGGCCGCCCCCACCTCGCGCCCGAACCGGACGATGTTCTCCCCCACCTTCATTTCGCAGGAGACCAGCAGGCATTTTCTGCCGTTGACCCGGATGTAGGAATCCAGGACGCCGTACTCGCGGGTGACCTTCGCGACGTCCCGCACCCGCACCACGCGGCCGAGGGGGTCGGAGTAGACGATCTGGCTGGCGACATCCTCCTCGGTCCGCACCCGGGACGGGATGTGAACGGGGCGGACCAGACGGCCGTCGTCCAATTCGCCCGCGAAATTCACCGCGTTCTGGGGCTTCAGCGCGACGGCGATCTGCACCGGCTTGACGCCGGTCGCGGCGAGTTTGGCCCCGTCAAGGGTGACGCTGATCTGCTCCTTCTGCAGCCCGTAGTGTTTCACCCGCGAAACCGACTTCACGCGCCGGACGTCGTTCTCGAAGAGCGTGATCGTGTTCTCGAGCTCCTTATAGGACTTCGTGTCGGACTGCACCGCGAACAGGAGCGCGGAGGTGTTGCCGAAGTCGTTGTCCGCGGTGAGCGAGAGGACGCCGGAGGGCAGTTCGTCCCTCAGATCGTTCAGGTCGTGACGGAGCCTCAGCCAGAACTCCTCCTTGTTCTTCTCGTGCTCGTCGACCTCCACGTAGATCAGCATCAGGTTTTCCTTCGAGACAGAATACGTCTTCGAACGGTCGACGGCCTTGTATTCGAACAGGCGGTTCTCCACCTTGCTCGTCAGCTGTTCCTCCACCTCCCGCGACGTGGCCCCGGGGTACACGCCGACGATCAGGCCGTTGGGGATGGTGATCTGGGGGTATTCGTCGCGCGGCATGACGAACAGCGCGACGATCCCGGAGGCGATCGCGAGGACCGTGAGCAGGGCCAGGACCTGCCTGTACTCGAGCAGTCTTCCCAGCAGCGTCTTCTTCTTTTCCATGTTCGGCTTCTGCTCCGGTTTCATCGGACGGCGATCCGCACGGGGGCCTGATCGGTCAGTTTGTGCTGGCCCGCGACGACCACGGTCTCCCCGGCGGCCAACCCGTCCAGGACCTCGATCCCCCGGTCGAAAAGGCGGCCGACCGTCACCGTCCGGCGCCCGGCGGTTTTCCCGTCGGTCACCGTGTAGACGTAATGCCCTCCCCGTTCGTCGACCAGGACCGCCGCGCAGGGAACGACACAGCCCCGCGACGGCCGGGATATCTCGCAGTCGACGTCGCAGATCATGCCCGGCCGGATCTCCCGGTCCCGGTTGGCGATTCCGATCCGGATCTTGTAGGAATGCGCCACCGGATCCGCCAGAACCCCGATTTCCTCCACCGTGCCCGTGACCTTCCGGCCGCCCAGCGCGTCAATGGTGACCGTCGCCCGGTCGCCCTTCTTCATCGAACTGATCTCGTTTTCCGGGACCGAAACCTTCGCGTACACTTTGGAAATCTTCACGAGCGTGATCGAGGCGACGTTCGGGAGCGCGATCATGCCGGGATCGACCGACCGCCTGCCGACGACCCCGTCCGTGGTCGCGACCAGACTGCAGTCGTCCAGGTTTTTTTTCGCGATGGCCGCCGCCGCCCTGGCCTGCTGAAGGCCGGTCTCCACCTCGACGTATTTGACTTCCGGCAGGTTTCCGTTCCGGTGCATCGGCGTCAGGCGGTTGTACGCGTCTTCCGCGCGCCGCTCGGCGGCGGCCGCCATCCGCCAGGCGTTCATGGCGGCCACGGTGTCGAGACGGGCCAGAATCCGGCCTCTGGACACCGCATCCCCCTCGGACACGAAAACCGCGGAAACTGTTCCCGAGGACGCGAAGCTGAGGGGGATTGTCTCGGATTCCTCCTCGATCGTGCCGCTGTAGGTCAGGCTCTCATGGCCGTCGGCCGGGCGCACCGTCTCCACGTCGACCGAAACGGGTTCCGGTTTCCGGACGTCGTCCCGATCGCCGCAGCCGGACATCACGGCCGCGGCAGCCGACACGAGCATTGCCATGAACATCCGCGTTTTCATGATTTCTCCTTCGGACAGATGGAGTCATTCTTTTTTGGGTTCGACTATCGGATAAAAAGAATCAGATTCCGTTCGAAATCAGCCTGGCCGCGATTTCGATCTGATCGACATCGTCCGATTCGAGTCCGAAGTGAAGCTCCAGTGAATGGATGATGCCGATGATGGTTTTCGTGAACAGGGCCAGTTCGCCCTCGTTGATGAAACTGAATTCCCCGGACCGGATGCCCTCCAGGAGGATATCCTTCACAAAAGCCTCTTCTTTGTCCTGGAAAATCCTTCTCAGCTTCTGGATGACCTTCTGATCGCCCCGGATTTCCCTGCGCACGATGGCATACAGCACGAGGAAATGCTTCATCTCCATCATCAACGTGACGATGTACAGCTTGATCTTTTCCTTGGCCGTCTTGCCGGTCAGAGCCGACTCCCTCGCGGTGGACAGCAGGTGGTCCACTTCCTGCCGGACAACGGCGTCAAAAATCGCGTCCTTGCTTTCATAATAGTAGTAAAGCGTGCTTTTCCCCTTGCCCGCCTCGGAAGCGATATCCTCCATGGTGGCTTTGTTCAACCCCCATTTCTGGAAAACGCGCTCAGCGGCTTGAAGGATTTCGGTTCTGACTCTTTCGTCTTTATTCTGTTCCATAGTCTTTTCGACCATTTTCGTATTTTGGTCTAAATATAGTCCATTTCCCTGAGCATGTCAAGTATTTTTCTGAATTGTCATAAACTATTGTCTGGTAATAGTTTAAGCCGGAATAGCTTACAGTAGATCACCATTCCAAGAGGGTATCCGAGAAGAAGGGGCCGCCCTGAACAAGAGCGGCCCCTTCAGAACAAGGAGGAAGGAGAAGAGGAAAATGCGCGGTTTCCGACCCCGGGGTTGACCCCGGGGTGGGTTTCTTACAGCTCGGTCAGAACGGCCTCGACCGGTTCGGCAGGGCCGGGCTGAGCGGACTTTCCATTCCCTTTTCTGTACAGGATGGAAAACCCGGCCGCTGCCATCAGGCCGAACCCGCCCACGGCCGGCCAGAACCCGTCCGGCCCCAGGCGGTCATAGCTCCAGGTTCCGGCCGCCGGAGCCACGACCAGGGCCATGGAAAAGGTCAGCGAGTAGAGGCCCATCACCGACCCCGTGCGGCCTTCCGTCACCCGTCCCGCCACCCAGGACGAGGAAGGCGAGAAAATCATCATTTCGCCCGTAGTCATCACCGCGGTGGCGGCCAGGATGAGCGCGAACCGGCCCATCCAGGGCAGGGAGGCGAAGGCCAGCGCGACCAGAACGGTTCCGAAACGAATGAAACGGAGCGGATTTTCGCGCTCGATCCGTTTCATCAGGGGCATCTCCATCAGAACGATCATGAGCGCGTTCACCGTCATCAGTAGCCCGATCCGGCTTTCGGCGAGTCCGCGCACGTTCTTCAGATACAGCGACCAGGTGCCGAAAATCTGGCAGAACATCAGGGTCACGCAGAACAGGAACCCCAGAAAGGCCAGAAGCCGGCCGTCCCGCAGCACGGACGGACCGGATTTCGAGGCCGAGCCCGGCCGGGACGCGCTCCGTCCTCCGCCCGGAAGACGGATCATGACCGCGGCCGCGGCCAGGGACGTCAGGCCGTCCGCCCAGAACAGGCAGGCGTAACAGCCCGAAGCCGCAAAGAATCCGCCCAGAACCGGGCCCACGGCGAATCCCAGATTGTTGGCCAGGCGCAGGAGCGTGAATCCCCTGGCCCTTCTCTCCTCCCCGCAGGCTTCGGCAAAAGCCGTGATGTTCGCGGGCCGGAACGACTCGGAGAGCAGGGACACCAGGAACACGGCCGCGGTCAGGACCGCGGGCCCGTCCAGGAATCCCAGCACAATGAATCCGGCACCGGACGCGGCCAGGCTCGCCGCCTGCACGGCTTTCGTCCCGAGGCGGTCCGAGAGCCATCCGCCGATGTACGATCCGGCCAGGGAACCGAGCCCCCAGACGCTGACCATTCTGCCGGCTTCGACGACCGAAAAGCCCTTCTGCGAGGTCAGGTACAGGGGCAGAAAGAAGAAGACCATGCCGCCGGACCGGTTCACCAGAACCACCAGGGCCATCCACCAGGCGCGGCCCGGAAGACCGCTGAAGGCGTCGGCGTAACGGCGGATCCAATTTTTCATCTGCATGGGATTTCCGGTCCTGGGTTTCGCGTCCGTCCCGGACGCCGGTCCCGGTCCATGGCGGGCCGTTCCGGAGACAGGCCGAGACGCTCAATTTGGTATGCCAATTTAATAATTGGTATATACTAAGTCAAGAGGATTTTACTATTTTTTAGGTATTTCTTGTTGAATTCATCCATCCTGTTGATTATCTTACCGGCACACCCGGCCGGTCCCTCCCCCGGCCCTTTCAATGGAGGTTCGCGGATGGACAGACAGTCGGTGAATCCGACCCCGTTCGACCCCCTCATGCTCGGCAAGCGCGCCCAGCGCGTCCGCACGGAAAAGGGCATGAGCATCGAGGCTCTGGCCGCGGCGGCCGGCGTGAACAAGAACACCGTGGTCCGGTTCGAGAAGGGCCTGTCGACGCGCATGGACACCGTGTACCGCATCTGCGGCGTGCTCGGCGTGTCGCCCCTCCATCTGGTCGAGGGCGGGCTGGTTCAGGGCAAGGACTACGACATCAAGAAGCACGCGCCGGGCGAACGGTCCAGACAGGTGCACCGCAGGGACCGCGTCCGCAGGGAGATCACGCACGGCATGACCGTGGGCGACCTGAACTACCGGCTGCCCGGGGGCCGGCTCTCGGCCAAGGTGCTCGAGATCACGGGCCGGGGAGAAACGCACACGCACCCGGGCGAGGAACTGCTCTTCTGCCTGACGGGTTCCGTGGGATTCGAGATCAGCGACGTGAAGGGGGTTCTGAAAAAGGGCGACGCGGTGTTCTTCTGGGGCACGGAGCCGCACGCGTACTTCAATCCGGACGGGGACAAGGACTTGGCCGTGGCGCTGTCGGTGATTGTGGGGGAGAAGTGACAAAATTTCAAGTTCAAGATTCAAAGGAGAACAATGGAATTCAGGCTTCAGCCTTTCATTTCAAAAGGATGAAGGGCTGAAGCCTGAATTCCAGATGCAACGGGTAATTATAAACCTTGTACTTTGAACTGATGGTTACCCCGGCTTCCCGATGATCTCCATCCACTTCCCCGCCTCGGCCCGCATGGCCTCGGGCTCCCTGATCCTCCGGCACACGGCAGACCCGCAGAAGATCCCTTCCGTGTCGTACGCGGCCAGTTCCTTCAGGTTGTCCAGCGAAATCCCGCCCGTGTACACCATCCGGAGCCCCTTGTAGGCGCTTTTGTACTGCCTGGACAGGGAATAGAAACGGTTGTGCTCCGTGACCGCGGGAAACAGCTTGTAAATCCACTGGTGGGGACGCTTCTCCCGCAACTCCTCCAGCTCGCATCGGTACAGGTCCGCCTTCTGAACGAGCTGTTTGCCCGCGTCCGCGAGGCCGCCGGGCACGGCGGTCACGTCCCGCTCGACGCAGGCCGCGACCACGGCCGGGATGTAATCCGCGGATATGATGCCGGACGCGCCCGCGTCCATGGCGCGTTCCGCCTGCCGTGCCGTCATCACCGTGCCCGCGAAGACCAGCGCGTCCGAGTGCTTCCGGACCGTCTCGCGTATGCCGTCCAGGGCCTTGTCCGTGCGGAACGCCACCTCCAGGATCACGCCCAAAGGGCCCAGGGTCTCATAGGCCGTGACGCAGTCCTCCACGGACTCCGGCGCGAGAAAGGCGAGCAATCTTTTGGATTTCAGGACTTCGAACGCTTTTTCGGATCGATTCATGGTCCCTTCTCATGGAAAATGCCTGCATGAAGAAGCCGGAATTGGGTCGGCCTTTCCAATAACCCTATCCCTTTATTTTTATCCGTATCAATCCATCCCATCCGCTCAATCCGTGTTCCCTTCTTTCAGTCACTCCACCGGCTGTGCGATCTGCAGGGGCGCGTCGAGCCGCTCGACCGTTCGGCCGAGCCAGGCCTTGAACGCGCCGAGAGTCCGGATGCCGCCCGGCTCCTGCTCCCAGCAGCCGGCCAGATAATAGGTCAGTTCCCCGTCTCTGGGCTTGAGCACGACGACATGGCTGTGCCTGTCCTCGGCCGTCTCGATCCGGTCGCCGTTGCGGAAGAAAACGGCCAGGCCGAGGCTGTCGCCCGCCAGGCTCTGTTTTCCCCACGTCGCGAGATACGACCATCCCCCTTCCGTCGGTCCGTTCAGGACGACCGTGCTGTCCATGCGCACGATGCCGGTGCACAGGTTCGGGGGATGCCCGTCCACGTTGATCGAGTGCTTGGTCAGGCGCTCTCCCGCCGATATGGACAGGTCGGACGTGAGATTGAGTTTTTTGCCTCCGATCTTCCACCCGCTGTACCGGGTGCGGATGGAGGAGGAGACGGGCCCATTGGATGTGATCGCGCAGAACACGCTGTCCGTCACAGCGACGCGTTCCGCTTTTCCGTCCACCCACATGCCGAGGGTGCCGAGGCCCAGGGACTCCCCCACCTTCAGCACGTCCTGGCCCCAGCCGGCCATGGCATGGTAGGAATCGAACCCGTCCTGTCCCACATCCTGGAGAACCATGTCCGGGATTTTCTTGCCGAACATGTCGATCGCGTTCCGCCAGTCCAGGTAGAACCGGTACCCGACGCGGTCCGACTCCCAGCCCGGGCCCTCGTAGCGGATGAACCATGAATGGTCCGTGTGTTCGCGCGGCACAGCCAGAAAATTCACGTTTTCGAACGTGCCGCCTTCGTACACGCGCTTCACGAAACGGCCGCCCGTCTTGCGGGACAGCTCGGCCTGCGTCCGTTTGGGATAGGGCCGGCGCTTCACGCCGTCCGCCGCGTAACGGATGACGAATGCCCGCGCCTCGCCCGCATCGAAATCGGACAGGAAGAGGAAGCGGTCGGTGCGGCCGTCGCCGTTCTCGTCCACCGCCTGGCTGGCCAGCTCCCGTCCCCGGCGCAGGACGACGGCCGCGTCCGGATTGAAAAGCGTTACGGCTCCAGGGATGTCCGCCGGGCTCAGGGACACGATCTCGTCCTTCCGGTCGAAGGGGGCCGGATTCCGCACCGTCAGGCTGAAGGACAGCGGGTATTCACTTTCTATCTGTTTCAATCCCTTGTTGACGCCGCAGGCGCAGATCATAGCCAGCAGGGCGGCGGCCAGGGTTCCTATCCGGAATCGCATACGTTCTCTCCTTACCGATAATCGATTGGAAATGCAGGTTGACGTAATTTACGATGAAATTTGGAAATAAAAAAGAAAACAGCAGCACATGGCTTCAGCCATGGGTGTCCGGCACTAGTGTCCGGTTAAATTTTCCGAATATACCAATTCGCCTGCATGTCATTGCGAGCCCCGCGAAGCGGGGCGCGGCAATCTCACAAAACAGCCGAGATCGCTTCGGGACTCCACTTCGTGGAGTCCCTCGCGAAGACAGCCATTTTTTTTCTGTAAAGTCAATTACCCACGACTGAAGTCGTGGGCTCCAGACTGAAGCCGTGGGCTACTGG
>JAUCQC010000090.1 GCA_030372965.1 bacterium
ACACAGCGCTGTCTCGTGGGCTCGGAGATGTGTATAAGAGACAGGAGTGTGGGGGATCGGAAGAACGGATCAGGATTCAATCACCTGGAGGCCCCTGTGATGAAGATTGGCAGAAATCAAACCCGCCGAACGGCCGGGCTGTACATGCCCGTTTTATTCTTGCTCTGTTCATTCGCATGGAACTCGGCCGGCTTGACCGCGGCGGATGCACCCAAACCGGTCAAGGCCTGCGGCCTCATCACACCCGCCGAGGCCGGGTCGATCATCGGCGGGCCGGTCGGTGAGCCCGCGGAGAAGTTCCGCGAGTTCAAGTCGCAGAAGAGCTGGATGTCGACCTGCGCCTGTAATTGCGAATCCAAGGGGGTCAGCGTCGCGGTCACGCTCACGCCGATCCGGTCCGACCTGACCGGAGAGAAGGCCTACGGCCAGTACGTCGCGGGAATGGAGAAATCGCTCGGCGTGAAATACGCGCCGGCGCCCGTCGCGGGAGTCGGCGAGAAAGCCGAGTGGGACGCGGACATGAAGCAGTTGATCGTCTTCAGCTGACCGGTTCAGATGGTGCTCACCGTATCCGGGTCCGGGATCGGGAAAGACGCCTCTCTCGATGCGTGCAGGAGGTTCGCGGTCAAGATGCTGGACAAGCTTTCGGAAAAATGACCGCGCTGATGAACGACGTGCCGGGCGCTCGCGAAGCGTCCGGCACGTGTAACCGACAGGAGATCCGATGATTTACTCGATCGTCACCATGATCATCAAAAAGGGGAAAATGGACGAATTCCTGGCGGAATGCGGAAAAATCAGGCCCCTGGTCCTGGCCGAGGCCGGTTGCCTGATGTACGATTACACCCGCGAGATCGAAACCGGATCGGACAGGCAGGAACCGCTCCATCCGGACCGCGTCACGCTTTACGAGAAATGGGCGTCCGGTGAAGCGCTTGACAATCACAACAGCATGCCGTACATGGAGGCGTTCGCCATGAAAGTCGCGCCCCTGCGGGAAAGCGTCACCATCCGGACAGGGGTTGAAGCGGTCTGAAAAGAACCTCACCCGGGCCGGCAAATTCGCGGATCAGGCGGGCATCCGGGATCACGCGGCGTCATTGACTCAACAAGGAGATGAACCATGCAGAGACGGGATTTCTTCAAATGGGGGCTGGCCGGCGTCGGAACCGCGGCCCTGGCCGGGAAGGCGTCCGCGCTGGAATTCTATCCCATGCCCTCGGAAAAGAAATGGGCCGTGGTGTACGGCACCTGGTGCGGGAGCAGCCGCGACGCGGCCGTGTGGATCTCGGAGGGCATGGCGGGAATCGCGGACGTGTTTGACGTCCGGGAGAATCCCGACCTGTCGGGATTCGACCACGTCGTCATCGGCGGCAGCATCCGGTCCGGCCGGACGAGCGCCGAATTGCAGGATTACATCGGCCGCAACCAGGCCCTGCTGAAGGAAAAGGTCAGGGGGCTCTTTGCCGTGTGCGGCAACATGGGCAGTCCGGTCGGACCGGCGCAGACCGCGGCGTTCATCGACAACCACCTGGCGAAGCTGTGCGATGTGGAAAACAAGCCGTCGAAGGTGTTCCTCGGCCGCATCACCAAGTCCCTGATGGACCCGCAGACCGCGGCTTCCATGGCCGGGGCGGCGGATTACGACAACCTGAAGCGCTCCGAATGCCTGGCATTCGGCCAGCAGGTTCTGCAGGCCGCGGCCTCCGCCGGGAAAGCGGGATCCGGGCTTCCCGGGAAATCCAGCCTCGGTCAAAATTACCCCAATCCCTTCAATCCTTCCTGCAGAATCGGGTATCGGCTCCACAGGCCGGGAGAAGTCCGTCTGCAGATTCTGGACGCGAAGGGAAGAAAAGTGCGGACGCTTCTGTCAGGCGTTCAGCCGGCCGGCGAGCACAGCGTTCTGTGGGACGGCAGGGACGATCAGGGCGGGAGCGTCGCGAGCGGGACGTACCTGTATTCGCTCCGGTTCGACGGCAAAACCGTCACGAAGAGGATGATGAAGGTTCAGTAGAAACGGATCCCTGTCCGGAAACGGAATCCGCGGAGCCGGCATGAGAAGAATCCTTCTCTTAGTATCCATCCTGCACGGAATAGCGTCCTGTTCCGTGTATTACGTCGATTCCTCGAACGGGAACGACGCGGCGGCCGGGCGGACCCCGTCCGAAGCATGGAAAACGCTTTCGCGAGTCAATGACGCGGAACTGCTTCCGGGAGACTCGGTTCTCTTCAGGAGAGGGGATGTCTTCAGGGGCCAGCTGATCCCGGTCAGCGGGTCCGAAGCCGGGGATGTGATCTACGGCGCGTACGGCGCGGGCCGCAAACCGCGCCTGCTCGGATCGGTCGACAGAAGCGCGGATTCGGACTGGATGCCCGAATCGCCTGGCATCTGGGTCACAACCAAAGGACGGGCGGAGGCGGTCGGCCCCGAACTGCTTCCGAATCCGGACTTCGATTCCGGTCTGTCCCGCTGGGTTTTGTGGAACAACACGGCCTCGGGCGCGTCCTCCTCACTCTCAAGGGTGACCGCATCCGGTGACTTTTATACAGCGCCTGGAGGCGGAAAAGTCGAATGCGGGGCCGCCGGACAGTCGCTTTCGGACATCCAACTCTACACCGCGAGTCTCTCCGTTGTCCGCGGCAAATGGTACAGGCTTTCGTTCATGGCCCGCGCCAGCGCGGCATTCACCCTCCCCCCGGGCCATCTCCGCCTCATGAAAAACGTCCCGCCGTACACGGATTATTCCTCCTTCTCCTCGAACGCGATCGAACTCGCGACGTCGTGGACGGGCTCTGAGGTCTTGTTCGAATCCACGGCCACGGCGGCGGACGCGCGAATCGACTTCTTCCTTGGCGGAGTCATGCCCTCGGGCGCAATCCTGTATCTCGACTCCCTGACCCTCAGGGAACTGGACGGGAACCCGGGAGTGATTCCCTGCGACGCGGGAAACATCATCTTTGATGAAGGCGCATCCTGCGGAGTCAAGGTGATGGAAGAATCGGACCTGGACGCGCAGGGAGAATTCTGGTACGACCCGGTCAATACGGCGCTGAAGCTGTATTCACCAGTTCATCCGGCATCGGTTCATGCGGACATTGAATGCGCGTTGACCCGGCACATCATCCGCCAGGGCCGGAAGAGTCACGTCACCTATGAGGCCCTCGATGTGCGGTACGGCGGCGCGCACGGCATCGGCGGAAGCGAAACGCACCACATCACGGTGAAGGACTGCGATTTTTCGTGGATCGGCGGGGGCCTCCTGGAGGATCACGTCCGGTACGGGAACGGAGTCGAGTTCTGGGCCTCGGCGGCCGACAACACCGTGGAGCGGTGCACGTTCGACCAGATCTATGACGCGGCCTGCACGGTTCAGGGAAGCGGCGATCCCTACGAAGCGCATGACATCCGGTTCCGGAACAACATGATCCGGAACAGCGAGTATTCCTTCGAGCTCTGGGCGGAACCCGCGGGCACGTGGCTCCACGACATCCATTTCGAGAACAACACCTGCCTGAACGCGGGTTCCGGCTGGGGCCACGGCCAGCGGCCCGATCCGAACGGAAGCCACCTGATGCTCTGGGGGAACACGAACGAGCGCATGGACCGGGTCCGCATCCGGAACAACATCTTTTCC
>JAUCQC010000091.1 GCA_030372965.1 bacterium
GTCCGGAACCAGACAAACCGGTCCCCGATTCCGATCTCCGCGACCGGACCCAATTCATGGTCCAGAAACCGCCACGCTTCCGAGCCCGGCATGCGCGCATTCACGCCCTTTTCAGTCGCGGCCCACAGATACCCGGAATTGGGGTCGTATGCAATCGCGCTGACTGCGTGTCCGGTCAGTCCGTCCGCCTCAGTGATCGGAAGGGCCCACTCATTCGCGTAATAATCGTACCGGCTGATGCCTCCCGTGGTCGCCGCGTACACCATGCGTTCATCCAGATCCAGCGAAGCCGCGAACCGAGTCATGGTCCAAGTGGTCCAGTCCCCGTTCCGGTATTGGATGCCTTGATCCGGAATCCGTAGCTGGCCGGTCAGAACGGCCGCTCCCAATCCGACGCAGAAACCGAAGATGCGGATGGTCATGCTTGCCCTTTCATGTGGAGTCCGCCGGGGGAGCCGAAACTTGCGACGCGCCTGTTATTTGCGTCGCAAATGCCCGCATGGGTCTGCCTGAAAAGATTCACCTGATCATCATGATTTTCCGGCAATGCGCCTCGCCGAAGGCTTCAATACGCCATATATACACGCCGCTCGGCATGGGGCGGCCGGATCCGTCCGCCCCGTCCCAGAGGACCGCGTGCGTCCCCTTCCCGTAAAAACCGGACAGGAGCACGGCCGCTTCACGGCCCCGGGCATCAAGCACGGAAAGCCGGATCCGGCCGGCGGCGGGGAGGCTGAAACGGATCAGGGTTCCGCAGTTGAACGGATTCGGACGGTTCGATTCAAAACGGACTCTGCGGCTCTGCGGCAGGACAGAAGGCGTGTCCGTCCGGGACACCGCTGATGTGTCCCCCAAAGGAATCATATCGGATAAGTCTCGCGGCAGGATTCCGTAATCCGACGTGTAGGGCGGTTCGCCGATTCCGGGTTTCTCCTGAACGAGCAATCCGATCGCGTCGAACGGTCCTTCCGGGATGTCCGCCTCCGCGTTCGCGCCCATGAACAGTCGAACCCCGCCCGTGCCGTCCGAAATGGTCCCGGTTTCAGGATCATACCGTACACGGGGAACGCGGACAAGCCGGCTCTCGTCCGGTTCCGTCCCATTGTCCAGAAACGCGTCATTGATTTCCGCGCACGTCCTGTCCGCGGCCCGGGGGAGCGGGCATCCCCTGCTGTGCGTGACCAGCGTGGTCCAGTCGGGCCTGATTTCCGTGAGACCCCGGTTCTGGCCGAGCGTGCCCGTGACCGTGATGGAGTCACCGGCCAGAAGCTCCGCCGCGTCGGAATCCGCTTCAAGACACAGGCCCGCTGTCGCATCCTGTATGAAGATGCGATTTTCGAAAAACGGCCCGATGCCGGCCGTCACCACGCCGGATACCATCACGCGCGTTCCCATGCCGAACGGCTGAACCGGCACGCCAGCCGTGTCATTGGCATGAAGACGGATCGCCGGAATGACGGCCGGACGGACTTCAACGCGGGGCGCCTCCACTGCGGGAAACCGCCGACCCTCCCGCGACACGAACCAGGCTGGAAATGTCACGGTACCGGATTGCGCCGGCAGGACAAGGTCCGGAAACGTCACGGAAAGCGAATCCGGAGCCAGAAGGACAAGCCCGCTGATCCGGATCGTATCCGCGGACAGGACAGCGTCCGCGTAGGCCGACTCCTTCCCTTCATACCGGATGTCCGAGGCCTGAATCATCGCGGCCATGTCTTCCGGGACAGCCAGGACCAGCCCGGTCACGATCGCGGCTGAGTCCGGCCGGAACGTGAAGCGCAGAGAAACCGCATCAAATGCCTGAACGTCAAGCGGCGTTACGTCGCACGTTCCGGACCCAACCGGCCATCCGTCTTCCGGTTCCGCCGGAGACGCGGAATTCTGGGGATTGGTTTCATTGAAATGATTGTGCAGGACGAAGTCGGTTTCATTGTCGTCCGTGTCGAATCCGTTTCCCCTGGACGCGTCCGTCCCGCCCGGGCTCATGGACGGATCCGTGGAAGCGGCATGGGCCTTGCGCTCAAGCGAACCGCCCTCGACGTTTTTGCCCGCGGCCGGCCTGCCCTCCGGTGAATCCCCTCCCTCCCAGGCCACCCGGTCCACGTCGCGTCCCGAAGGATCGCGGAGCGCGATATTGCCGCCTGAATTGCCGAGCCCGACGCCCGAGGCGCCCGATTCCGCGGAATCGGGGGACGCCGTCACTTCCGCGCCGCCCCAGAGAAAATAGCCGCCCGGCCTGAGGCTGTGTCCCCTTCGGAAAACGACCTTCACGTCCCAGTTCCCCCCGGTCTTCTTCTTGTAGGCCAGGGACCACCCCGAGAGATCGACCGCGCGGGGCGTGGGATTGTACAGTTCGACGAATTCCTCGTTTTTTCCGCTGTGCTGACGGTAGCGGATTTCGCTGATCACCGGGTGACCCGCGGGCTGTTCCGAAGATGCCTGCCCAAGAGCTGCGATGCCCGCGCACAACAGGGCCGACAGGGCCGTTCTGCGCATAAAGCACCTCTTGGTTTGATTGGGACTGGAAATGGGGACCGGTTCGTCCTTCGTCCCGTTCAGGGACAGGGGCCCGCGATCTTCGGGCCGGACTGAAGCCGGATGGGATCCGCTTCATCGGGCGGGTTCCTTCATCGCCTCCTTTCCGATTTTTTCGTCAGGTACTGAATCTGAAAAAGGGATGATTCTTTTCCAATAATCGTAAACCCCGCACCGGTCAGGGCCTTCTCCCAGGCGTCCTGCCGGACGGTGCGGAGCCTGTGGCCGAGCAGGTTTCTCGGCAGGGTCAAAATCCCGGGCCTTGGCACGGTCACCAGAAAATACGCGCCGGGCTTCAGTACCCGGGCCGCCTCGAATGGAAAATCCAGGGGATCCGGCAGGTATTCACACACCCCGATCGCGGAGAGAAAACCCAATCCATTCTTCCTGAAGGGAAGCCGCCTCAGATCGCCCGCGACCGGCTGGATGGCGCGGCGCCGCGCCGCGCGGGCCAGCATGGCAGAGGACCGGTCCACGCACACAAGCTTCACGGGCTCCGGAAAGACGCAGAGCGTGGAACCCGCGCCCGTGCCCGCGTCCGCGGCGGGCTCCGGAAAAACCGGAATGCGGCCGGCCAGGCTCCGGAGGTTCCGTATCTCCGCGTCCAGAATCCAACGGATGCCAGGCAGCCGTCTGGCCCCGTGATACGCGAAAGCCTTGAGATCCCATAGGCGCATGTTTTGACTCCGGAGAAACACCGCCCGTTGAAAGGGCTGTCCAAAAAGTCGGTTTTAGCGACAATCCGCTCGCCGAGCCCTTCGCTTCGCTCAGGATAAACTCCGTCGAGGCGAGCTGTAAATCCGTCACTTAGCGCCCTTCGACGGAGTTGACCCCTCGACTTGATCGAGGGGCTCAGGGCGCGGGTAAATTGGACTTTTTGGACAGCCCTTTCTATCCGTATAGAAGAGACATCTGATAGTCGCTCGCATCCCGCGCGGCAAGTCTTCAATAATGCAACAATAAAACAGCTTGATCCCGTAAAGCGGGCCGCGGGGGATGCGCTCGCTGACAGATTCAGCGGGTGCTGCGGAATGCGGGATGCTGAATAAGAAAGCGTATGTCCGGATCAGACGTCCACTCGGCCGATGATCGCGCGGATCAGTTCAGAGAAGCGTTCGCGGCCCGCGTCCGCGTTTCTGCGGACCTCGTCGTGGGACAACGGGCCTCCGCCGAGACCCGCGGCCGCATTGGAGATGCAGGAAATGCCGAGCACCCGCATGCCCATGTGTACCGCGGCAATCGTCTCCGGAACCGTGGACATGCACACCGCGTCCGCGCCGCAGGTGCGGAGCATCCGCACCTCGGCCGCTGTCTCGTAACTCGGCCCGGAGGTCGCGGCCAGAACGCCCCGGCTGAGCCCGATGCCCAGCTCCCCGGCGCAGGCCTGGGCGGTATCGATGAGCGCCGGATCGTACGCCGCGGAGAGGTCGGGAAAACGGGGCCCGAATTCCGGGTCATTGGGCCCGGTCAGCGGGTTGACGCCCATCCAGTTGATGTGGTCCGTGATGAGCATGAAGCCGCCCGGCCGCAGGTCCGGCCGTATGCCGCCGGCCGCGTTGGTGAGAATCAGGATCCGCACGCCGAGCCGGCCGAGCACGCGGACCGGGAACACGACCTGGCCGATGGGATGGCCTTCGTAGTGATGGACGCGGCCCTGCAGGACGATCACCGGCCGGCCCCCGATGCGGCCGAGATGGAGCCTGCCATTGTGTCCTTCCACCGTGGAGACGGGCCATCCCGGCACATCCGCCGCGTCGAACGAACGGCCGTCGTCCAGCGATTCCGCGAAGCCGCCCAGCCCGGAACCCAGGACGACCGCGATTCTCGCGTCGCAGGCGGGCCACCGGCTCCGGATGAAACGGGCCGCTTCGTCTGTCTTGGATCGGCTGTCATTGAAGCTCCCGGCGGCATGCCGCGGGCCTTCAATAGTGTAAAAAATCATATACCTTGGTCCGGCGAAGCCGGGGAATCATCTATCTGTAGAGAAGAAATCATTTTTTATTCGCTCGCTTACCCCGCCGCCCGCTGCGCGGGACCAAGCAATTATATGCCCTCTGGTTGAAGGCAAGCGGCGGGCCTTCAACAAGAAAAGACCTTGTTGCTTGGTCCCGCGTAGCGGGGGAATGCGCTCGCCGACAGATTCATGATCAGGGGAAATGTAAGGAATTCGGGGAAATCGATCAAGGGCTTTCAGGCCGCTTGTTCCCGGCCCCCGCGGGCGGATGGAGCGGGAGGATTCCACAAAAAAACCCGCTCCGCGAGGCGGAACGGGTCCGGATTTTCCGGGAAGAAGGGATTACGCTTTTTTGACGTTGGCCGCCTGCAGACCCTTCGGTCCCTGAACCACGTCAAACTCAACCGTCTCTCCCTGTTCGAGGGTTTTGAAGCCCTCACCGCCGATGGCGCTGAAGTGGACGAACACGTCCTCTCCCTGTTCACGGGCGATGAACCCGAATCCTTTGGTTCGGTTGAACCACTTGACCGTTCCCTTCTCCATGGAAAAACCCTTTCAGAAAAGTGACGACCAGAAACAGTTATTAATAATTTACTGCGCAAATCCATAAAAGGCAAGCGTTTTCTCGATTAGAAACGCACCTCCTGCGACAGGGGCCTGAAATACGTGCGGTTGTCCTCGATCACGGAATCGCCCAGCCACCGGATGTCGTCGCGATCGGGGTAATCGGTGTTGTAGTGCAGGCCCCGGCTCTCCT
This sequence comes from bacterium, assembly GCA_030372965.1. Taxonomy (GTDB): domain Bacteria; phylum Zhuqueibacterota; class QNDG01; order QNDG01; family DTFT01; genus JAFGAX01. Next base: position 5,247 of record JAUCQC010000091.1, read on the forward strand.
TTCGGAACAGGGCGCACCGGATGATGAGCAGGGCCAGGCAGGAGATGTTGCGCAGCTCGAGCAGGGACGCCGTGATCTTGGTCTTCTTGTAGAACGCCTCGATCTCGTCGGCGATGAGCGCGATCCTGCGGTGCGCCCGCTCCAGGCGCTCGTCCGACCGGACAATGCCCACGTAGTCGCCCATGAGCCGCTGAATCTCCCGCTGGTCGTGCGAGATCAGGACCCATTCCTCCTGGTCGAACGTGCCCTCGTCGTTCCACGCCGGGATTTCCGGAAGGGCGTCGGGCACGGAACGGATGTAATCCGCCGCGTGGAGAAAGGCGCGCCGGGAGTACACCAGGGCCTCCAGCAGGGAGTTCGACGCCAGCCGGTTCGCGCCGTGCACGCCCGTGCACGCGGCTTCCCCGGTGACGTACAGCCCCCGGATGGCGCTCCGGCCGTCCAGGTCCGTGAGCACGCCGCCGCACATGTAATGCGCGGCCGGCACCACGGGAATCGGCTCGGCCGTCATGTCGATGTTCAGGGAGAGCAGTTTCGCGTGAATGGCCGGAAAGTGGCTCCGGACCTGTTCCGCGTCGAGATGCGTCACGTCGAGAAAGACGCATTCGTCGCCGCTTTTCTTCATTTCCGCGTCGATGGCGCGCGCCACGATGTCGCGGGGCGCGAGGTCGGCCATCGGGTGCACCCGCTTCATGAACGGTTCCCCGGCGCGGGTCCTCAGGATGCCGCCGAAACCCCGCACCGCCTCCGAGATCAGGAAGGAATCCCCGTCCGGGTGAAAGAGCGCCGTGGGGTGGAACTGCATGAACTCGAGACCGGCCACGGGCGCGCCCGCGCGGAAGGCCATGGCGATGCCGTCGCCCGTGGCGATGGCCGGATTCGTGGTGTGCAGGTAGACGCGGCCGACGCCGCCCGTCGAGATCAGGGTGGCGCGGGCCCGGTAGGCGGCCACGGTGCCGGCCTTCATGTCGAGCGCGTACACGCCCCAGCAATGGGCCCGCTCGCCGGCCCGCCGCCTGCGGCCGGACAGGTGGTGTTCGGTGATGATTTCCACGGCCACGTGGTCCTCGAGCACCCGGATGTTGGGATGGCTCCGGACGCGCTCGAGCAGGGCCTCCTCCACGGCGCGTCCCGTGCTGTCACGGGCGTGGACGATGCGGTTCTTCGAATGCCCGCCCTCGCGGCCCAGGTCGAATCCGCCCGTTCCGTCCCGCGTGAAAGAGACGCCCCACTGTTCCAGCTCGGAGACGCTCCGGGGCCCCTCCCGGACGATCAGCGCGACGGCCTCGGGGCGGTTCAGCCCCACGCCGGACTCCAGCGTGTCCCGGATGTGCAGGTCAAAGGAGTCCGACCGGTCCATGACCGAGGCGATGCCGCCCTGGGCGTGGTTGGTGTTGGAGTCGGCCCTCTCCTTTTTCGTCAGGATGAGGACCGTTCCCGTCTCGGCCGCGCGCAGGGCGAAGGACAGCCCGGCGATGCCGCTGCCGACAACGAGATAGTCCGTCTGCCCGCTCATTCCGCCTCCTGTTTCGAGCCGGCGCCGGCCGCGAAGGCGCGGCCGGCACGGCGCTTCTCAAGGAGCGGCCTGAAAACCGACTTCAGCTTCTCGTTCCCGCCCTTGATTTCGAGCCGGATGGCCAGTTCGTACAGCGGGACATCGCCGGACCAGGACCCGCCGATGCGCATGGCGTCTTTTTCCGTGGTGACGACGGCGACCGCGCCGTGCGAGGCCGCGAGCTGTCCCACCTGCCGGAGGTCCTCGGTCGTATACCGGTGATGGTCCGGGAACACTCGGTGACCGACGAGTTTGGCCTCCAGGCCCTCGAGGGTCCGCTCGAACGAGCGCGGGTTGCCGATGCCGGAGAAAGCGAACACGAATCGATGGCCGAGCGATTCCGGGGGATGCTTCACCCGGGAGGGGTGCTCCGTCCAGTGCAGCGCCCGGTACTCCGCCTCGAGCAGGACGGGACAGGGGGTGTCCTGGGGAACCGGCCCGGTGCCGGTGAGCACGGCCACGTGGCCGCGTCTCAGCCCCTCTTTCGGCTCGCGGAGCGGACCGGCCGGGAGAATCCGGCCGTTTCCGTACGGCTCGTTCCGCCTCAGGGTCACCACGTCCACGTCGCGCCTGAGCCTGCGGTGCTGAAAGCCGTCGTCCAGCAGAATCAGGTCGCATCCGAAATCCCGCACGGCCCTTCGGCTGACCCGGACCCGGTCCACGCCCACCAGCACGGGCACGCCTGGAAGCCGCAGCGCCAGAAGCACGGGTTCGTCTCCGCCGATCAGGGAGTCGGCCATGATCATCGATCCGTCCGACACGGCCACGTCCGCCTTGCCGACGCGGCCGTATCCGCGGCTCACCACGGCCGGCTTCCAGCCCTCGGCCAGAAAAAAACGCGCCAGCGTCTCGACCAGGGGGGTCTTGCCCGTGCCCCCGACCGTCAGGTTGCCCACGCTGACCACGACGGCCGGGACGGAAAAGGAAGGCAGCCAGCCCCGGTCGTACGCGAGATTGCGGGCCTTGACAACCGAACCGTATAGAAAGGAGAACGGCCGGAGCAGCAGGACGGACAATGCGGGGAAATCCCAGGGGTTCATTTTTTCCCCCGCTCATCCAAAGTCCTGAGTATCTCGTCCGCCGCGCGGCCCGAAGCGCCGGCCGGTCCGAGCTTGCGGCCCACTTCGGCCCATTCCGCGCGCACCGATTCCGCGAGCGCCTTGTCCGTGAAATAAGGCAGAACCGCTTCACGGATTTTTCCGGGCTCCGCGTCGTTCTGAAGCAGTTCCGGCGCCACCTTTTTCCCCGCCACGATGTTCGCGAGCCCGATATACGGCACGCGCACCAGCCCGCGGCCGATCCAGTACGACAGGGGCGACATGCGGTAGAGGATGACCATGGGCGTTCCGCACAGGGCGGTTTCAAGGGTGGCCGTACCGGACGCGACCAGGGCCGCGTCCGAATGGGACATGACCTCATAGGTCCGGCCGCGGACGGTCCGGATGGAATTGTCCCCGTCCGTGAAGGGAAGGTAGATCGGATCGGAAAGCGTCGGCGCGGCCGCCATCACGGACTGCAGCCCGGGAATGTCGCGCTTCAGCAGGCGGACCGCTCCGATCATGGCCGGAAGCAGGCGCTGAACTTCCTGTTTTCTGGATCCCGGCAGGAGGCCGAGCAGGGGCTTGTCCGGATCCAGTTCCAGGCTCCGGAAAAATTCGGCCCTGGACTGCGAAGGCCTCACCGTGTCCTTGAGCGGATGCCCGGTGAAAACGACGTCCAAGCCCGCCTCGCGGTAAATCGGTTCCTCGAAATCGAAGAGCACGAGCATCTTATCCACGCGCCTGGCGATTTTCGGCACCCGGCCCCTTCCCCAGGCCCAGACCTGCGGACTGACATAGTAAACGACCGGGATGTTCCGCTTCTTCGCCTGCAGGGCCAGCTTGAGGTTGAGACCGGGGTAATCGATGAAGACCGCCAGAGCGGGCCTGCGCGATTCCATGGCTTCGACGATTTCACCGAAAACCCTGCGGATGAAGGGGAGGTGCCGCGCCACCTCGAAAAAACCGAGAAAGGACATCTCCCGGACGTGCCGGATCAGCTGAACGCCGGATTCGGACATGCGGTCACCGCCGATTCCGAAAAACCGGAGCCCGGGCCTTCGTTCCAGGAGCGCGCGGACCAGGGCGCCTCCGTGAAGGTCCCCGGAAGCCTCGCCCGCGACAATGAGTATCTCTTGGGAAGGAGTCATGATGCTGGGGCCGGTCTGCGTCATCTACATCAGCTTCCAGCGCAGGAAGATCAGGGCGGCGATGACGGCGATGGCCTGGAACGTGTTGCGTTCGGACCGGAAGGCCGTCTTCCAGTCCGGGGCCATGGGTTCCGCGCCCGGCCAGGCCCTGAGCCTGGGGATCCAGGCCGGCACCGCCCTGCGGTACGATTCGTACGCGGCTCCGAACTTGGCGGAGAGGAATTCCTCCTCGAGATCCACGATGAAGTGATATTGGACCGCGAAAAACACGACGACGATCAGGGCCATCCACGGCATCCAGGGCCATCCCATGATCGTCCATCCCGCGGCCATGAGAAAATTGCCGATGTACAGGGGATTGCGCACATGGCTGTAGGGGCCGGCCGTCACCAGGCGGCTTCCGCCGACCTTGACCGTCCGGGTGCTTCTGCCGGAATAGGAAACGCCCCGGAACCGGACGCATTCACCGGCCAGGACGACGGCGAAACCAATGCAGTAACTGAGCCAGGTCGGCCGGGCCAGTATCAGCGCGGCCAGGATGAAGGGTACGGGCGTGAACCCGCGATTCTTGAAGAAAAAACGGCGGATATCCACTCAGGCCTCCATGCATTTGAGCACTTGCATGGCGATCGCCAGTGCCCGTTTTCCGGCTTCACCGTCAGCGGCCGCGGTTGCTTCGCCCCGAACGGCCCTGACGAACGCCTCCAGCTCCATTTGAAGCCCCTGCTTCTCAGGAACCTCGGGCCTCTTGTAGGCGATTCTCCGCCTGTGCTCTCCCACGCCGATCTCGCCCAGAGTCATGTCGCCCGTGAACGCGTCCGATTCCAGCGCGTAAATCTCGGCCATGCGCTCGAGAAAGTCGACGGAGATGTAGGCGTCCTTCTGAAACATCCGCATCTTTCTCATTTTTTTCTGCGAAATCCGGCTGGCCGTGAGATTGGCCACCGCGCCGTTCGCGAATTGAATACGGGCGTTCGCGATGTCCGCTGTTCCGGACACGACGGCCACGCCGCTCGCGTCCACGCGGGTGATTTCGGAAGGAACCAGGTGCAGCAGGATGTCGATGTCGTGTATCATGAGGTCGAGTATGACCGACACCTCCGTGCCCCTGGGATTGAACGGCGCCAGCCGGTGGGCTTCGATGAAACGCGGGGACAGGCCGAAGCCCGAAAGCGCCTGAATGCCGGGGTTGAAACGCTCCACCTGGCCGACGTGCAGGACCCGTTTCCGCTCCGCAGCCAGCCGGATCAGGCCGTCGGCCTCTTCAATCGTGCGGGTGATCGGCTTCTCGATAAGCAGATGGACGCCTTTTTGAAGGACGGCGGATCCGGCCTCAAAATGCCGGTCGGTCGGCACGGCCACACTGACCGCCTCGACCTCCGAAAGCAGGGATTCCGCGTCCTTGAACGGCTTGCAATGCGCTTCCGCGGCCACCTGCCCGGCCCTGTCCGCGTCCAGGTCGGTCACTCCCACGAGTTCCGCCTCGGGCATCCTGGAATAGTTCAACGCGTGAAAACGGCCCAGGTGACCCGTTCCGATGACCCCGACCCTGACTGGACGCATGCCGATTCCTCCGAAAACATCGATTTAGAACCCCTGGAATAATGTAAAGCGATTTCCTCTGAGAATCAAACTGTTTTTCGGACCCTCAAGGGCCAGAATCGGTTTGCATAAGGCCCTTTCTTTTATTATATTTGTATTCATTTTTCGCCCCCCCCGCCCGCGCGGTTGATCCATGGAGAGACCGGCGGACTTTTTCTTTCCGCACCGGCCGGCGGGGATGATCGGCAGCAAACAACCCTGGAGCGGCCATGGAACTGAACGACAATTTTCAACGCGTCAAACGCCTTCCGCCGTACGTGTTCGCGGTCACGAACGCGCTCAAGACACAGGCCAGGGCCGCCGGAGAGGATATCATCGACTTCGGAATGGGCAATCCGGACCAGCCCACGCCTCCGCACATCGTTTCCAAGCTCATCGAGTCGGTCCAGAAACCGTTCACGCACCGGTATTCCCAGTCCAGGGGCATCCCCCGCCTGAGGCAGGCTGTCTGCAAATGGTACGCGAGAAGCTTCAACGTGGAACTCGACCCTGAGAGAGAGGCCATTGTCACCATCGGTTCCAAGGAGGGCATCGCCCACCTGGCCCTGGCCATGGTCGATCACGGCGACGCCGTGCTCGTGCCCAATCCCACCTATCCCATACACGCCTGGGCCTTCGTGATCGCGGGCGCAGACATCCGCCACGTGCCGCTTCTCGAGGGTGTGGACTTTTTCGAGGAGCTGGAGCGCGCCATACGCCACTCCTGGCCGCGTCCCAAGGCCCTGGTCATCAACTTTCCCTCGAACCCGACGACGCAGTGCGTGGAGCTGGATTTCTTCAAAAAGGTGGTGGACATCGCCCGCGAAGCCGGCATCTGGGTGATACACGACGTCGCGTACGCGGACCTGGTCTTCGACGGGTACAGGGCGCCTTCCATATTCCAGGTGCCTGGCGCCAAGGACGTGGCCGTCGAATTCTTCACCCTGTCCAAGAGCTACAACATGCCGGGCTGGCGCGTCGGGTTCTGCCTCGGGAACCCCGTCCTGATCGGCGCGCTCAAGGACATCAAGAGTTACCTGGATTACGGCATTTTCACGCCCATTCAGGTGGCGTCCATCATCGCGCTGGAGGGGGACCAGTCCTGCGTGTCCGAAATCCGCGAAATGTACCGCAAAAGAAGGGACGCGCTCTGCAGCGGGCTGAATTCGATCGGATGGCCGGTCACGCCGCCCAAGGCCACCATGTTCGTGTGGGCGAAGATTCCGGAGCCGTTCCGCAAGATGGGCTCATTGGAATTCGCGAAAATGCTGATCCGCGACGCCAAGGTCTCGGTTTCGCCGGGCATCGGGTTCGGCGAATACGGGGACGATCACGTCCGCTTCGCGCTCATCGAAAACGAGCACAGGACCCGGCAGGCCATTCGCGGCATGCGGCACGCGTTGAAGCTGGTGCCGGGGGAGTGATACCGTTCTCCGTCGCGCTGAATTCTTCACTCCTGCCTTATTCTGGAACCGCTATAAGCGAGCCATTGCGACGTTCACGCGTTTGCACGTTAAAACGTTTGAACGTTCGAACGTGACAACGTGCAAACGTTCAAATTTCCCCTTGAATATCCCGCCTCCATTCCCTATTTTTCCGTCATGGCCGACGAAAAACCCCAAAAGGACTCCGTCCGCCTCGACCGCTGGCTCATGGCCGCGCGCTTCTACAAGACGCGGTCCCAGTCCGCGGCCGCGTGCGAAGGCGGCAAGGTCAAGGTGAACGGCGCGTCCTCCAAGCCCCACAAAGCCGTGCGCGTTGGGGACAAGCTGACGGTTCACGTCCGAGGCCGCTACAGGAACGTGACCATCGCCGGACTGGCCGAACGCGGCCTGCCGCCGGCCGTTGCCCGCACTCTGTACGAGGAGGAAATCCGGCTGAAGCCATCGGACGAATTGCTGGAGCAGATGCGGATATTCGCCCGTTCCGCGAAGCCGGCTCCCAGAAAATTCAAGGGCCGCCCCACCAAGAAGGAGAGGCGGGACATGGAAAAATTGGGAGAACCCCCGGCGTGAAATGGAATGTCTTCGTCACCCGCGAAATTCCCCGGGCCGGAATCGATCTCCTGCGGGAAAACGGATGCAGGGTCGACATCAATCCGGAGGACAGGCCCCTCACCAGGGACGAACTCGTGGCCGCTGTGTCCGGCCGCGACGGATTCCTCGCCATGATCACCGACACCCTGGACCGCGAGGCGCTCGAACGGATGAAGGGCATCCGGGTTCTGTCGAACTGCGCCGCCGGGTACAACCACATCGACCTGGAAACAGCGACGCGGATGGGGATTCTGGTCACGAACACGCCCGGCGTGCTGACGGACGCGACCGCGGACCTGACCTGGGCGCTGATGTTCGCGGTCTCGCGCCGCATCGTCGAGGCGGACCGGTTCACCCGCGCGGGCCGGTTCAGGGAATGGCACCCCATGGGCTTTCTGGGTGGCGATCTGACCGGCCGGACCCTCGGCATCGTTGGCGCGGGCCGCATCGGCAGGGCCGTGGCCCTGCGTTCTTCAGGATTCGGCATGACCGTCCTCTACGCGGACGGATCCGCGGTTCCTGAACTGGAAGCCAAACTCGGCGCCAGGCGCGTCGGACTGGACGAGCTTCTCGCTTTGTCGGATTTCGTGTCTCTCCACGTGCCGCTCACCCCCGAAACCCGCCGCCTCATCGACAGCCGGGCACTCGGGCTGATGAAGCGTTCGGCCTACCTGATCAACACCAGCCGCGGCCCGGTCGTGGACGAAAAAGCGCTCGTTGAAGCCCTCAGGTCCGGACGTATCGCGGGCGCGGGCCTGGACGTGTACGAGAACGAGCCTGAAATCGAATCCGGCCTGATCGGGCTCGACAATGTTGTCCTGCTTCCCCACATCGGAAGCGCCACGCTCGAAACCCGCACCCGCATGTCGGTCATGGCGGCCGAGAATCTGCTCGAAGGCCTGTCCGGGAAAAAGCCGAAGCACCTCGTGAATCCCGAAGCGTGGAAACCCGGGACTGCCGGCTGATGGACAATCCGACAATTTCCCGCGTTCTCCGCGTCCTTCAGGCCGAGTCGAAAAAGTGGAATGTTCCGATTGTCACTTTGGTGGCCCAGCGTTCGGACGACCCCTATCAGATCCTGATCTCCACTCTGATCAGTCTCAGGACCAAGGACAAGGTGACCACTGAGGCTTCGCTGAAGCTGTTCGCCGAGGCCAGGACTCCGTCCGCCATGCTGAAGCTCAAGGCCTCGGAAATAAGGAAATTGATCTATCCTGCCGGTTTCTACAAGCGCAAGGCGGACACCATCCTCGAGGTCAGCCGCATTCTGATGGATCGTTACGGCGGCCGCGTCCCCGATGACCTGGACCTCCTTCTGGAGCTTCCGGGAGTCGGCAGAAAAACCGCAAATCTCGTGCTCACCCTGGGATTCGGCAAGCCCGGCATTTGCGTGGACACGCATGTCCATCGCATCACCAACCGGTTCGGGTACGTGAAAACCCGGACTCCGGACGAGACGGAAATGGCGCTTCGCGCCAAACTGCCGAAATCCTGGTGGATACCGATCAACGACATTCTGGTGGCTTTCGGCCAGGGTCTCTGCGCGCCGATCAGCCCGCACTGCTCCAAATGCCCGGTCTCGGCCTGGTGCGAACGCGTGGGCGTCGGCAAATCCCGTTAATGCGGAGGCGGAACCCTTTTCTTCTTTCGCTTGACCGGGACAGGTCCGGATACCTCCACCACTTTCTCCCTCGGCGCGGGCCGGATTCTTTTCTTGGGCCCGCGGCGCACGGCTACAGTTCTCCACCGCATTCCAGTATCGCGTAGATGACGCCCTCCATGTTTTCCAGCACTTCATTGTCCGGGAATCGAAGGATTTTAAATCCCTGGCTTTCCATCCACATGTCTTTTCCCCTATCCCGGTCCCGCATCCGGCCGCTCTTTCCCCGTTCCAATTCCACGACCATCTTTTTTGCGTCACAGAGAAATTCCGCCGTAAACTCCCCGACCCTGGCCTTGCGCCTGAATCGCATGTTCATCAGGTGATGGTTGCGCAGGTAAAACCAGAGAATGCGCTCCGGATCCGGCTTGGGGGTCCGCGCTTCAAAGGTTTGAATTCTCCGAACATCGGTCAACGTTTCCACGTTTTTCCCTCCCGAATATCCCCGGGACTTTATCCGGGGGAATCAATCCAATTCCAAATTATAGGGTTTGATCGCGTTGGTCGTCGTTCACCCGCGTTACCGTCCGCCTTCCATGAAAATAGATCGGGGATTGCCGTAGCGCTCATTCCACTTTCATCAGTTTCAGGCCGGGCAATGCCGGACCCGTACCGGCCACACGGACCAGATACATTCCCGCGGCTACGGTTGCTCCGGAATCATCCCTTCCGTCCCATACCCGCTCGTTTTCCCCCCATCGGACCGGACTGCCCTGCAGAGTACGGATACGCCTGCCCTTCGCATCCAGCACTTCGATTCGGACACTGCGCGAAACGCTCTCAGAATCGAGGCGGAACCGGATCCGGACGGAAGGATTGAAAGGATTCGGAAATCCGCCGATGAACGAAGGGGAGTCCGGCATCACTCCTTCCGTTTCACGAATTCCGGACACCATGCCGAGCAGAAGCGTGTCCCCGTCGAAGTCCACTTCCTCGAGGCCGTACCGGTACGTGATTCCCGGGACTGCCAGTTTGTCCTTCCATCTGTAATCGGCCCCGGATGAGCCGCTGCCGCCTGACGGGATCAAGCCCCTGTTCACCGCAAGAAAGCGCGACTCGCCGGATTCGGATCGGAGGACATTGAATCCGCAGATGCGGACTTCGCTTTCCGTGGACCATCGGATTTCGATCCCGTCCCGAACCGGAACCGCTTCAAGCCGGCCCATGTGAACGGAAAGCGGAAAGTCTCCGCTGAGGATGCTCTGATCCGCGTACAGGTATCCCCCGGACAGGGTGTCGGTCTTGTAAGTTTTGACGCTCACGCGTGCGCCGTCCGCGTCCGGAGGAGCCTGTTTGTCCAGCACCGCGACTTCCTGCCAGCCCGGCTGATCCTGCGAACGCGGGGACGACGCGTATTTCCCCAGATAATCGGAACCTTTAAACCAGCTGATCACGAGCCCTACCGCGCCTGCCGGATTCTCGTCCAGCACACGGCAGGAGAACGAATACACACCGCCGGCTGTCACGGACACGGTTTGCCGCAGTTCCGGCAGAGTCGCTCCCGCCGGCACCTCGAACCGTACGCTGGACGCGCCTTCGAACCGGATTACTGAGGACGGTTTGATCCAGGTAATGCCCGCATAAGCCCAGTGATCGGGTTTTCCGGCTGTCCAATTCTCAAACCCCGAATTGAGAATCGGATTGGTTTGCGGCCTGACCGGCGCCTGCCCAAGGAACAAAATCAGCCCGGCCGCGACGGGAAACAGCTTCGCCATGGTCCCTCCCGGACTAAAAAGGATGTTCAAATGGGATGATCAGACCGGATGTGTGAAACGGGGATGAAAGAGCGGATCGGTCTCCGCGGGGAGCAGTGCAGAAGTAATGGGAATAATAATAAAATCGGTCATTTTTGTCAAGGGGAATATTCTGATGACGGGAATCACGGGCCGTTCAGTGCCGGGCACT
>JAUCQC010000092.1 GCA_030372965.1 bacterium
ACGTTTATATACTGGTTTGGTATAGGGGGGGCTGGTTATTTTTTTTTTTAGAGACTGTCTGTAAGTTAAAAAAACACGACCGGCGCCAAAATCCCTGTTTTTCCCTTGTTAATCGAGCAAAAATAACGTTTTCTGTACACATCCCGCATAATGTATCGCATTTTTTTCCAAAAATTCAAGGCTGTCCGTCCGGCCGGAACTTATTCTCGCCCCTTATCATTCAATGCATGATAGTTATCCGGCGCGTTCTTTTAACTGTCTGAAAGAAATGCGTTACTCTGACCCCGCAGGACAAGGGGCATGCTGGCCCTTTCCCCCGGCGCGTCAATGACAAAATCCCGCCTCACCGGTACGCGACATGGATCGCGGCAGCGCCCAGCATGAGCCTCCGGTACTCGACCCGGCCGAACCCGGCGCCTCGGAGGAGCGCCGCCACATCGTCCGGCCCCGGGAAGTTGACGGCCGAGTGCGCGAGGTACCGGTAGGCGCCCCGCTCCCCGGATATCAGCCCGCCGACAAGCGAGACGGCGGCCCGGACGTACAGGTGCGCCAGCGCCCTGACGACGCGGGAGCGCGGCTGGCTGCTCTCGACGATGACGAACCTGCCGCCCGGCGCGAGCACCCTCATGACCTCGGCCAGGTAGCGTTCGCGTCCCGGGTTGCGGTAGGTCAGGTTGCGGAACCCGAAGGCGATCCCGACCGCGCCGAACGCGCCGTCCCTGAAGGGGAGCTCGCCCGCGTCCGCGGCCACGAACCGCGCCGCAGACCCTGCCCGGTCAGCCTTGCGGCGCGCCTCCGCGAGCATCGGCATGCTGAAGTCCGCGCCGAACACCGCGGTCACGCCGCGGGCGAGCGCGTCGAGCGCCAGCGCCAGGTCGCCTGTGCCCGCGCAGATGTCGAGCGCGGCCGCCGGCCCTCCTTCGAGGATTTTTTCCGCGGCCATGCGCCGCCACCGCTCGTCCAGCCGCAGGGTGAAGAGGCGGTTGATGATGTCGTACCGCCGCGGCACTGCCGAAAACATGCCCTGAAGCGGCCTGTTCGTTTTTTTCTTCTCAGCCATCGCCGCCGCCTCAGCCTGCCGTCCGCCGGACAAGGTCCGCGAAAAAAACGATCAGGTCGCCGAAGTCTTTTACCGGGATGCGCTCGTCGGTGCCGTGGATCCTCGCCAGCTCGCCGGTGTCAAGCCGGACCGGGTTGAAGCGGAATACCTGCCTGCTGATCCGGGCGAAGTGCCGCGAATCCGTCGCGGCCACCATGAGGAAGGGCGCCACAACGACGTCCGGGAACACGGCGGCGATCGTCTCTTTGATGGCCGCGTATTCCGGCGACCCCGCGTCGGAAACCGGAGACGGATCACTCGACTGGCCGCGCGCGCTCACGGTGACGCCCGGATCGCCGATCACCTTCCCGACCCGGGCCGTCACGCTCTCGCGGGTTTCGCCCGGCAGGATTCTCAGGTTGACCGTCGCGCGCACCGACTGCGGCATCACGTTCTCCCTGTCGCTCCCCTCCAGCATGGTCGGCGCGATGGTTGTGCGTATCATGGCGTCTGACGACGGCGTCCTCGCGAGCATCGCCAGCACGAAGGGACGGAAGAGCCGGATGCCGGCGTACACGTACCGGTACGGCGCGGCCGCCTCGCGCGCGAGGGCATGGAACATCGCCCGCACCGGCGGCGTGAGCCGCGCCGGGAAGCGTTTCTTCTCGAGACGGCAGAGGGCCCGGGCCAGCCTGTCTCTTATAAACATATACGAGCCCACGAGACAGCGCTGTGTATGTGGTATTGCGTCTTCTGGTTGAAAAGAGGGGGGGGGGGGGGG
>JAUCQC010000093.1 GCA_030372965.1 bacterium
GATAGGCTGCAAAAAAACCCCCCACCCAACGCAACGACGGTTGCCGCTTTTTTATTCTTTTTGTCATCCCCGAGAAACTTGTCCCGGACTTGATCCGGGAGCGGGGATCCATTTTCAGTCACGATCCGGCGCACCCCTCGACTCAGCTCGGGGTGCGATTCTGTCAATCCCTCGATATCTCCTCCGCAAACCTCGCGATCGCCTGCTCGTCGATATTCGACACCGACTTGTCCGTCTTGGCGATCTTCCGGACGATCGCCTTTGTGATAAAATTCATCTTTTCGAAATTGAACGCGCCGCCGAACAACCCGACAGCCGATGCCTTCTGACGGATGTCCTCCGGGAACACGGCGTCGAATTCCTTTTGCGCGGCCTCGCCTTTTTCCATGCAGCACAGAAAGAGCCCGAACTTCCCGCCGGACAACGCCTCCCGGTTGGCGTCGACGAACCTGCGCACCGATCCCTGAATCCTTCCGGCGTGGATGGAACCGCCGATCACGATCCGGTCATACGAGGCGAGGTCCACGCGGGGCTTGTCCTTCAGGTTGAAGCGGTGGATTTCGCCTTTCAGCTTTTCGGCGAGCTTTCCGGCGCATGTTTCGGCGCAACCGTGCGTGGACGCGAAGATGATGGCTGTTTTCATTTCCCTGTATCCTTCCCGGCTTGTTCTCGCGATACGACAAGAGCCGCCTCGACCGCGTTCATGATGACATTGCTGGTGTTCGTGGCGCCGGATACCGCGTCCACTGCAGTCGATTGCTTCTCCACGATCCGGCCAGGAATGACCGCGTCCGCCTTGTGGCCTTTCCATGCGTCGCTTTGGAGAAGATTAACCTGAGTGATATTCTGATCGCGGATGGTCACTTCAACCACGGCCTTGTTCGGACCGGCCTTGCATTCGCCGCGGAACACCCCGTCCGCCAGACGGGATCCGTCCACCGGGCCTCCGGTGACGACAGCGCTCCTGCATCCGGTCAGGGAAAGGCTCAGAACAGGCAGGATGCCTGTAAAAATGACGCGTAATCTTTTCATCAGAGCACCTCTTGTCATTCATCAATCCCCTCTGATTATTGATACGGTTCCCGGCCCTGAAGGTTACGGGGAGAAATGAAAAAAGGTAACCTTTCACAATCAGGTTACCTTCTCTCACAATCGGCTGGCATGGCAACACATTAATCGCTATCGTTTCTCCAGTTTCCCCAGAAGCCTCAGCATCCCGTCCAGAATCGTGATCGGGTGGGGCGGACAGCCGGGCACGTACAGGTCCACGGGCACCAGGGGATCGGCGCCGTTGCACGTTTCAGGCCGCCCCGCGTACAGCCCGCCCGAGATCGCGCACGCGCCGACCGCGATGACGATTTTCGGGTCCGGCACGGCCTCGTAAGTGCTCAGCAAAGCGTCGCGCATGCCGAGGCTCACGGGCCCGGTGACGAGCAGGCCGTCCGCGTGACGGGGCGAGGCGACGATCTGGATGCCGAAACGGCCCAGGTCGAACACCACCGTGGTCAGCACGTTGACGTCGGCCTCGCACGCGTTGCACCCGCCCGCGCTCACCTGCCTGAGTTTGAGCGAGCGGCCGAACAGTTTCCGAATCCGGCCTCCAAACGCGTCCGCGAGCCTGAGCGGATCTCCGCTATACATCAGGTCGGCCCTCGACCGGACGGCCAGCCGGTAATCGTTCGTGAATCGTATCGCGCCGGACGGGCACGCGGCCGCGCAGTCGCCGCAGAAAACACAGCGTCCCAGGTCGATGCGGATGCGGCCCTCGGGCGGCCCGTCTTTCCGCACCGATATCGCGGAGACGGGGCACGCGGCGACGCAGGCCCGCGACCGGGCCGCGCATTTGCCGCCGCAGGCCGAGGGATCCAAGACCGGCAGGCCGCGGAAACGGTCCGGCAGTTCCGGCGGACGGGACGGGAAGGCGATGGTGCGGTGCTTCTGGCGCAGTCGCGTTTTCAGTATGTCCAGCATGTGCTCTTTCCTACAGGTCGTGGCCGCAATAGGACAGGTTGAAGCTCTTGTTGCAGAGCGGGAAATCCGATACCGCCTGCCCCCGCATGGCCATGGCCAGGCCGAACCAGTTGTGGAACGAGGGATCCACGATCTTGTGGAAGACCACGGTTCCGCGGCGGCCGGTCATGACCACGTGCGCGATTTCGCCCCGCCATCCTTCCACAAGTGACACGGCGAACCGGCCCGAGGCCGGAGCCGGCGTCTCCGCCGCGACCGGGCCCTCGGGCAGGGCCTCCATCTGGCCGCGGATGAATTCAATGGACCGTTCGCATTCGATTCTGCGCACCAGGGCCCTGGCGAATACGTCCCCGGTCTCGCCGGTAGAAACCGGGATGTGCGCGAACCGGTATATGCCCACCGGAAAATCGGACCGCGCGTCGAGCCCCAGGCCGGAGGCCCGGGCCGCGGGCCCCACCATGCCCAGTTCCGCGGCCGCGCGCTTTGAAAGAACACCCGTGTTCTCGAAGCGGCCGAGCACGGACGTGTTGCGGAACATCAGGTCCACGGCGCCGGTCAGGTCCGCGGCGATGCCGTCCAATCGCGTCAGAAAGGTCCGGATCCGCGCCTCGTCCGCGTCGAAACGAACGCCCCCGACCTCCACCAGAGTCCGGCCGAACCGGCTGCCGCACAGCAGGGCCGTGAGGTTGAGAAAGTCGCCGCGGATGCGGCCGCAGTAGGAGGACGTGGGCAGAAACCCGCTGTCTCTTATACACATCTCCGAGCCCACGAGACAGCGCTGTGTAT
>JAUCQC010000094.1 GCA_030372965.1 bacterium
CCGTTTACGGACTAAAATAAAATATAAAACGGGAAAAACGACCGGGCGGGGGGGCGGCGAAAGCCCCCCCACGACCGGACGGCCCCGCCGCTGCGGCTGGTTCGACGCGGTCGTGGCCCGGTACGCCGCGGAACTGAACGGAATCGACTGCCTGGCCATGATGAAACTGGACGTGCTGGACCGGTTCGACGAAATACGGATCTGCACGGCCTATCGCGCCGGAGGACGGCGTCTCGAGTCGTTTCCGGCCTTCTGTCACGTTCTGGACAGCCTCGAGCCGGAATACATCACCCTGCCGGGCTGGAAGACCCCGACTTCGGGAATCCGGTCCTACGGCGATCTGCCCAGGAACGCGGCCGCGTACATCGAGAGGATCGAGTCCCTGGCGGGCGTTCCTGTCCGGCTTCTGTCGGTCGGAGCCGACCGCGAAGCCACGCTGTGGAAATGACGTTTCACGCATTTTTTAATTGACAAGGGTCTGTTTTTTCTGTATATTTTTGCTCTGTTTTCGAAGATCCGCGAGGGTGTAGCTCAGCTGGTAGAGCAACGGCCTTTTAAGCCGTGGGTCCAGGGTTCGATTCCCTGCACCCTCACGACGCATCCTCGTGATGTGCTTGAGTTTGACATGCGCCCATAGCTCAATTGGTAGAGCATCTGACTCTTAATCAGGGGGTTGTAGGTTCGATTCCTACTGGGCGCACGAATGACGGGCCCGCCGAACGGCGGGCTTGTTGCTTTTAACGGGAACCCGCGGAATGAAGATAACATCCCGAAAACGGAGCCATCGCATGCACCCGAAGGAACCGCGGCTTCATCCGGCGAGGGGGATGACCGGCATCCTGACCGAAGCCGCGATGATCGTCCTGAGCATCCTGCTGGCGCTCGGACTCGAGAATTGGAACGAACACCGGAAGGAGGAGAAGCGCTGCCGGGAAGCGCTGCACCTGATCCGGGACGAAATCGTGCAGAACCGAGAGGAAATGTCCAAATTGATCGACGGCCATCGGGCCAAAGCCGCTGAACTGATGCACGCGGCCGAGGGGATCAGCCGGGGCGGGAATGTTTCCGTCCAGGCCAACGCGCAGTTCGCGACGCACAATTCGACCGCGTTCGAGGTGGCCGTCAACAGCCGGGTGCTGAACTCACTGGAATACCGCACTCTGCTCGCTCTGGCGGAAAGTTACGCCGCTCACAAATGGCTCACCAATCTCGAAGAAAGCTATTTCCAGATGGTTCTGGGCGTCAACCGGGAGGAAAAGCGGAAGGGCATCGCCATGCAGTTGAGGCTCTCCGCGGGTATTCTGGGGAACTACGCCGATCTGGAGAAAGAAACCGTCGAGCAGTACGATTCGGCTGTGGCCGCCATCAACAGGACGCTGGCGGAGTGAACCCGACAGCGGGCGGATTCTCCGGTCCCGCGCATCGGGACACAAGGAGCTGCATCAATGGTTAAATCCATTCGTGAGCGGGCGGACGGCCGCTCTCGCCCTGCACGGTGACCCAGGTCCACAATCCATTGAGAGGGGTTCCGTTCATGGAAACCCGATTTCAAGTCCGTTCCCTCGATTCCCGGCTGTCGCCCGAAGAATTCCGGAAAGTCCCCCGTCTTCCCCTCACCGTTGTCCTCGACAACCTGCGGAGCGCGTTCAACGTCGGTTCCATTTTCCGCACCGCGGACTGCGCCCTGGTCGAAAAGGTGGTCGCCTGCGGAATCACCGCGCATCCGCCGAACCGGAAGCTGGAGAAAACCGCCCTCGGCACGATTCCGTTCATTCCCTGGGAGCATCGTCCGGATGCCGCCGCCGCTGTCCGGGAATTGCGGGATGCCGGCCGCCGCATCGTCGCGCTGGAAACCACGGACCGGAGCGGCCTTCTCTGGGAACGCGCCATCGCCCTCCCGGCCGCGCTGTTGGTGGGCAACGAAGCCCTGGGCGTGTCACGGGAGGCGCTCGACCTTGCGGACGAGGTGATCGAAATCCCCATGTTCGGTTTCAAAAATTCGATCAACGTGGCCGTCGCGTTCGGAGTGGTGCTGCACGAGATTCAGCGCCAGCACTGGGATTTCTACCGCGGCCTGCCCCGGTCGCATGAGCGTTCCGCGGAATGACGGCCGATCTGCGGAATGAGCGAAGGCGGGAACGGGAGCGGATGGTTCGGGACCAGATTCTCCCGAGAGGGGTCCGCGACGACCGGGTTTTGCGCGCCATGACCGTCGTGCCGCGCCACTGTTTCGTTCCGGCCTCCCGGAGTTCGTCCGCGTACGCGGATGACCCGCTGCCGATCG
>JAUCQC010000095.1 GCA_030372965.1 bacterium
GGGCGGGTGATCGCCCAGGACGAGGCCACATCGGTCGTTTTCGGAATGAACCGGCTGGCCATCGAATCGGGGTGCGTGGACCGCGTGGTCCCTCTCCAGGAGATCGTGCCGGCGCTTCTCGAGTGCCTGACCCGGCCCGGCCGGTCCGCCGGACCGACCCGGAGCGTGAAGACAGGCAATCCGGCCCTTTCCAGTATCCGCCCGGTTGCGAATTCAGGTCTGCGCAGGACACAACTGATCTCCGACTGACAGGCGGACCCTCCGGCATGGAGGTCGGGTCGAAAAATGAAGGAGCTTTCACATGGAGTTGACCCATATCGACGCCCGATTCATCACGCTGTTTCTCGAATCGTACCAGGAAGTATTCGGCCGAGTCTTCGACTGCGACGTGTGCCGGGGCACGGTTTCCGTGATGAGCAGTCAGAACGGACACAGCACAGTGGCGGTGCTCACGGGGGTGATCGGGAACTGCCACACGGGCATGGTGGTCTTCCGCATGAAGGAGGAGACGGCCCGTCGGATGGTGGGATACCTGGATCCGACCATGGCCGCCTTCCGGGAATCGATGTTCGAGGGTCTCGGCGAAGTCTTCAATATCGTGTCCGGGAACGCGGTTCAGCACCTGGCGAAAAATAAGATCGACCTGAGCATCACCACACCGTCGGTGGTCGCGGGGAATCCCCTCGCGCTGCACCTGCTGAACCAGTCCGCCTATTCCGTCAGCATGCTGTCGCCATTGGGCGAGGTCGGCATCGACATCGCCATCAAACGTTTATAAATGTCCGCTTTTTGAAACCCAAGGGAGCCGATATGGGCAAAATACTGATTGTGGATGACGCCAAGCTGATGCGGAACATCATCCGGAACACCGTTCTGGAAGGGGAGCATCACGAGATCGTCGAAGCGCAGAACGGGGAGGAAGCGGTGTCGCTGTACAAGGAACACCGCCCGGACCTCGTCACCATGGACATCACCATGGAGCAATGCAACGGGCTCGAGGCCGCGAAGCGGATTCTCGAATTCGACCCGCACGCGCGGATCATCATGGTGACGGCCGTCGGGCAGGAGAAAATTCTCGCGGAGTGCGTCCGGGCGGGCGTCAGCGACTACATCATGAAGCCTTTCACGAAGGAACGCATCGCTTCGTCCGTCTCGAAGGTGCTGCAAAAGTCCGAAATGTCCTGAAACCGGGAAAGGGAGGTGAAACGTCATGAAAAAGGTGCTGGTCGTCGATGATGCCAGGCTGATGAGGAACATCCTCAGGCGCATCCTGGAGGAGGACCTGGAGTGCTCGGTGATCGAAGCGTGCGGCGGCGAGGAAGCGGTTGAACTTTTCAAACGGCACTCGCCGGACGCCGTCACCATGGACGTGACCATGGAGAACGGAAACGGGATCGAGGCGGCCAGGGCGATACTGGCCTACGACCGCGAGGCGTCCATCGTGATGGTCACCTCAACCGGACAGGAACGGATGGTTGCGGAAGCGGTCCGTTGCGGCGTGAAGGACTTCATCCTCAAACCGTTCACGCGGGAGCGGATTCGAAACGCCGTGGGCCGGGTCCTCGGGATTGGAGCGCCCGTTGGATGGACGATGGCGGGGGAATACCGCTGATCCGCCTCGGAGAGTCGCATGGACAGTCGGGCCAGGGGCGGGGAGATCGGCACTTGAAAGCGTGACGAGCCCCGGTCCGCCCGCCTCGCAGGCTGCGCACGAACCGGCCTGCTCCCGATAAAAACAGCTTGATTTTGATGATCCCTCTCATTATTATACTTGCATTGACCCTCTACCGCCCGTGATCCGCGAAGACAGGGGAATCCCCTTCCGCGGATTTTATGATTCAATTGTTTCCAGATTTCCAGTTCAATCATCCGGATGTTCCGCGGAGCGGTACGTCCGACGGGAGCTGCCGCCCCGCGTCGGTACGGCCGTTCCGTCCGAGGCATTCATGTCGGTCAGATGCATCGGGGGAAGAATGAGCGGGAAACGCGGTAAAACCGTGCTTCTGGTCGAGGACCAGGCGATTATGGCGCTCAACCAGCGGATGATTCTGGAGCGGAACGGATACCGCGTTCTGACGCCGGGATCGGGCGAAAAAGCCGTGGGGGGTCGCCTGCGGAGGGGAGCCGATCGACCTGGTCCTGATGGACATCGGTCTCGGTTCGGGCATGGACAGGGCGCAGGCCGCGAAGAAAATCCCCGAAAAACAAGAGGTTCCGATCGTCTTTCTGTCCTCCCGCACCGAGCGTGAGATCGTCGACCGGACTGAGGCCATCACCTCCTACGGGTACATCGTCAAGCGCGCCGGCGAGATTATCCTTCTGGCGGCCATGCGCATGGCCTTCAGGCTTCACGAGGAGAGACGGAAGGTCGTGGAGAGCGAAAAGCGGTACCGGGACATGTTCGAATCGAATCCCCACCCGATTTGGGTGTACCGGCTCCAGGACCTGAATTCCCTGGCGGTCAATGACGCGGCCGTCCATCAAAACGGCTATTCCAAAAACGAGTTACTTTCGATGAAGATCAGCGACATTCGGCCGTCCGAGGACCTCGGCCGGCTGGCGGAGAACGTCCGCAACGTGAAGCCCGGATTGGACGACGCGGGCCGCTGGAGACACCGGAAGAAAAACGGGGAGGTCATCGACGTCCGGATCATCTCGCACACCATCGACTGGGCCGGCCAGGCGTCGGAAGCGGTGCTCGCTCTGAGGAATTGACCGGCTTCGTGACCATGCGCGAACGGGCCCCTTCCCGCGGAGGCGCCCGTCCGTCACCATTGATCGGAACACCAAAATCGAAGGAGCGAATGCCATGAAAGCACTGGGTCGGTTCTCCACCGGTAAAGCCAGGATGCTGGCGGCGGCGCTGGGATTGTTATCCCTGTCCGCGTCCGCGCAGTTCGCGGACAGCACGGCCCTTTTTATCGTCGCGGACGCCGCGGCGATGAACACGGGCGAGATGAACGTGCTCTACAGACTCGAGGACATGGGATTCTCCGTCACGTCCGCGGGTCAGAACGACGTCAGTGACGCGCTGGCGGACGGCATGTCGATCGTGGTGATATCGGCGACGGTCAGCTCCGGAACGGTCGCGACCAACCTGCCGGGGCTGAAAGACCTGCCGATTCCGGTCATGAGCTGGGAGCCGG
The DNA here is from genome assembly GCA_030372965.1 of bacterium. GTDB lineage: Bacteria > Zhuqueibacterota > QNDG01 > QNDG01 > DTFT01 > JAFGAX01. The sequence goes on from JAUCQC010000095.1 coordinate 3,147, forward strand.
GGCTCTACGACGATCTGGGCTTTCAGGCCGCGGCCGGCTCGGAATTCAGCACTTCGGTGATACGGATCGTCCGGGCGGGTCATCCGCTCGCGGCCGGGTTGCCCGAGGGCGAGGCGCTGATCGTCAACGCGGACATAGGGGTCAGCTACGGGACGCCGGAAGGGGAGCCGATCGTCATCGCGGTCAATCCGAACGATTCCACGCAGGTGGTCCATTTCGGGTACGAGAAGGGCGCGCTCATGGCTTCCGATCCGGCCCCGGCCCGGCGGGTCGGCACCTTTCTGTTGAACAACGTCGCGGGAGACATGACCGAGGAAGGATGGGCCCTGTTCGATTCGGCGGTGGTCTGGCTGATGGCGCCCGCAACGCCCGACGCGGTCCGGGAACGCCCGGACGGGATTCCCTCCCGTTTCACGCTCGGCAATAACTATCCCAATCCGTTCAATCCCTCGACCCGCATCGCCTTTTCCATCCAGTCGCAGGAGAATGTGCGGCTGAGCGTGTGGAACGCGCTCGGGGAGGAGATCGCGGTCCTGATCGACGAGGTCAGGCCCGCAGGGGATTACACCGCGGAATTCTCGGCCCCGGCCACCGCGAGCGGTGTCCTGTTCTGCAGGCTCGAGACCGGTTCAGGAGCGGTCACGAAGAAAATGATGGTGCTGAAATAGGCCGTTGTTCATGGACGGCCGTCCGGTACCCCGGAGGAAGCCGGCGCTGTTGCGCGGGATCAGGCCAAGAATCGGTTTTGCTGACAATACTATAGAATCAAGCGGTTATCAACTTTTCGGATAAAGTGCGACGCACCTTGAGGCGCGTCGCACTTTTTTTCTGCATTCAGCTTGAGTCATCCTATATATGAAATAGGGAAAAGGGTTGTCAGGCACATGCGGGAGTGCGGGTGAAACCCGCAGGCCTGGGATTCGGCTTCGTCCACTGCCGGACAGAAGCCGTCAAAATGAGGCGGAACAATGGATTGCGCGTCGTGCGGCAGGGACATCCGTCAGGCCGAGAAACAGTATGAGACCGGAGGACGGATGCTGTGTGAAACCTGCTACATCTACCACGTCCGCGACCGGATCCTGTCCAGCCCGGAGAAGGAGGAGTCCGCTTTTACGGAGGTCCGATGCCCGAAATGCGGCACGCTTGTGCAGGAAGCCAGCTGGAGATGCCGCGAATGTTATTTCGAGTTTGAGAATTACGATTTCACAAGCCACCGGTTCATCGGCAAGCCCAGGGTCAGAAGGAAGAAAGGCCGGCCTGACGCGGCCCTGTAACGCTGCCCTCCGGCGCAGATGGCCGCAGATCAAAAATGATGAATGGGGTAATGCATTGATTCAAATGCGTGTCATCCCCGCGGAAGCGGGGATCCAGGTGAGGGGGGATGACGGAACGTGGATGGAGCGGACCCCCGGCGCGGATGATCGCGGATAATGAACAGGGCGACGCAACGCGTCGCCCCTACGGTATTTGTGAAACATGAACCTGCTCATTCCTTCGGCGTTGTCATCTCCGAGGCCGCTTCCATTCCCTCCGACACATCCCCCGCGTAACCCCTGCTGATCCAGACCGGATGCGCTTCGCGGCGTATTTGAGGCAGCTTCCTGAGAAACCACGCAGCGCAGACCAGACAGAGAAGACCGCCGACGGCAGCGGCGGCCGGCGCGCCGATTCGGTCGGCCAGGCTACCGACCAGCAGGGCGCCCAGGGGCGTGGTGCCCATGAACGCCATGGCGTACAGCGCCATCACGCGGCCGCGCTTGTCCTCGTCCACGAGGGTCTGGATGAGGGTGTTGCAGGAGATCATGAACGTCATCATGCCGAGTCCGATGACCGCCATGACCGCGTAGGAGAAGAGCGGCGAACGGGAAAAGGACATCACGATCAGGCCGAGGCCGAACACGGCCCCGGCCGCGGGCAGAACCTTTTCGAGCCCGGACGGAGACGTGCGGGACGCCATCGCGAACGCGCCGAACACCGCGCCGACCCCGGTCGCGCCCATCAGGAATCCGAGCGTGTGGGGCCCGCCGCCGAGAATCTCCTTGGCGAAAACGGGCAGAAGAACGTGGTAGGACATGCCGAACAGGCTGATCAAAGCCATCACGGTGAGGATGGACCGGATCGGGAGGAATCCCCAGGCGTAACGGAATCCGTCCCTCAGTTCGGCCCCGATGCGGCGCTTCCGGCTGACTATGCCCGGTACGGGTTTCATGGCCCACAGAGCGCCGATCACGGCCGTGAAACTCACGGCGTTCAGGAGAAAGCAGACGCCTTCCCCGGCCGCGGCCAGAATCAGACCCGCGATGGAGGGACCGATCAGCCTGGCGCCGTTGAACATCATGGAGTTCAGCGCGATGGCGTTCGCGAGATCCTCCGGGCGCTCGACGAGCTGGACCACCATGGACTGGCGCACGGGCACGTCGAACGCGTTCACCAGTCCCATCCAGAGACTCAGTCCGATGAGGGACGGGACGCCGATCCGGTCCGTCAGGACCAGGCCGGCCAGCAGGGAGGCCTGGAGCATGAAACCGGCCTGAATGATCAGCAGCAGGCGGCGCTTGTCCATGCGGTCCGCCAGAACGCCGGCGAGCGGCCCGAGAAACAGGGAGGGGATCTGGCTCGTGAACCCGATCACGCCGAGCAGAAAAGCCGAATGCGTGAGCCGGTATACGAGCCAGCCCATGGCCACGGACTGCATCCAGGAACCGATGAGCGACACGCCCTGGCCCGTAAAGTACAGGCGGTAATTGCGCGATTTCAGCGCGCGGAATATGGACCGGAATTCGGGTTTGCGGATCGGCATGACGGTAACAAATCAGTTCAAAGTTCAAGGTTCAAAGTTCAAAGAAAAGGCGCTGTTCAGAAATGTAATCATTCCTGAAAGCAATATCAAGAAAAGGCCCCCGATAGAAGAGTTCGGGGGCGACAGTCTGCCTGAATCCAGATGGGCAGGTCTCATCGCGCGAGCCAGGGACTGTGTATCGGCTGCGTCACCGAAGGACGGTGGCCGGGACACATCGCAGTCCCGAGCCGTCCTTTTGATTCAACTCGGAACCCGGAACCCGGAACCCGGAACGGGACTCGGAGCCGCGGATTTCTCCGGAGCCGGCAGAAGCGACCGCACCCACTCCCGGTTCGTCCACAGGGCGCATCCGCCACGCGTCTCGGTCAGGGCGTCGTGGTTGTCCCGTATGGAACGGAGAAAATCCGACGCCAGCGCGTCCTTCAGCGACACGACGGACAGATTCACGTCCGTGTACGGCGCGAACGGGCATGGCTCCAGGCTCCCGTCCGGTCCCACGTGTATGAACCCGCGGCCCGCGGCGAGGCACCCGCCGTATCGCTCCTCGTCTCCCGGAAATGCGATGAAATCCGCGTTGAAACGGTTCCGCAACGATTGCGTCAGCGGTTCCAACCCGGCTTTCTGGTTTTCCGTGAGCACCTTGTCCTCGGTTCCTTCCTCAACGGGGATGTATTCCACGTAGAAAAACAACCGGCAGCCTCCGGCGACGAGCGGACGGATGAATTCAGGGTCCGTAACCTCGTCGTGGTTTTCGGCCGTGATGGTGATGGAGGTCCCGTAGAAAACGCCGGCATCGGAGAGGGATTTCATGGCGCGGTTGACGCGGACCGACACGCCTTCGCCCCGCCGGCTGTCCGTCGTCCGGCTGCCGCCCTCCAGGCTGAACACGGGGATCAGATTCCTGCGGCGTCGGAGCGTCCTCACGGTTTCGGGCGTCATCAGAAGTCCGTTGGTGAAAACAGGGAACAGCACGCGCTTGAACTCGGCGGTCAGGGACATGAAGGAGGGCCGGGTAAAGGGCTCGCCGCCGGCCACCAGGACGATGGACACGCCCAAGCCGTCCGCTTCGGAGAGGATTTCGCGCCATCGTTCCACCGGAAGCTCCGGCCGTTCTTCGCGGCGCTGTCCCATCGCGTAACAGCCGCCGCAGTTCAGGTTGCAGCGGCGGGTGATGCTGGCGATCATCATGGGCGGCACATGCACGCCGCGGCCCGACCACGCGGCCCTGCGCCGGGCCGCGGACCGCTGATGCAGGGCGGCCCTGACGAAGAACGCGAACTGCTGCGGGTTCCATCGCGTGACGGACACCGCCTTCCGGACGGTCTTCAGGATGGAATCGTTGAAGAGGTCGACATATTCGGGGGATCGGGGCATGGCTGGTAAAATCCTGCGCACAGAGAGGTAGAAGTACTCATTTTAAGTTCAAAGTTCAAGGTTCAAAGTTCAAAGAAGAGGTCAAAAGCAGTCCCGTATTCGATTTTTGATGCCTATGAACGTTGAACTTTGAACTTTGAACTCTCAGAAAGATATAGAATGTTATACGATACTCAACCGTCCATGTTGCAATTCGGACTAACGCAGAAACGGATACTGCAGAAACATCGACTCCGGAAGGTCGCGTATGGCCTGGCCGAGCGAACGGCGCACCTGGATGGCATTGGCGACCGCCTGGCCCCGGGGATGGTTGTTCTGCACGACGTAGGTCTCCTTCGTCCCCTTGGCCACGGCTTTCACCGTGGCCGTGATCTGTACGACTTCCGCCTCCGTATAGAGGTAATCGTACCGGGCGGAGGGATTCTGTCCGCCGGAACCGGAAGGCCTGGCGAACCACGCCGCGGCGTTGCGGCCGTGCATGCGGACATATCCGATCGCCCCCGTGCGCACGGGTTTGAACGGGATGGATTGACCGATCACGGGCTGGTCAATGGCCGCGAGACCCACGCCCCTCCGGTTCAGCCACTCCTCGATTTCAGGCCTGTCCCATCCGGAATGACGGACTTCCACAACCAGCGGGTAAGCGCCGAAGGCGTCCAGCACGCGATCGAGCCATTTCCGGTTCGGTTCATCGTTGCGGAAACTCCAGGGGAACTGGCAGAGCACGGCGCCCAGCTTTCCGGCCTGGAAAAGCGGATCGATTCCGGCCGTGAAAAGCCGCACCTCATCAGTTCCGAAATCGCGCCTCTCGTGCGTGAATCGGCTCCAGAGCTTGGCCGTGAACTTGAAATCCGGATTTTTCGCTGTTTTCATGACCCAGCTCCGGCCCATGAACGCGTTCGCGGGCCGGTAAAAGGTGGAATTGATCTCGGCCATATCGAAAAAATCAGCGAGGAAGTCCAGTTCTTTGAAGGACTTATCCTTCTTTTCGGGATAGAAAACACCGTACCAGTCCGGATAATTCCAGCCCGCGGGCCCGACTCGGATCACAGGTTCCTGAACGTTCGTCATGATAGTATAAAGTAAGGGACAGGGGATGGAAAAGCAAGCGCTTTCAGGGAGTTTCCGATTGACAATCTCAACTATTTTTAATAAATTTTTGGATTAATTGGAATTAATGGCAGTACAATCATGACGCCGGCCCGCGTTTTCCTGGGCATGGGCTCCAATATGGGCAACCGGGCCCGCCGTCTGGAACAAGCCGCGGAACTGATCGCGAAGCTTCCGGACACCGAAGTGGTGCGCCTTTCTTCCGTCTACGAGACGGAACCGTGGGGCGTGAGCGGCCAGATGGATTTTTTGAACCAGGTCGCGGAAATCCGGACAGGTCTGAGTCCGGCCGGCCTGCTCAAAGCCTGCCAGGCCGTTGAACACCGGCTCGGCCGCGAACGGACCTGCGGCCGGTGGGGTCCGCGCGCCATCGACATCGACATCCTGTTCTTCGGCGGGGCCGTGATCGAAGAGGAAAACCTGCGAATCCCGCATCCCGCAGTTGCCGGCCGCCGTTTCGTGCTGGCGCCCCTCGCGGAGATCGCCCCCGGCTTCACCGATCCGGAGAGCGGTCGCACGGTGGCGGAGATGCTCGAAGCCTGCCCGGACAGCGGGAGCGTCCGGCGGGTCATCCGGGACGGATGAGTTCTGGAGGAGAACGGCATGCCTTATTACATCGCGATTGAGGGAGTGATCGGGGCGGGCAAGACCAGCCTGGCCCGCCTGCTCGCGGAGCGGATGAACGCCAATCTGGTGTTCGAAGCCTCCGAGGAGAATCCCTATCTGGAGGATTTCTACCGGGATCCGCAGCGGTTCGCTTTTCAGCTTCAGCTCTTTTTCCTGATCACCCGGTACCGCCAGCTTCTCGGCATTCCCCAGCAGGACCTGTTTCACAGCCACCTCATCGCGGACTATCTGTTCGCCAAGGACAAGATTTTCGCCTATCTGAACCTCGAACGCCGCGACCTGATCCTGTACGAGAAGGTCGCGACGCTCATGGAGAAGGAACTGCCGAAACCCGACCTGGCCATCTACCTTCAGTCCAGCACCGAGCGGCTCATCGAGCACATCCGCCAGCGGAACCGCAAATACGAGCGCAACATCTCGCCGGACTACATCCGCCAGCTCAACGAGGCCTACAACACGTTCTTTTTTCACTACCGCGAAACGCCCCTCCTGGTGGTCAACACGTCGGAAATCGATTTCGTCCGGAACGCCGAGGACCTCGAGGACCTGATCCGGCAAATCGAGAATCCGCCGGTCGGGGTCAAGTACTACGTGCCGCGCAAATCCTGAGAGACGCCGATGCTCCGCCTGATTTTCTGGATTTTGATGATCATTTTCGGGGTCAAGACGGTGCAGGCGCTGACCCGGAAGCCCGCGAACGAGGATCCGCGGGTCAAGGGGCGGCCCAAGAACGAACCCCTGGACCTGAGCCGGTCGGACGTGCAGGACGCGCGCTTCGAGGAAATCGATGAAAGCGGGAAGAAGGGAGGCGGCGCATGAGCATTCAGGAAGTCCGGTCGGATGCGGCCCCGAAGGCCATCGGCCCCTACAGCCAGGCGATGATCGCGACCGGCGCGAACCTGGTGTTCACGGCCGGTCAGCTCGGGATCGATGCCGGGACCGGCGCGCTCGTGGACGGCGGAATCGAAGCGCAGACCCGCAGGGCGCTTGAGAATCTCCGCGCGGTTCTGGAATCCGCCGGCAGCGGGCTCGATCGCGTGCTGAAGACCACGGTTTTTCTCGCGGACATGAACGACTTTCCGGAAATGAACGCCGTGTACGGGTCCTTTTTCTCCGCGCCCGCGCCCGCCCGTTCCACGGTGGAGGTGCGCCGCCTGCCGAAAGACGCGCTGGTTGAAATTGAGTGCGTGGCTGATATTCCGTCCTGACCGTCCGGGGCCCCGGCTCCGGCTGGCGGCGCTGGTCGCGGGCCTGGCGGCCGTTTCCGCCGGACGCGCCTGGGGGCGCGCCCTGCC
>JAUCQC010000096.1 GCA_030372965.1 bacterium
CCTGATCTCGAAACTCCGGGTCTACACCATATCGGACCAGGACGACAGCGGCATCTGGATCCGCAACCATTTCCCGGACCTGTTCTACATCGTCAGCCCCGGGGACGATTACGGCCGCGCCACCTGGAGCGCGATCAACAGCTTCATCCCCGGCATCGACAACGCCACGATCGGCAATGCCTGGCTGGCGCGGAACATCCAGCAGGGCCACGGCCCGCTCGGCGCCTGCTATCCGGACGTCGCCTATGGGATGGAAGGCGACACGCCGTCGTGGCTGGGCCTCATTCCCAACGGGCTGAACGAGCCGGAGCGGCCTGACTGGGGAGGCTGGGGCGGCCGGTACGAGCTTCGCGTCCCCAAGTTCGCGGCCGCCGCGGGCGTGGGATCGGGCGTCCCGTTCGAACCCGAGACCCGGCCGATCTGGACGGACTCGGGCGACCGCGTCACCCGGTATCTGTTCAACGAATACGGCCGCGCCGTCCGCCGGGACACGGCCGCGTTCACGGGCAACAAGGCGACCCTGTGGCGTTGGAGGGACGATTTCCAGAATGATTTCGCCTGCCGTATGGACTGGTGCGTCAAAGCCTTTGGCGAAGCCAATCACCCGCCGGTTCCGGCGCTGACGCATCCGGACCGGATCACGGTGCGGTCCGGAGAGGGTTTCGGCATGGACGCGGGCGGCACGACCGACCCCGACGGAGACAATCTCAGCTTCCTGTGGTTTCACTACCCCGAAGCGGGCTCCTGGCGGAAGGAGATACCGATCGGGTCAGCCGAGAACGCGCGCGGCGTCTGGGTGACCGCGCCCCGTGTGGACAGGACGGAAACCGCCCATTTCATCCTGAAGGTCACGGACAAGGGAACGCCTCCCCTGTCCAGGTACAAGAGAGTCATCGTGACCATTATGCCGGAATGACGAATCGGCACCGCCGCGAACCGCATCGAGGGATCCTTCCCCCGGTCCGCCATTCGGAATTCCCCTGAAAATTGGCCTCCCGCGCAATGCTTGACCCATCGTAAATCGGAGAATCGCCGCCGGTAGAGATCCCGGCCGCCCGGCGGTGGGGCGCTAAAAGAATTGCTATTTAAATGAATTCGTGTTAATTTGTCAGGATCGGGAAAAACGGCGGGAACACTGTAATTGTTGAGCTTAGGCGCGCCCCGCCGCCAGGCGGTCATGAGCGATCCGGGATTTCGGCTTTCCCCCTCCCGTGCGCCGGCCGCGCCGCGACGGATGATGCCAGTGGAGTGAAAATGGGCAATCCCAAACGATTCCGAATCAGCGCCATCTGTTTCATCTCAGCCGCTCTCCTGTGGTTTTACGCGGGGCTTCTGGGGAAAAGGGCCGTGTTTTTCGTGCTGGGCTGCGTGTTCATGGTTCTGGGAGTTTTGCTGTTGTCGCTTTCTTTCAAGTCGAAGACGGATCAACCGAAGTAAAGCTGCCCGTTTTTCAACGGGACACGGAACGGGGTCGCCGGACTCACGGCGCGCCGCATCGGTAAAACATGAAAAAAGGAAACATTCATGGCGGATGACGACGGGAAAATGGACCGGTTCGAGTTTCTGATCGGCGAATGGAACCTGGTGTACAATATTCCCAAGACCGCGTTCGGCGAGGCGGCGAAGGGCACCGGCAAGGGAAGATTCAAGCGGGCCCTGGACGGGAAATACGTCTATTTCGACTACGACTCGTACATCAACGACGAGGAGGAATCGGCGCACGCGATATTCGCGTGGGACGACAAGTCGGGCACGTACCGGTTCTGGTGGTTCGAAAGTTCCGGCAATTTTTCCGAAGCCACGTGCGATTTCATCGACGACGACACCCTGTACCTGAACTGGCACGACAGCCTGCTGGTTCAGCGGTTCAGCAAGCTGAACCGGAACAACGTGATCCTGAGAATGGAAAAACCCGTTTCAAAGGGCAAATACGACCTCATTCTTGAAATCATCTTCAAGAGAAAATGACTTTATTCAATTCGGAGGCCATTGGATGAGACGCGCTGAACGGGAGATCGCGGGAACGATTCGCGGAACGGATGCATCCCGACCCGAATTACCAATATCATCCAATGGAGATCAAAATGGCATCTTCTCAGGAAACCCATCCGAAGGCGGTCACGGAATCCTCCGATAACCATCCGGGACAGATTCAAAATCATTCCTTCAGCGCCGCTCTCGCGGCACTGGGATTCGACGATTGGTTCGCGTCCCGGGGCGCGGACCGGCTGAAGGACGGCCTTTCCGCCGCGAGAATCACCGAGGTCAACAGAAACCATTTCAGGATCAGCGACGGCCGGCGCGAGGCGCTCGCCGAATGCTCCGGCCGTTTTCTGTTCAACGCGGAAGACAGCGTCGACTATCCGACCGTGGGCGACTGGGTCGCGGCCCAGGTGTTCGACGGCTCGACCGCGGTCATCCATCACGTTCTTCCCCGCAAATCCCTTCTGAAACGCAAGGATCCGGGCAAGGCCGCCGTATTCCAGCTCATCGCGGCCAACATCGACCACGCGCTTATTCTGCAGTCCGCGGATTCCGATTTCAGCCTGAACCGGCTGGAGCGGTATCTGGTCATGGTCCACGAGAGCGGCATCCGGCCGGTCATCGTGCTGACCAAGACCGACCTGGCGTCCGCGGAGGCGCTGGCGGACATACGTGAAAAGACCGGACGGCTCGGCGGTCAGTGCCCTTTTCTGACGGTCAGCAACCGGACAGGGGAAGGGATAACCGTTCTTCGGGAAACGCTCCTGCCGGGCCTGACCTACTGCCTGCTGGGATCCTCGGGCGTGGGCAAGACCACGTTGCTCAACCGGCTGGCGGGCGAGGACCGGTTCGACACGGGCGAGGTGCGGGAGAAGGACGGAAAGGGCCGGCACACCACCACCCGGCGGCAGTTGGTCCGGCTTGAAGCCGGAAGCCTGTTCATCGACACGCCCGGCATGCGGGAGCTCGGAAATTTCGACACCGATGCCGGCATCGAAGGGACCTTTGATGAAATCGCGTCGCTCGGCGGTCGTTGCCGTTTCGCCGACTGCACCCACGTCCACGAGGCCGGGTGCGCGGTGAAGGAGGCTGTGGAACAGGGGCGCGTCGACGCGGGCCGGTACGAAAACTACCTGAAGATCCGCAGGGAAGCGGCCTTTTACGCGATGTCCGTTCAGGACAGGCACCGGCGCGACAGGGTTTTCGGGAAAATGCTCAAAAACTACAAGAAAACGATGCGTAAAAAATGAACCCACGGGACGAAAGGAGACCGACATGAATCGATCGGACAAGGGCGGCGTCTCAACGCCCATGAACCGCCGCGGTTTTCTCGCCGCGTCCGCCGCGGCCGTCGCCGGTCTCGCGATGACCGGCATGTCCGGGCCCGCAAGGCCGCAGGCGGCCGCGGGTCCGGTGGAATGGACGCCGCTCCCCTACGCGGAGGACGCGCTGGAGCCCGTGATCAGCGCCAGGACCGTCGGTTTCCATTACGGCAGGCATCACAAGGGTTATCTGGACAACCTGAACAAGCTCATCGCGGGAACCGAAAACGCGGGCAAGCCGCTGGAGCGGATCATCCTCGACACGGCGGACGTCCCGGACAAGGCCGCGGTCTTCAACAACGCGGCCCAGGTCTGGAACCACGCGTTTTTCTGGAACAGCATGAAGCCGGCCGGAGGCGGCGAACCGTCCGCCGGGCTCAGGGGGAGAATCGAGGAATCCTTCGGCAGTGTCGAAGCCTGCCGCGAAGCGCTCCTGTCCGCCGCGGTCTCGCAGTTCGGGAGCGGCTGGGCCTGGCTGGTCCTCGATCAGGGAAAGCTCAAAGCGGTGAAAACCGCCAATGCCGGCGTTCCCCTGACCATGGGCATGAAACCCCTGCTGACCGTGGACGTTTGGGAACACGCGTATTATCTGGATTATCAGAACCGCAGGGCGGATTTCGTGCGGGCCGTTCTCGACAAGCTGATCAACTGGGACTTCGCTCTGCGGAACCTCGGCTGATTCCCGGAGGCGCGTCCGGCTGGGAATGCCGGCATCCCGGCGGCCGTGTCCGGCCGGGAACCGCGCGGTGTGTTTGACTTAAACGCGGACCCTGAAACCCGGATCTCCCGCCGGCGATTTCGACGGCATGAACACCGGGGCTGGCGCGGGCGCACGCAACACATTGATTTATTGTCGCTTGGGATAATCCCGGAATTCCGGAACAACCACCGCGCATCCGTCATTCGCTCCTGTCCCGGCCGCGCCCTGTTACTTTATTTTACCGGCCCGGACCTTTGGTTTATCGAAATAAATGCCTATATTTTATCCATCGTTCCATCGCGGCCGGGCACATCCATTCACGCGTCTCGGGCCCGTTCCCGCGATACAGCCTCCTGATTGATCCGGAAGGAGCATCTCCATGAGAAAAAGACTCATCCTGCGGGCGTTTTGGATCGCGGTCATCGCGATCGCCCAGGCCCCCGGCCAGCAAATCCCCCTGGTCTACGATGTCGAGCACACGGGAGCGGCCTTCCCGGCGCCTCCCCTGTCGTCCTCCCTCAACGACCTCCCGGTCATAGAACCCCTCACCGACCCGTTCGAATGGTCCGACGGAAGCGGCCGCTCCACGGATTTCGCGGACTGGGCCCGCAGGCGCGCGGAAATTCTGGCCGAAATGCAGTATTATGAGACCGGTCTGAAGCCGGGCCGTCCGGACACTCTCACCGCCTCTTTCGTCGGCGACACGCTCACGGTGAACGTGACCGAAAACGGAAACACGCTCACTCTGAAATCGGTGATCACGCTTCCCGAGGGCCCGGGCCCCTTCCCGGCCGTGATCGGCATGGGCGGCCCCTCCGGCAGTCTGCCGGCGGACATCTTCACCTCGCGCGGCATCGCCATGATCCCGTTCAATTTCGGCCAGGTCATGGCCCACACGCAGACCCGGGGCAGCGAGCCGATCAACCGCCTCTACCCCGACCAGATCACCATGGGCGCGTACACCGCGTGGCCCTGGGGCGTCAGCCGCCTCATCGACGGGTTGGAACTGGTCCAGTCGGAACTGCCCGTCGACTTGAAGCGCCTGGCCGTGACCGGCTGTTCCTTCGCCGGCAAGATGGCGCTCTTCGCGGGCGCGTACGACGAGCGCATCGCGCTGACCATCGCGCAGGAGTCCGGCGGCGGAGGCGCGGCCGCGTGGCGCGTGTCCGAAACCCAGACGGGCGTGGAGAATCTCGGCGCCACGAGCGGCGCCTGGTTCCTCAACACCATGTTCCGTTTCGCCGGCAAGAACGTCGTCAAGCTCCCCCACGACCACCACGAACTCATGGCCCTGGTCGCGCCCCGCGCCCTGTTCGTGCTCGGGAACCCGGACTACATCTGGCTGGCCGACACGTCCGGATACGTCTCGTGCAGGGCCGCGCAGAAAGTCTGGGAAAACTTCGGCATCTCCGACCGGTTCGGGTTCTCCGTGCAAGCCGGCCATCCGCACTGCGGCATTCTGCCGGGCCAGCGGACCGAGATCGAGGCCTTTGTGGACAAATTCCTTCTCGGCGACACCACGGCCAACACCGACATTCACACCCACCCCTGGCCGGGCCTCGATTATTCGTATTGGACGGAATGGTGGGGAACCGGTTCGCCGGCCTTCCCGGAAAGGGACCGGAGCCGAGCCGAGGAATCCTGGCTCGAAATCGAATGCGGCGCGGTGGGCGGATCCTGGAATTTCGCAACGGACACTCTCGCGTCCAACGGAGTCTACCTGCAGGCGAAGGACGGCCTCAAGGCCTCCTCGAAGCCGCCCACGGGCGCGGAAGCCTTCATCACTCTTCCCTTCACGGTGTCGCGCGACACCACCTATACCCTCTATATCCGCGTGGACGGCCCGTGGGCCGCGAACAACGCCTGCTGGTACAAATTCGACGACGGCCCGTTTCAGGGCAATTTCAGCCTGTACTCGAACGGGTGGCAGTGGAAAAAACTGGCCAAAGCCGCGCTGACCGCGGGCAGTCACACCCTGACCCTGACCTATCGCATCGGCCAGCCCAGGATGGACAAGATCTGCGTCTCCGACTTCGACTATCCGCCGACCGGGATCGGCGGAACCGCGGAGAACGCGTGCGTGACCGGCGTCGACGCCGCTGAACCGCCGGCCTCTTTCCGCCTCGGACAGAACTACCCGAATCCGTTCAACCCGGTCACGGAAATCAGCTACACCCTGCCGCAACCCGGTCTCGTCACGCTGAAAGTGTACGACGTGAAGGGCCGGGAGATCGCCACATTGGTGAACGAGAACAAGCCGGCCGGAACCCACCGGTTCAATTTCAAAGCCGCGGGACTCGAGAGCGGGGTGTACATCTACCGGCTCAAGGCGGGCGACCTCGCGGAAAACAGGAAGATGGTGCTGGTCCAGTAAGCGGCATCACAACCGCCGCGTCTTCAGCGCCGGGTTCTCAGCGCCGGAAAGCCGGTTCCGGCTTGCCGGTTACCGGTTCAGGGCGGTGACCTGAAAGCATATGGAATCGGTCGCAATTCCCCGGCCGGTCCGGACGCCTGGACCGGCGCCTGCGTGGAAAACTACCCGAATGCGACACGCAATAAGAAGGATGATTCAGATGCGAAACAGACTCATTCCCGCTGTACTCCTGGCCCTGCTCCTCGCCCCGGCGTACGCCTTTCCGGCCGAGGACTGCGAACAGGACGTGACGGATTCCAGGGGCGTCATG
>JAUCQC010000097.1 GCA_030372965.1 bacterium
ACACGTTCACCGAAAAGGAGCCGCTGAAATTCACGGGCATCCCCAATTTCGCGCCGGCCTACTTCAGCAAGGTCATTCTCCGCAACCCGATCAAGCGCAAACAGCTTCAGAAGGGGCTCCTTCAGCTCTCGGAGGAGGGCGTCATCCAGGTGCTGAAGCCGGTTTTCGGCCAGATGGACATCCTGGCGGCGGTCGGCAAGCTGCAATTCGACGTCACCCGGGCCCGGCTGATGGACGAGTACGGCGTGGACGCGGATTACGAGCAGGCGGACTTTGTGGCGTCCCGGTGGATCGAGTGCGACAACGAGGAAACGCTCGAGGCGTTCAAGGAGAGAAGAAGGGACTCGCTCTGCACAGACGCCTGGGGCAGTCTCGTGTACCTGGCGCCCAGCATGTGGATGCTGGACCACGTGAAGAAGGAATGGCCGGAAATCCGCTTTCTGACGTCGCATGAGCACGAGTGAAGGCGTCCGGGGAGAACTCCGCAGGAATGAATGTCATTGATCGGAAGGAATCCGCATCATGAAAGCCGTCGCATTCAACGGGAGCCCGCGTCCGGGCGGGAACACTGAATTTCTGCTGAACCGGGTGCTCGAACCGATCCGGGAGGCGGGAATCGAAACCGAGATGATCCAGGTCGGAAGCCGCACGATCCGGGGATGCACGGCCTGCAGACAGTGCTGGAAAAACCGTGACCGCCGGTGCGGGGTCACGACCGACGAGGCCAATGACCTCATCGCCAGGATGATCGGGGCCGACGCCATGATCCTGGGTTCGCCGACCTATTTCGCGGATGTCACGGCGGAAATGAAGGCGCTGATCGACCGGGCCGGATACGTCGCCATGGCCAACGGCCGGCTCTTTTCACGGAAAATCGGCGCGGCCGTGACGGTGAACCGTCGGGGCGGCGCCATGCACACCACGGATTCGATCAACCACCTTTTCCAGATCTCGCGGATGATCGTGCCGGGATCCACGTACTGGAATTTCGGCGTGGGAAGGGAGAAGGAGGACGTCCGCGGCGACGAGGAGGCCCTGGCCAACATGCGGGATCTCGGCGAGACCATCGCTTGGCTGATGAAGAAACTGAAGGATTGAAGAGGATCCGCGGGATGATCGGGTCCGCCGGTCATGGAAAGGCCGGATGGATCGGCTTTGATGGTTATTGGTCTGAACCGGATGACCGTGCCGGAGCACGGCCCCGGCGCGATTGAAGGGCTCGGGACGACGGTTCAATTCCATGTAACTGAATCAGGCTCTCGTGTCCGGCCCGGTTTTCCTGCGGCCATTCCAGCTCCAGAACGTTCAGCGACCCGAAGCATCCGAAGCCGCCGGTGACCGTGCTGTAGGACGAGTGGTACGTGTTGGGTTTGATGGTCAGGTTGTAGGTCAGGTATTCGGACAGATTCAGGTCGTAGGCATAGATCCGCAGGATTCCGGATGCCTTCTCTCCGGCGCCCGTTCGTATCCGCACCAGCACGTCCCCCGTCTCGGGTCTCAGAATCCGGGTCATTTCCTCGAAATCCGCTCCGATCCAATACACGTCGACCAGCGCGGCCAGACTGTCGCGTTCGAGCGTGAATGACAGGGCGCCGGTTTCGGCGGACAGGGATCCGGGAACGATGCGGGGAAGACGCGGAATCACGGTCGTTCCGGTCAACTCGGGAAATACCCCGCGCCTGCAGGAGAGCGAATAGGTCCGCCCCGGCTCGGGAAAGAAACCGTCGTTCCGGTACTCGAAAGACGGAAACACCGACTCCGGATTCGAATAGAAAAAGGGGATGGAATCCGCGGCCGTTTCCCCCGGATACGGCAGGGCGGTCACCGTGACCTCCGCGTCCGGAACCGCAGTCTCGTCCGGGGTTTCGTTGAAGGGATAGGCCCGCTCGAGATGCACAAAGGACATCGAAAGTCCGCCGCCGTCCGGCCTCAGCACGCCGATCACGTTGAGGGCGGGCGTGTGGCCGGATCCGTCCAGATAACGCGGCTGGGGCCCCGGATCCGTGATCCAGTCTCCGCAGCCCGCGGACAGAAGGACCGCGGAGAGGCAGGCGATCCGGAGGGCCCTGCAAGCGGCTGATTTCATTTTCCGTTCTCCCCGCATTCTCAGAATTTGACCGTCACGCCCGTGCTGACCGCGGGAAAGTAATTCGTTCCCAGACCGTACAGCTTTTCCCCCTCCAAGGGCATGTAGAACCAGACGTTCCGGTGCGCGAAGAAGAGCAGATTGTTGAACGTCACGTTCACGTACGACTCCTTCGCGCCCAGGAATCTCGCGAGGTCGGCCCCGAATCCCTTCCGGACGCGCTTTTTCAGCCCCGCGTCCAGCTGGATGACGCAGGGGAGACGGGCGTTGTTCCGGACCGGGCCGTAGCCGACCGGATACGTGGAAACGGCCCCGGACAGCGGGTCATAATAGAAATAGGAGCGGGTGGTCCGCTCGATGGTGGCGGGCACGCCGGACAGGACGCGCAGGGATCCGCTGTAGGACAGCGCCGGGTGCACCTGGTGGGTGATCACGGCCTTGAAGGCGTGCGTGCGGTCGTAGTCGAACAGGAACTCCCTCCCGTTCATGATGTGCGGGTAACGCCGGGTCGACCGGCCGATGCCGTAGCTCGCCCATCCCGAGAACGTCCGCCAGGCGCCCTGCCAGAGCAGTTCGACGCCGAGGGATTTTCCGGTTCCGGACCGGAGCTTGTCGGTGAAGCGGACCGCCTCGAGTTCGCTGACATCGTAATCGAACGTGTACACGCGGGAGATGTCCTTGATGTACCCGTCGACGGAGAGCCGTGAATTTTCGGACAGGCTGCGTTCGAACCCCACGATCGCGTGCGTCGACGCGGCCGGTTCCCGGTTCCGGAGCGGGACGTAGTTGTCCAGGAACTGGCTGAGCTCGTACTCCCGCGAGTTGATGCTCGTGATGAACTGCAGGTAGCGGCCCCAGGCGGCCCGCAGCAGCACGCCCCGCGGCAGCTGGAGCGAGGCGCTGAGCCGCGGTTCGCGGCGCCACCGGCCGTCGAAGCTGAAATGCGACAGCCGGATCCCGGCGCGGATCTTCAGGGGACCCAGGCCCAGCAGGTCCTCGGCGAATCCGGCCGCGAGCCGCGGATTCCGGGCGGTGCGTCCCTCGCTCAGGCGGTTGATCAGGATGTCGTTCTCGAAGCCGTACGCGTTCGTCTCCGCTCCCAAAGTGACCGTGTGCGCCCGGCCGAGGGCGGCGCTGAGCGCGGTTCTGCCTCCGACGTCCCGGATCCGGTTCCGGATCTCCGTCTGGTAGTACAGGCGGACCGATTCGCCGGTCTCGGGCTCGGTGTACTGAAAATCGATCAGGGAGCGGTTGTCGGAAGCGAAGAAGGATCCCGAGACCTGGGTCTTCAGGTACACCCTCGGGCTGATCACGGTTTTCAGCACGCCCGTGACGGCCCGGTTCGACCAATCCGTCCGGTAGCGGTAATCGTAATCGTCGAAAAGGCCGGTGTCGAAGGTCTTTTCGAAGTAGGAGAAAAATCCGGACAACCGGTAGTCGATCCAGTCCCTGGACTGGAAGGCGCGCAGCATCAGCCAGTGGCGTCTTCCGAGCTTCCAGTCGAACGCGATGTTGGTGTCGTAGAACGTGTTCGGCGAGTCGAACAGGTAGCGGGACACCAGGTCGTAGTAGAAACGGCCGGACACCATCATCGTCGCGTTCCGGCCGAGCGGGAAATCGAGGACCGCGTTCGTGCCGGAAAGCGCCGGCTCGATCTCTCCGTGCAGCCTTTCGTTGTTCCCCTCCCGCGTGGTGACGCTGAGCACGGACGAATTGCGGCCCCCGTATTCCGCTCCGAATCCGCCCACGAGTATCTCGACGTTCTTGACGGCGTACAGGTTGAACAGGCCGGAGGCCTGGACGTTGTGATAGGGATTGTAGATGGGCACGCCGTCCAGGAGCACAAGGTTCTCGCCCGGGTCGCCGCCGCGCACCGAAACCAGCGGGGAGACGGGGTCCACGCCCGAGACACCCGGCAGGTACTTCACGGCGCTGAACACGTCCTTGCGCGGCTCGGGGATGCCGGCGATGGCCTGGGGCGTCATCCGCCGGTAACCGGGCTCCATCCGGTCCGGATTCCCGCCGGTCTTTTGCCCGGTGACCGTCACGGCGTCGAGGCCCAGCGTCCTGGGGCGCAGGGCCGTGTTTTCGAGAACGATTCCCCGGTCCTTCACGTCCACTTCGACGCTCCGCGGCCGGAAGGCGACGTGCGAAAAGTCCAGGCGGATGGGGCCGGAGGGGACGCCGCTGATGCGGAAGTACCCGTTGTCGTCCGTGACCGCGCCGATGGACAGGCTCCGGACCGTCACGTTCACGCCGATGACCGTCTCGCCCGTGGAGGCGTCGGTCACGTATCCTGAAAGGGTGTGGCCGGGACCGCCGGCCCCGAGCGCGGCGCGCCAGAGCAGGAGAACCGGAATCCAGGCGACGGGCCTCACAGCTTCACCCCCGCGTGGAACAGCACCGCGACCCTGAAGCGCCAGTCCCTGGACCAGAGATAGTCGAGATTTTCCTGCACGCCCGCGCCCAGCACCACCGACCGCCGGTCCAGGGCGTCGAAGAACACGGACTGGCTCAGCGAACAATCGAAGAGAAAGGCGTCCGCGAAATGCCGCGGGGAGGAGGCGAGGTTCATCCACCGGTTGACCCCGAGCAGAACGAGCGACTTGCCGCGCAGAAGGAACCGGGGATGAATCCTCCGGAAGAGGTAGTCTTTGGACAGCCCGAACTCGATCGATTCGAATCGGTTTTCGTCGCGGACCCGGATGTTGTATCCGCCGCTCCTGAAAAACCGGGACGAGGCCTCGCGGCGGGAGAAGTACACCTCGGCGTCCACGGTCCGGATACCTTCGGAGAACGCCGCGTCCGCGCCGATCATCATGAAAAGGGGTTTGATGGGGTCCGTTCCGGGCCGGAAGTTCGGCGACCCGGACAGTGCCGCGGCATCCGCCGCGGCGAATAAATTGACGTCCCGGATGAAGGT
>JAUCQC010000098.1 GCA_030372965.1 bacterium
GCGCAGGCCGGGCTTCTGTTCAGGCGCGGCGCGGACAAGGTCTGGCCGACCACCCCGGGCTCCGCGACTACCGGGACGAACCGTACGCCCGCCTCCTGACGCGGATGATCCGGGAATACAAGCCGGAAATCGTGCTCACCGGCGCCACTTCCATCGGCCGGTCGCTGATCCCGCGGACAGCCGTCCAGGTGCCGACCGGGCTCACGGCCGACTGCACGGGCCTTGAAATAGACCCATCCACCGGACTCCTTTTGCAGACGCGGCCGGCTTTCGGCGGCAATATCATGGCCACCATCAAATGCGAGCATCACCGGCCCCAGATGGCCACGGTGCGGCACAAGGTCATGGAGGAGGCGCCCGAGGATCCGAACCGGCCGGCCGGCACGCTGGTCCGGGTGCCCGTCACGGACGCGGACCTCGCCGCGCGCACCACCGTGCTGGAAACGGTGAAGGAACTCGAGGAAACGGTGAACATCGTCGAGGCCGACGTCATCGTGGCCGGAGGCCGGGGCCTGAAAGGTCCCGAGCACTTCGCGATGCTCGGCGAACTGGCCAAGGCGCTGGGCGGCGCGGTGGGCGCGTCCCGCGCGGCCGTGGACGCCGGATGGGTGCCCTATTCGCATCAGGTCGGACAGACGGGCAAGACGGTCAAACCCAGGATCTACTTCGCCTGCGGCATTTCGGGCGCGATCCAGCACCTCGTCGGCATGTCCTCCTCGGACATCATCGTCGCCATCAACAAGAATCCGGACGCGCCGATCTTCAACGTGGCGACGTACGGACTGGTCGGCGACCTGTTCGAAATCGTTCCGGAATTGACCCGTCGCTTCAAGGAAACCCTCCGCCGCTGAGTCCGCCGGTCGCGGAACACACGGCGGATCCGGGAGGAATGAAATGAGGAGGCGGCCGGCCGCGCTCCGGCCATTGATGCGGTTTTCCGCAGCCGCGGCCCTGCTTCTTCAGCTGACCCGCTGCGGTTCGGACGGATCCCCGTCCGGCCCGTCCACAATCCGGTCCGTTCCATTGAGCGGCGGTCCTCCCGCCGTGACCGTCTGCCGGTGGCCGGCGGACAGAGCCGCGGCCTATACCATCGGATTCGACGACTTCCGTGACAGCCATTTCGACGTGGCCCGGCCCGAGCTGAACCGGGCCGGAATCAAGGGCACCTTTTACGTCAACACCCGATCCGTAACCCGGTGGAACAGCCTCAGGCGGATGGCCGAAGAGGGGCATGAAATCGCGTCCCATACCTGGTCACACCCCCGCTGCAGCGTGATCGGCGAAAACGAATTGCGGCGTGAGATCGAACGCGCGATCGAGGATATCCGCAACCACCTGCCCGCCGTTCAAAAGGTCCCCTGTTTTTCCTATCCCTACGGACTTCTGGATGAATCAAGCAAGGCAGTCGTTTCCCGTTATCATCTGTGCGCGCGATCCGGGGTTGAGGGTGTCGAAACGGGAGACGCGGAACACGCCGATCTGCGGGCGCTGAAAGCCGTCGGCGCCTATCCCCCCCATGACATCGACCGGTTGAACGCTTTCGTGACGGACGCGGTCGCGTCCCGCGGCTGGATCATCGTGTATTTCCATTCCGTCTCGGACCGGAACCGGAGCGGTCCGGAGACCATTCCCCTCGAATTGTTCAGGCGGCACCTGTCTTTTGTCCTCGGCCGGGGGGATGACCTGTGGATGGCGACGCAGGGGCAGGCGGCCAGCTATCTTCTCATGAGACAGAACGCGGCTGTGTCCGCGGCGGTGAAGGGCGGGGACCGCGTCGAGGTGCGCCTGGAAGGGAAAGTGCCGGATCTCGGCCTTCCGGTTCCGCTCAGCGTCGCTTTCAACAGGCCTCCTGAATGGATCGGCCGGGAAATCCGCGCGGAAATGGGCGGCAGCGGCCGCAGGATTCCGGTTCATGAGCCGGACCCGTCCCGCATCTTGCTCGACATGCCCGTTCCATCGACCTGTACGGTGACCGCGACCCAATGACGCGGCGCCGTTCGGGCCGAGGATGAGGGTGAAGCGGAGCGGGATGCGGATCCGGACCCGGCGAACGGGCGGTCGGAGAGGCTGGGAGGAAAGGGCCGCTCAATCAATAATCGATAATATGGAAGATTTTACCTACAAAAATGTTGGTCCTGCTCAGGGGATGATTTTTTTGTAGAAATTATATATCAGTTATATGATATGTCAACAAAATAATTTTATTTTTGCGGATCCTTTTGACTTGACATTCGGCTTTTGATTCGCTTAATTACGCTCCGATCCGTCAGCCTTTACGGTAGGGCGATTCTGTACGTCCTGTCTCTTATACACATCTCCGAGCC
>JAUCQC010000099.1 GCA_030372965.1 bacterium
GGGTCGAGGCGTTTCTTCGGGACGGCCCGGAGAACCTGGCGCGGCTGGAAGGCGTCGCCTCCTGCATCCGTTGCGGCTGATGCGCCTATATCTGCCCGGCCGGACGGCCGCTGGTCCGCATGTTCCCGCCGGTCCCGGCTCCGGGGCGGAGGGCCGAATGACTTCCGCAAATGCGCGCTTTCTCGGGGGAAGCGTTCCCTTCATCCGCGACAATGACTCGGTCCGCAAAATGATGTGGACCACGGCCGCGGCTCTGGCGCCGCTGGCCTCGGCGTCGGTCTGGATACACGGGCCACGCGCCGCCTGGTTCATCCTCTCCGCGGTGATCGCGGCCTCCGCCGCGGAATGGGCGGCTCTGAGCCTCCGCCGCAGGCCGGTGACCGCGGCGGCGCCGCCTTCGGACGGAAGCGCTTTCTTAACCGGCCTTCTTCTCTCCCTCAGCCTGCCGGTGACCGTCCCCCTGTGGATGCCCGCGGCCGGAGCCGTTCTCGCCGTCGGGCTGGGCAAGCAGGTTTTCGGCGGATTGGGACGGAACCCCCTCAATCCGGCGCTTTGCGGGCGCCTCATGCTCACGCTCGCGCACCCCGCCGCGTTCGCGTCCGCCTGGAACAGTTCGGACGGTCTCACCGCGGCCTCTCCCCTGATCCGCTGGCGCGCCGGGCACGCGGTTCTGATCCGCCCCGAATCCCTGTCCGCGGACCGCATCGCGGACGCGACCGTGACCCTGTCCCAACTCATCGAAACCCTGCCCGAACGTTTCGTGGCCCATCCCGGTTCCTGCCCGGCCGAAACCTCGACTCTGCTCATCCTGTTCGGCGCCGGGATTCTGCTGTACCGCAGGGTCATCGGATGGAAGATCCCGATCGCCGGCCTGCTGTCTTCGGTCGCACTGTTCTGGGCGTTCGGAGGGACGGACGGCGCTTTTTCAGGGGATCCGCTCCTTTTTCTCCCGAACGGCGCTTTTCTCTTCATGCTGTTCTTCATGGCCACGGATCCCGTCACGTCCCCGGTCCGTCCGCTTCACCGGTGGCTGTACGGAGCCGGGTTCGGCGGCCTCACGGTGCTTCTCCGCCTCCTGGGCCCCTGGCCGGAAGGCGCCGGAATCGCGCTCCTGCTCATGAACGGCATTCATGCCCTCCTGTCCCGCCGGAAACCGACCCGGCCGCCGTCGAATCCGAACGCCCCCCGGAGGAAGTCATGAAACGCGGAAAAAACCAGAACCTTGAAATGCCCTTCCTCGAACATCTCGAGGAACTCCGGTGGCGCATCCTCAAGTCCCTGGCCGCGGTTGTGGTCGCGGCCGGAACCGCGTTCCCGCTGAGCGGCCGCATCCTGGACATCCTGACCCTTCCCAACGACCGGCTTCCCGATCCTGCGCGCCTGATCTTTCTCAAGCCGGCCGGCATGCTCATGCTCCGCATGGAGATCGCCGTGGTCGCGGGGTTGACCGCCGCGCTCCCGGTGGTCCTTTACCAGCTCTGGCAGTTCATCGCGCCCGGACTTCTCCCCCGCGAACGGAGGCTGTTCCCGCCCCTACTCTTCAGCACCATCTTTTGTTTCGCCCTCGGCGCTGCATTCGCCTACGGCGTGATGATTCCGGCCATCCTGCCGTTTCTGTACGGCATGGGAACGGATTCCATCGAAGCCGTGATCAATGTCAACGAGTACGCGTCATTTCTCATGCGGCTGATCCTGCTGACGGGACTCGTGTTCGAACTGCCCGTGGCCGCCTTCTTCCTGGCCCGCATCGGCCTGGTCACGCCCGCGCTCCTCAGGCGCATCCGGAAGTACAGCATCGTCTCGATTTTCGTCCTGTCGGCCGTGGTCACGCCCACGCCCGATCCCCTGAACCAGATCCTGCTCGCCGTTCCCCTCCTCATTCTCTACGAGATCAGCATCGTCGTGGCCGCGGTCGCGTACCGCCGCAGGCTGTCGGGCGAATCAGAGACCGCCGGTCCGGAAAACCGGAAGAAACCGCGGACCCGTCCGGCCGGCAAACCGAAGTCGAAGCCTGAGCCGTGATCCCCTTCGAAGCCGAGCCGCGAATCCGGGCTTTCACAAAAAAAGCCCCGGCCGAACAGCCGGGGCTTTTCATTTCGATCGAAGGAACGCTCAGAGCGTTCCGAGATACCGCATGGCTTTCGGCGCGTATTCACTCTGGGGATACTGGCTGACGAGTTCCTGGAACTGGGTCCGCGCCGTGCTGCTGTCGCCCAGCTTGAGGTAGCACAGGCCGCTCATGATGAGCGCATCGTCCAGTTTGTAGGAGGTGGAATACGAGAGCACGGTTTTGAACGCGCTGAGCGCGGAACGGTAATCGCCCATGGCGTTGTAACTTTCGCCGATCCAGTAGTGGCAGTTGCTGGCCAGCATGTGTCTCGGATTGGAGGCGGCCAGCGCCTGGAAGCGGGAGATGGCGTCCCGGTAATTGCGCATGTGGAACTGATTCAGGGCGGCCTCGTAGCGCGATTTGAATTCGCCTTCTCCGAGCGCCGGTCCGGCGGTTCCGCCCGCGGGGATGCCGGCGCCGACCTTGGCCTGAAGCTCGTCGATCTGCCTGGACCGCTGGTCCATTTCCGCTTTCAGGCGGTCCACCTTGGCCATGAGCTGGCCGATGTCCGTGTCCGGATATGCGGACGATTCAGCCTGCTCCGGAGCGGACGTTCCCTCCTCGGTTTCCTCCCCGAACAGATCCGCGAAATCCTCGTCTTCCGATTTGGATTCTTCCAATCCGGACGCGGCGCCCTGCTCAGGCTGGAACAGGAGGGAAAGCGCGTCGTCGTCGCTCGAACCCTTGCCCGTGTCTTCCTTGAAGAGGTCATCCAGGGTCGCGAGTTCCTGTTCGCCCATGGGGTATTCGATCTCGTCTTCCTTTCGGAAGGAACGCGAGGGCGGTTTCATGGAGAAGGCCAGGCCGGCTTTGGCGGCCCAGAATTTGGGCTTCTCATCCCCTTCGGCCGTGAACGTGTAACGGTAGTCTCCGGAAACCACGAATGAGGTTTTCTCGTTCAGCGCGAACTGGAGACCCGCGCCGATCACGAAAGCGCCGTCGTAATACGTGTCCGATTCGGATGTCTGGTTGAGCATCTTCACGGTCGACTTCCACCCGAACGCGTTCAGACCCGCGAAGGCCATGGGTGTGATCACATTGTTCTGGGAGGGCTGGAGAATGGCCTTGAGCTCGAAAGTCGGGAAGAAGTCCGTCTTCCAATGCTCCCATGAAAAGGACTTGTCCATGGCCGTACTGTAACCGGTGCCCGCTGAAACCGCGAATGTCGGAGAAAGCTTGTACTTGGCGTACACTTCAACCCCGGGTCCCATGGCGCTGGACTTGACTCCCTCCACATCGGGATGCGTGGCCGTGAGGGAAACGCCGAACTGGTCCGGCTGGCTCAATTGCAATCCCTGGGCGGGAAGCAATCCGGACCACACCGTAAGAAGAACGGCGAGCGACGCGTACACGGTGATTCTCTTCATGAAATGACCTCCCAAAGGCTGTATAACCTATTTCGTGACAATGCTTCAGGACTCCAACGCTGCAAAGATATTGCCAATGATATAAAATTTAATCCCGTTCTGCCATTATTGTTTTATTTACAAACATTTATCTTTACATGCACAAAACCATTATCAGGCCATTACTGATATAAAACCGGCCGGAAATTTTTCAATTGTTAAGGAATGTTAAAATTTATCGGTTTAATCC
>JAUCQC010000100.1 GCA_030372965.1 bacterium
ATTGATTACTATCCGTGGCTCGTCAGGCGGCGCGGCCGCTTTGAAAGCGGTCATTCGCGGGATGCCGATCCGGAGATCCGGATCGGAAGAAACGCGTGGACGCGGTGCTGAAACGCGGAGAGCCCGCATGGTACGCTTGTTGCTTATTGACGGTTGTCGATCTTCGCCGAAGGCGGGGAGACCTGCGTTGAAGCGTACCGCGTCCGTGGCGAGGGGATCGAATTCACTCAAAGGCTTTAGGGGAAAACTTATGGGATCCGTCCCATCCAGACGGGGGAGAAGCCTTCTCCCCTTCCGGCTCATTGCGCGCGTTTTCGCATACACCCTGATCGGCTTATCCGCCGCGGCCGCGCCGGCCGCGGGCCAGACCGGGGGCCTCAAGGTCCACATCGACCGCATCACCATCGACACCCTGACGACGCTGGGCGGCAAACGGGCCGACTTTCCGTCGCCCGTGATGTCCATCCTCACCGTGAGGGACAGACAGAACCGCTATGTGCACGGGCTCGCGGACACCACCCGCTGGCTCTCGGCCGGAGACGTCAACCAGCTCGGCCAGCCCGTGTCGCAGGCGTGGCCGACGATTCTTGAAACCCACGTCGACGACCCGGCCAAACCGCGCAACCCCGACGTCACGGCCACCACGCCCGGATTCCAGGTGCGCGAGATGCGGCTCGACATGGGCCTGTCCGTGGCCATGGTCATGGACTACAGCGGCAGCATGATCGGCCGGTTCGACAGCGTCAAGACCGCGGCCAAGGTCTTCATCCGCCAGATGCAGTCGAAGGACCGCGTGGCCATCTGGAAGTTCGCGAAGAAGAGCTTTCTCATGCAGGACTTCACCAGCGACACCACGGCGCTGATGAAGGCCATCGACACCGACACCTCCGACTGGGCCGGCACGTATTTCTACGACGCCCTCTGGACCGCGCTCAAGGCCACCGAGGGCCAGCCCGAGCGGCGCGTGGTCATCGCGTACACCGACGGCCGCGACCACAACAAGGGCTACACCATCGACAATGTGCTCGACCTCGCGCGCGCCGATTCCATCCCCATCTACCCGATCGGGCTGTCGAACAACAACCCGGACGGCGGGGGGCCCCAGCTCGACAAGCTGCAGCAGATCGCCTATGTCACGGGCGGCATGTCGTACTTCGCGCCGTCCATCGACTCCCTCGGCCCGATCTACCGCGAAATCTACGGACACATCAGCGGCTATTACGTGCTCGCCCACACCAGCCCCGATCCCTTCACCAACGGCAAGAAGCGGGCGCTCGATCTGACGCTGCGGTACGACCAGGTCATGGGCAGCACCACCACCGTGTACACGGGCCGCGACACCGCGCATTACGCCGTGCCCTTCATTCCGCCCAACGTGACGCCGAGGCTCTCGGTCGTCACCCCGTACGCGGCGCCCGCCGGAACGACGCCCTATGCCGTGGCGGGCGACACGGTGACGTACCGGATGACGGTGCGGAACACCGGCCGCGGCCCCGCGGCCGAAACCGTGGTGGCGCTCAGCCTGCACGATTCCCTTGCCTATGTCTCGGCCTCGCCGCCGCCCGATTCGGTGCGGGACGGCACGGCCTTCTGGTCCTATTACTACATCGGCCGGCGCGACTCGACGGTGCTCTCCTGCCGGGCGGTCCTGCCGCCCCGCATGCCGGCCGGGGACACGCGCGTCACCAGCGCGGTGTCCGTGACCTGCCTCGACGACTCCATCGCGACGGACAATGCCGCGTCCGCGGATTTCTTCGCGGCCGCGAGGCCGAACTTCACCGTCCGCGTCCGGCCCGTGACCGCCACGGTCACGCCCGCGTATCCCTGGCCCGTCGAGGTCGTTGTGCGCAACGACGGCAACGCGGACCGCACGTCCGCCTTCGGCGTCACGCTCGACGGCGTGCCGCCCTGGCCCGCCCCCCTGACCAACACGATCCCCGGCCTCGCCATGGGCGATTCCGCGGTCACCACGTTCACGCCTTCCTTCAGGCCCGCGGGCGACCATGTCATCGCCGCGGTCGCGGACCCGCTGGCCGCGGTGGCCGAGCTGGACGAAACGGACAACGCGGACACGTCGACCGTGGCCGTCGGCGTCACGGCACTGGCTTCTCGGCTCAGCGATTTCACCACCTCCGAAACGCTTCGCGGACGGAACGCATGGTTCCCGGGGCGGGTGATCGCTTCCGTGAGCCTCATGGACCAGAACGGCCACCCGGTGACCGGGCTGGCGGATTCGGACGAATGGGCCGGACTCGAGGATTCGAACGAGCTCGGAAACCCGGTCGGGTCGGTCTGGGCGGCCCTGTCCGAGGCGCATGAGGAGAATCCCGCTTATCCGCCGCAGAAAGACGTGCGGCCGGGCCTATCGGTCACGGAATTTTCGGCTTCGCCCATATCCGCTGCCGTGGTGTTCGACCGGTCCGCCGGTAGCCAGGACACGCGCTCCGACCTGTCCGCGTTCTTCGGACGGTTCTCCCGTTCGGACCACGGCGCGGTGATCGCGTTCAACGACGGCGTGCGGACCCTTCAGCCGCTGACGTCGGACGCGGCCGCGCTTCAGGCGGCCGTGAACGGCGCCCCGGCCTCCGGGTCGGGCCGCAGGCTCGCGGACGCCGTGGCCTCGGCGATCGAAGCGCTGGCCGGCGCGTCCGGCAGGAGCGGCGTGATCGCGGTGACGTCCGGGAACGACGCGGGAAGCGCCGCCGGAATCGCCGGGACCGTCCGGTTGTCCCGCGAACGGGGCGTGCCCGTGCACGTGATCGTCTGCGGCGGGACTCCGGTGACGCCCGAGATCGATTCTTTGGCCGCCGGTTCCGGCGGGTGGACGCTGGCCGCCTCTTCGGGCGGTTCGGGCCCGTCCTTCGCCGAAGCCCTGCTTTCGGCGGAGGAAGCCTTGAGAAATTACTACGGCCTGGCCTTCGCCTCGTCCGACACGACGCAGGACAGAACCTGGCGGCGGGTCGGCCTGCGGGTCGAGGCCTACGGCCTGGCGGCCCCGGACACGGGGATCTACCGCGCGCCGCAGGGCGCCGCGAACGTGGCGGTCCGCGTCTTTTCGAAGGGGACGTCTTTCACCGTGTCCGGAGGCGACACCACCTGGTTCGTGCGCACGGGCGAGAAGGTGCGCGTGTCCGTGGCCCTGCTCAACATCGGCCATCAGGACGTGTCCGGGGTCCGGCTGACGGATTCCCTGCCGGCCACGCTCGTTCCCGATTCGGTCGCGTTCAGCCACGCGTCCGCCGGGGACTCCCTCTCGTGGATCTGCGACAGCCTGCCCATCCGGGCCGTCCGTAATTATGTCTACACGCTCCGCGCCGACACCCTGTTCGCGCTGCAGAACACCGCGCTCACGCACACGGTGCGCGCCTGGTGCGGCCCGGACACGTCTTTGCGCGACAACGCCGCGACCAACACGGTCGTCTACATCCCGCTCCTGCCGCCGGACTTCGCGGTGAACGTCGAGGGCGTGGGTGATTCCCTCGCCGTGGCCGGCGGGGATTCGGTCTGGTACACGCGCGCCGGCGGCGAGGTGAGGGTCACGGTCACGGTGACGAACCGGGGAGAACTGGCCTGCCCGGCGATCTCCATGACCGGCGTTCTGCCGCCCGAACTCACGCTCACATCCTTCTCGGGGTCGGCGTACGAGCAACGGGGCGACTCCCTCTTCTGGTTCATCGACGAACTGCAGAGCCGGGGCGGAAGCCGTTCCGTGACCTTCACCTGCGACGTGGACACGTTTCTTCCGCCCTGGGAGGTGCTGCTGATCAACCGCGCCTGGGGCCATTCGGACAGTGAGACGATCACCTGGAACAACGCGGACGCGGACACGGTCATCGTGGCCGCGCTCATTCCGCCGGACCCGTCCGTGGAGGCGTATCCATCCACGGTCGAGCCGGGAGACTCCGTGTCCGTCCGGGTCGTGACGCCCGTGACCGTGGCCTCCTGGGACCTCGAGGTGTTCTACGAAACGGGCGAATCCCATCCGGATTACGCGGACGCATTCATCGCGGCGAATCCCGATCTCCCGCGGGGCGCCTGGACGCTCGTCGCGCCGCCCGTTTCGGACACGCGCATGCGCACGGCCCGGGAGAGCGAACGGGTCGGCGTCGTTTTCACCACCGTGGATCTGTGGAACGTGACGCGTTCCGACACGGCCTTCTTCACGATACGCAGCAGCGACGCCTTCGTGCTCGGCGACAATGTCTTCCAGCCCGCGTCGGGCGGCCTGCTGGAGCTCCGGTTCAAGCTGAGTTCGAACCGGCGGGCCGACCTGTCGGTCTACGACGCCTCGGGCGCGTTCATCCGCAATGTGGCCTCCGGCGCCTTTCCCGCGGGATGGAACACCGCCTGGTGGGACGGCACGGACGCGAACGGAAGGCGCGCGGGCAGCGGCGTGTACCTCGCGGTGGCGAACTCGGGCGGCCTGCACAAGGCCCTGAAATTCATTCTGGTGCGCTGAGGACGAACGCCATGAGACGCCTGATCGCGACAACCGCCTCCATCGCCCTTCTCCTGCTCGTGCCCGCCGGCCGCTCGGCCGGCCAGGACGACATCGGCGTGCCTTCCCTGAAAATCGACCCCGCCGCGCGGCAGGCCGGCATGGCCGGAACGGCCGCGGGCGTCGGCGACGACGCCGCCTCGGTGTTCTGGAACCCCGGCAGCCTGGGCCACCTGCGCGCCTGGCAGTGGTCGGCCCAGTACAACAAGTGGTTCGCCGGCCTGTACCAGGCCTCGTTCACGGCCGTCCGGCAGTTCCGCGTGCTCGGCAGCCGCAGGACTTCGCTGGGCGCGGCCTTCAACGTCGTCGGCGCGCCTTCCTGGGACGCCACGGGCGGCGCGATGCCTTCCGTGTCCGCCAATGACTTCACCGCCGGCGTTCTCTTCGGCCAGCGGCTCGACTGGATCCACAAATCCGTTTCCGTCGGCGGTCAAATCAAGTACCTGCAGAGCCGTCTCGACGGCTGGTCCGCGTCCGGCGTTTCCGCGGACGCGGGACTGCTCGTCCGTCCCGGCCGTTTCCGGCTCGGAGGGCTGGGCCTCGGCGTGTTCGATTTCGGCATAGTCTCCCTCGGCGCCTCGCTCAGCCACGCGGGCGGGGGCCTGACCTATGACGCCGAGGAAACCCTTCTGCCCATGACGTGGCGGGCCGGCGCCAGCCTGCGGGTCGGCCGCTACGGCGGCTGGTCGTGGCTCCTGGCCTCGGACGCGGTCGGCGTGCGCGGCCGCGAGACCGTCGCGGTCGCGGGCACCGAGGTCTGGTGGAACGACCTGATCGGCGGACGGTTCGGGTTCCGCTCGAACGGACGCGACCTGGGCGACCTGAGCTTCGGGCTCGGGTTCCGCTGGGACGACGCGTTCAGCCGCCTGCTCGGCCTGCCGAGCCGGTTCGGGGACGCGATCGAGGCGGACCTGGCCGACATGGGGTTCGGCGACGCCCTTCGTCAGACCTACCGCGGCGGCATCACCCATTTTCCGTCCGCGCCAGAGGCGTTCACACTGTACGACCCCCGCGAGACCCGGGCCGACGAAGCCGGCGTCTCGGCCGTCGTGCACCTCGACTGGGAGGCCACCGAGGACCCCGATCCCTTCGACGAGCTCGAGTACATCGTCATCGTGGACCGGACGAAGCCGAAGGTGGAGGAGGCGGTGCGCCGCCTCGAGACCGACTTCGAGGGATTCTGGGGGCGGTCGTCCCGTTACGCGTCCTTCCGCGATTCGCTGATGTTCTGCCAATCCGTCTCGGACACCGCGTGCCTGCTCCCCGTGGCGCAGGGCGGCAGTTACTACTGGGCCGTGGCCGCGGTCGACAGGGGAAAACACGTGCGCATGGCCCGGCGGGGAAGCCGGAAGGTGCTGCACTTCCTCGTGGCCGTTCCCGACCTGACCGTCGACTCCATCGCGTTCCATCCGAGCCCGTACATCACGACCACGCCCGAACAGGGCCGGCTGGCCGTGACGTTCGGCAACCGCGGGAGCGCGTCCTCCGATTCGTTCCGGGTGGTCGTCGAGGACATCGCCGAGACCGCGGCGGGCCCGCGCCGGACCGTGATTTACTCCGCGAAGCGGCCTTCCGTGCCCGTGGACGGCTCCGGTTCCATGGATCTGGAGTGGCGGACGGATGTGCCGGGCCGGCACGTGATCCGCGTCATCGCGGACGCGGACTCGCTGATCCTGGAGTCGCAGGAGAAAAACAACACGCGGGAAGAGTCCTTCGTCACCATTCCCAAGGGCCGCGTCACGGTGCCCGACACCGTGGAGGTCATGATGACGGGGTACAGCACCCTCGAAGTGCCCCTGGTGCCCGAGGTGTATTTCGACGCGAATTCGTCCGAAACGCCCGAAACCTATTCGGCCGAAGGCGGGGTTTTCCCGTCGCTCCTTCCGACGCTGGCGCGCCGGCTCAACGAGAACCCGGGCGTGACGCTCCAGGTGTTCGGGTCCATCGACGCCCTGTCGGGAGAGACCGACCCGGCGCTGGCAGACAGACGGGCCGGAGACGTCAAGGCCAGGCTCGTGCGCCTGGGCGCGCCGGACGGCCGCATCGAGGTCGTCACCGACCACCGCGAAAAGGTGCTCGGCCGGAGGCCCATGCCCAAGGACGGCCAGGACGCGGAGTGGATCATGCAGCAGAACCGCGTGGTCAGCTTCGGGGTGGAGGTCAAGGACCAGGAGAAAATCTTCCAGCCCTACCAGTTCGCCGTGGACAGCACCATGCGCGACAGCGTCAAGTTCGACGCCGCGATTCATTCGCCCGCCGGGATCCGCTCGTGGGAACTGGCCGGCCAGACGGGCGCGCTCACGCTCGACAGCCGCCGCGCGGCGGACGGGGACAGCCTGTGGGGCGACCTGGTGTGGAAGGGCACGGACCGGAACAAGGTGGTGGTGGCGCGGAACCGGTGGTTCAAGTATTCCCTTCTGTTGACCGACGGGGCGGGCCGCACCTTCCGAACCCTGTCCGACTCGGTGTACCTGCAGGAGAAGCGGACGATCGAGCGCCAGGAGATTTTCGGCGCGGCCAAATTCGCGAAGGTGGAGCCGGTGTACGCGTTCTACTGGGACCGCGTGATGTCCGTGGCCGGCGAGATGGTGGCCGACCCGTCCATGCGCCTGCGATTCGAGGGACACGCCTGCGCCGTGGGCCCGGATGGCGTGAACGAGCGCCTCTCCCTGCGGCGGGCCGAGGATTTCACCGCGAAATTTCTCGAGCGTCTCAAGGCGCGCTACCCGGACCAGTACGAGGAATTGCGCAGGCGCATCGCCCAGCCCGTGGGCATGGGCGAGCGCGAGCCCCTGGTCATCCAGCTGAAGGATGTGGGCGAGGTCCTGCTCGGCGACAACCGCACGCCGACGGGCCGGTACATGAACCGCAGGATCGCGGTGCTGCTGTACCGGGAGAACTGAGGGATGCGGGTGAACCGGATCGGAGAATCTGGGATGCGGCCGGACTGTAGAAGCAAATAAAGGGGCAAAATTTACCCTCTGGCATAATTTGTGCAATTTTATCTGGCGTCCCGTTCGATCCATCTTCGGGACGCCATGATTTTTATGATAAGTTGAGGAAAAACATAGATGAAGAAATTGGGTGCCGCACTCGCGGCTCTGCTCATGGGTGTGCAATTTGCCGCCGCGGACGTGATCGAAACCAAAAACGGCCGCACCTACAACGGCACCATCGTGAAGACCGTGGACGGCAAAGTCGTGATCCGCACGGACGAGGGCAACATGATCGGCATTCCCCGCACCAGCCTGGCGCGCGTGCGGCGGGGCAAGGAAGTCTTCGACTTCGAAACCGGGGAGCGGTATTACTACGAGGTGCGCAGGCCCTTTCTGCCTTTCACGGTGCTCAGCGTGGCCTGCGGTGCGTATTCGATCATTCAGTTTCAGGAATACAACAAGGAGAAGGACCGGATCCGGAAACTGGAGCAGGAAAACGAGGCGACTTCGCTGGACGACAAGAGCGGCCAGCACATGACAGCCGGCATCGTGCTCGCGGTGTGCGGCGCGGGGTCATTCATCATGGCGGTCAAGCCCATGGAAGTGAAGGTTCCGGTCGGCAAGATCAAGGTCGGCATGAGCCCGACGGGCGTGCGTCTGGCTTTGAACTTTTAAATTTCGGGCCCCGGGGTCGAAGCGATTCGAACCGCCGGGGTTCAGCGGACTTCGCAGTCCGCAGTCTGTTCCTCAAGGATCCTCTATCATCCCCCCTCGGGCTCCGTCCTCAGTTTGACGGAGCCTCTTCTTTTTACGGTTCCGAGTTCCGGGTTTCGGGTTCCGCGTTGAAGAAAAGTTCAGGATTCCGAGTTCCGGGTTGAAAGACTCCGATAGCGCCAATCTCGGGAAACACTTGGAATCCCGACCTTGGAACCCGGAACCGCTTTTAAATACCGATTGAAAAAGACCTTAGCAAATCTTAACTTATACGGAACCGTTCCGCAGTAAGGGACGTACAATTTCAGGTAACGGAAGTACGGAAAGGAGAGACCACCCATGTTTTTCGATTCCACCATGCTGCTGCTCGTTCCCGTGATGATTTTCGCGTTCTGGGCCCAGTCGCGGGTGAAGAGCACATTCGCCAAATTCAGCAAGGTCCAGGCCTCGAGCGGCATGACCGGCGAGGACCTGGCCGTCCGCCTGCTCCGCGACGGCGGGCTCGGCGACGTCAAGGTCGAGCACGTGGCCGGGGAACTGTCCGACCACTACGACCCCCGCAGCCGCGTCCTGAGGCTTTCGGACTCGACCCACGCCAGCCGGTCCGTGGCCGCGCTGGGCGTCACTGCGCACGAGGTGGGGCACGCGATCCAGCACAAGGAGGCGTTCGCGAGCTTCCAGCTCCGGCAGTCCATCGTACCCGTGGCCAACATCGGCTCCACGCTGGCCTTCCCGCTCTTTCTCATCGGCATGTTCATGGGGCACGGCGGCAAGTTTCTCATGGATCTCGGAATTCTGATGTACGTCGGCGCCGTGGCCTTCACCGTGGTCACCCTGCCCGTTGAATTCAACGCCAGTTCGCGCGCGCTCGCCCTGCTGAGCAACCGCGGCTACCTGGTTCAATCCGAAACCGACCAGGCCCGCCAGGTGCTCAGGGCCGCGGCCATGACCTACGTCGCCGCGACCGCCATGGCCGTGGTTCAGCTGCTCCGGCTTCTTGTCCTGCGGGGACAGCGGGATTAGGCGGCGCTCTTTTCAGGTAACTCCCAGGAGGTCAAGCGTATGTGGTCCAAACAGCGGAAACTCTGGTCCGTCGCCGGCTTCATCCTCATCGGCGTTCTGGTGGGCGTGGTGCTCACCGCCAATTTCGGGTGGACGCCCCGCGGCTTCGCCGCCAGGAGCGGCCCGCCCGTGCTCGGGTCTCAGGACGCGCCCTCGGAAGCCCTGCTCCAGCTGCAGAACACTTCCAAGGCCTTCACCGCCGTGTCCCGGGAGGTTCTGCCCACCGTGGTCAGCGTGTACACGACCAAGGTGATCAAGGCCAGCCGCAACCGCGAAGAACTGCCCCCCATGTTCCGGGAATTCTTCGGCCGCAATTTCGACCTGCCCAGGCAGGAGGACCAGGCCATGCAGGGCCTCGGATCCGGCGTGATCGTGAGCGCGGACGGCTACATTCTCACCAACAACCACGTGATTCGCGACGCGGACGAGATCAAGGTGCGGCTCAACGACAAGCGCACCTTTGAAGCCAAAATCATCGGCGCGGACCCGCTCACGGACGTGGCCGTGATCAAGGTCGACGGCAAAAACCTGCCGGTCGCGAGGCTGGGCGACGCGGACAGGCTGGAGATCGGGGAATGGGTCCTGGCCGTGGGCAATCCGCTCAATCTGAACTCCACGGTCACAGCGGGCATCGTCAGCGCCATGGGCCGGCAGATCAACATCCTGCGCGATCAGGACGAGGAAGCCGCCTCGAACCGGGGCAGTTACGCCATCGAGAACTTCATCCAGACCGACGCGGCCATCAATCCCGGCAATTCCGGCGGCGCCCTGGTGAATCTTCGCGCCGAAGTGGTGGGCATCAACACGGCCATCGCCACCCAGACCGGAACGTACATGGGCTACGGGTTCGCCATCCCCATCGGCCTGGCGCGCAAGGTGATGGCCGACCTGATCGAGAACGGGTACGTCACGCGGGCGTGGCTGGGAATCGCCATGAAGAATGTGGATGACGCGGCCGCGGAACGTTTCGGCATGAAGGCGCCCACCGGCGTGATCGTCGAGGAAATCATGGAAGACA
The DNA here is from genome assembly GCA_030372965.1 of bacterium. Lineage (GTDB taxonomy): Bacteria > Zhuqueibacterota > QNDG01 > QNDG01 > DTFT01 > JAFGAX01. The sequence continues at coordinate 10,229 of JAUCQC010000100.1, forward strand.
GCCCGGCGCGGAAAGCGGGGATCAAGCCGCTGGACGTGATCGTGAAAATCGACGGAAAGGAGATGAACTCCTCCAACGAGGTTCAGGGGTTCATCGCCCTGAAAAAGCCCGGCGAAACCGTGAACCTCGCGATACTGCGCGATGGAAAGTCGATCACCGTGCCGGTCAAGCTGGGTCAGCGCGAAACCGGCAAGACGGCAGGCCGGGCGGCCGAGGCCGAGGAGGACATTCCCAAGCTCGGACTCTCCGTGCAGACGCTCGGCCCGGATGAGAAACGGCAGATGCCCGAGTACAAGTCGGACGAGGGCGTCATCGTCACCGAAGTGGAACCGGCGGGATCCGCGTTCGACGCGGGAATCCGCCGCGGGGACCTGATCACGGCCATCGAGGACAAGCCGGTGCCGACTCTGGCGGAATACAGAAAGGTTCTCCGGTCCTTTGAAAAGGGCAAAGTGGTCATCTTCAAGGTGAAGAGCAGGGACCGGTCGTTCCACGCGTTCGTGAAACTGCCTAAATAGTGCGTGAATACGTGCCCGGCACTTTGGAGGCGCCGGGCACGTGAAGGCTCTATCCATCAACCCCGGGGTCGATCGTGCGACCTGCGGCCCCGGGGTTGATTATAACGATGTGCGACGCATCTGTCAGATGCGCCGCACATTTCTTTATCAGCCGTATCCACGCTGTCATGCCGTTCAGGCATCGGTTATGGTTATTGTGACATGTCTAATGGGCTGTTAAATGCGCAATAATGGCAGTCCACAAAAGGAGTCATTATTTATTTAAATAATTGATTTTATATGTTTTGGATTTGAATTTTTTGAATGGCCCGTTGATTGCATTGTGGGTTATAAACTTTTGAATAGTTAAATGCGAAAATCAGGGAGTTTATGCGAATACCCATAGAAATATTAGGACCGGATGGCAAGCCCCTGGTTGAAAAGGCCGGCAAGCCTTCCGAATCCGAACGAAATACGGAAGAAGCCATGGCCGCGTCCCGGGAACCTACAGCCCCGGCCGAGCCGGATGTTGAATCGCTTTACCTCGACCAGTTGCGGCGGTTGAAGGCAGAGTTCGACAATTACCGCAAACGAGTCGAAAAGGAAAAATCCGAATTTTTCGGTATGGCCAAGGGCAGGGTGATCACCGGTCTTCTTCCGGTGCTGGACGACCTCGAACGCATGGCCATGTTCGCCAAGTCCGCGGAGGGCGATTTCGCGTCCGGCGTTGAACTCATCTTTCAGAAAATGAAGGCGGCTTTGTCCTCCGAGGGGCTTTCGGAAATCAAGTCCGTGGGACAACCCTTCGATCCGGAATTCCACGAGGCCATCGAGACGGTTGCGTGCGTTCCGGAACAGGACGGCATGGTGGTCGAGGAGCTCCAGCGCGGATACACCTTGCAGGGCCGACTGCTCAGACCGAGCCGCGTGCGTGTCGGGAAAAGCGGAGGGGACGGACCCGCGGCCTGACCGTGAGGGGACCTGAACGAAATGAATCCGAAGGATTATTATAAAATACTGGGCGTGTCCGAGACGGCGTCGGCCGAGGAAATCAAGAGAGCCTTCCGGAGAATCGCCAAGGAAAGCCATCCGGACGCGCACCCCGGGGACAAAAAAGCCGAGGAGCGCTTCAAGGAGGTCTCCGAGGCCTATGACGTGCTCTCCGATCCGAAGAAGCGCGGGCAGTACGACACCATGCGCAAATACGGTTACGGCGGTCCCGGCTTCGACGGCTGGACCGGCGGGGGCGGAAGGCGGCCGTCCGGGCAGGGCAGGGGCGACACGTTCACGTTTGAGGGATTCGACCTGTTCGGCGGCCTTGAGGGCCTGTTCGGGCAGTTCTTCGGACGGAACGGTGGCGGGCCGGAGTTCTCCTTCGCGGGACGCGGCCGCAAGCGGGGCCCGGACGCGGAGATCCGCATCCCCTTCGAGCTCGCGGTTTCGGGAGGCACCCAGCCGATCCGGCTCGAGGGCCCGGAATCCGGGCCGGTCACGCTGTCCGTCCGAATCCCCGCGGGCATCGAAGACGGGGAATCGATACGTCTCCGGGGCGCGGCCGGGGGCGGGCCGGGATCAGGCGACCTGGTCATCCGTGTCCGCGTGGAGCCGCACCGCTTCTTCAAGCGCAGGGGCAATGACGTGCTCTGCGAGGTTCCCCTGACCGTCCGCCAGGCTGCGGAGGGCGCCACCCTCCGCGTCCGGACCGTGGACGGCCGCCGCGTCAACCTGAAAATTCCGGCCGGATCGTCTTCCGGCGACGTGTTCCGAATCCCCGGAATGGGCCTGCACGCCGCGGGCCGCCGGGGCGATCAGCTCGTGACCCTGCGCGTGGCCGGGGCCGAGAGCCGCGACGGCAACCGGACCCGTCCGTCCGGGGCCAAAGCGCACACCCATTTCTGAAAGGAAGTCGAAGATGCCGACGTACGATTACATCTGCACCCAGTGCGGGAGCCGGTTCGAGGCGTTCCAGTCGATCAAGGCGGCGCCGAAGGCGCAATGCCCGAAATGCGGAAGCCCGGGAAAACGGCAGATCGGAACCGGCATCGGCGTGATCTTCAAGGGCACGGGGTTCTATCAGACCGACTACAAGCGCAAGGAGACGGGCGGCGGCTCGTCGAAGGCCAAAAGCAAGCCGTCCGGATCCAAGCCGGCTGAAACGAAGCCTTCCGAATCCAGGGCCTCGGAATCCAAATCCGCCGAACCCAAGGCTTCAGACTCCGGGACCTCGGGCGCCAAGGGCTGACGCGGACAACCGAACATCCGAAACGAAACCGGACAACCCCCGGGTCCGGACCGCCGGAGCCGGGGGGTCAGAAAAAAGAAAGAGAGGCGTTTCATATGGGAAAAATCATCGGCATCGACCTGGGCACCACGAACTCGTGCGTGGCCGTTCTCGAGGGCGGCGAACCCGTCGTCATCCAGAATTCCGAGGGCGCGCGGACGACGCCGTCCGTCGTGGCGTTCACCAAGACGGGCGAGCGGCTGGTCGGCGCGCCGGCCAAGCGGCAGGCGGTCACCAACCCGAAAAACACGGTGTACTCGATCAAGCGTTTCATGGGGCGCATGCACGACGAAGTGCACCGCGAGATCGAGGAGGTTCCGTACAAGGTCGTCAAGGGCGCAGGCGGCGTGGCCCGCGTCCAGATCGGCGACAAGGAGTACTCGCCGCAGGAAATCTCGGCCATGATCCTGCAGAAGATGCGGCAGACCGCCGAGGATTTCCTGGGCCAGAAGATCACCGAGGCGGTCATCACGGTTCCCGCCTACTTCAACGACAGCCAGCGGCAGGCCACCAAGGAGGCGGGCGTGATCGCCGGCCTCGACGTGAAGCGCATCATCAATGAGCCCACGGCCGCGGCCCTGGCCTACGGCCTCGACAAGAAGGGGAAGAACCTGAAGGTCGCGGTGTACGATCTCGGCGGCGGCACCTTCGACATCTCCGTGCTCGAACTGGGCGACGGGGTGTTCGAAGTGAAGTCCACCAACGGCGACACGCACCTGGGCGGCGACGACTTCGACAAGCGCATCATCGACTGGCTCGTCGAGGAGTTCCGGAAGGCCGAGGGCGTGGACCTGTCCAAGGATCCCATGGCCCTGCAGCGGCTCAAGGATGCGGCCGAGAAGGCCAAGATCGAGCTGTCGAGCGCCGTGCAGACCGAGATCAACCTGCCCTTCATCACGGCCACCGACACCGGGCCCAAGCACCTGAACGTTTCGCTCACGCGCTCCAAATTCGAGCAGCTCTGCGACGACCTGTTCGTCCGGTCCATCAAGCCCTGCGAGATCGCCATGCGCGATTCGGGCCTGACGCTGAAGGACATCGACGAGGTCGTGCTGGTCGGCGGCATGACGCGCGTGCCCAAGGTGCAGGAGATCGTGAGGCAGTACTTCCAGCGGGAACCCCACCGCGGCGTGAACCCCGACGAGGTGGTCGCCATCGGCGCCGCGATTCAGGGCGGCGTGCTCGGCGGAGAGGTCAAGGACGTGCTCCTGCTCGACGTGACGCCCCTGTCCCTGGGCATCGAGACGCTCGGCGGCGTGTTCACCCGGCTTATCGAGAAGAACACGACCATTCCCACCCGGAAGAGCGAGATCTTCTCGACCGCCAGCGACAACCAGCCGAGCGTCGAGATCCACGTGCTGCAGGGCGAGCGCGACATGGCCGTCGACAACCGGACCATCGGCCGCTTTCACCTGGACGGCATTCCCCTGGCGCCGCGCGGCATGCCCCAGATCGAGGTCACGTTCGACATCGACGCGAACGGCATCCTGAACGTGTCGGCCAAGGACAAGGCCACGGGCAAGGAGCAGTCGATCCGCATCGAGGCCTCGAGCGGGCTTTCGAAGCAGGAGATCGAGCGCATGGTGAACGACGCCGCCGCGCACACCGCCGAGGACAAGAAGCGCAAGGAGGAGGTGGAGACGCGGAACCAGGCGGACCAGCTCACCTACCAGACCGAGAAAAACCTCAAGGAGTACGGCGACAAGATCGAGCCGGACGCGAAGGCCAGGATCGAGGCGGCCGTGGCCCGGGTGCGCGAGGCGCTCAAGGGAAGCGCGATCGCGGAGATCAAGTCCGCGTCGGACGCCCTCAGCCAGGTCTGGCAGGAGGCGGCTTCGAAGATGTACGCGAACGCCTCGGCCGGACAGCCCGGCGGTTCCCAGTCGGCCGGTCCGGATGCGTCCGGCGGCTCGGCGGGTCCCGGCGGCGACGGCAAGGTCCGCGACGCGGATTACGAGGTCGTGGACGACGACAAGAAATAGTTCCGCGTTCGGGGTTCTGGGTCCAGAGCCGTTTTTCTCTGATTTCCTGTTTCAACTCGGAACTCGGAACTCGAAACACGGGACGACGATGGCCAGTGGGCAAAATGTAGGTCCGAAATGGCCCGCTTCATTCACGCGGGCCTTTCGGACGATGATTGGAACGCATTGATCAATTCTTCGGCTTTCATTGTCCGATAGCCCCGGGCATTCGCCCGGGGCATATCGGACCTACAACCATGAACTCAATGAAATCGCTTACCGCCGGAGACAGTCATGAGCTCCTCCATACGCGAAGATTATCTGCTCCGCATGATCGAGAAGACGGCCAAAGCCGTGGCGCAGATGATCGGCTTCCGGAAATCCGGCGATTTCACGGCCGCGCGCGCGGTGCTGGACGCGGCCTACGCTTCCCTGCTCGGCCCCGACGCGCTCCTCTTCAGCCGCATGGACCCGGAGACCGGGGCCAGGCTGCTGGGCGAACCGGAGAAGATGGCGGTCATGGCCGACCTGATCCACGAGGACGCGGAACTGAGGAGAGCGGCGCAGGAAGGCGGCGCCCCCGACCTGGACCGAAAGGCCCTGGCCTACGCGCGGCTGGCGGCCGAAGCGAGGCCGGAGGAGGCGGAGTATACCAGATTGGTTGAGAGGATGAAATCCCATATTTAAGTTCAAAGTTCAAGGTACAAATTTCAGAGTGAACATACGATCTCGGATCAACGATTGAAGATTGACGATTTCAGATTGAAGAGATCGAAGCCGTGTATCAAATCGTCGATCTAAGGTCGCTAATCGTTAATCTGAGAGCTCATTTCTTTGAACTTTGAACCTTGAATTGAGGTGTTGTAATGATTCCCTTCGACAAATTGACGCTGAAGATGCAGGAAGCCCTGGCCGGAGCCCAGCGGATGGCGTCCGAGCACGGCAATCCCGAGCTCGCGCCGGAGCACCTGCTGGCGGCCCTGCTCGACGACGCGGACGGTCTGGCGCGGACCCTGCTGAAAAAGCTGGGCGTTGATCCGCGACTGGTTGAGGACCGGGCGGCCGGCCTGGTCGCGAAGCTGGCGAAGCAGACCGGCGGCGTGGGACAACCCGCGCTTTCCCGGGAGCTCGACCGGGTGCTCCAGGCGGCGCTCTCGGCCGCCGAATCCATGAAGGATGAGTACATCGGCGTGGAGCACGGCCTCACCGCCCTGGCCGAATCCAAAACCCGGGCGGGCGAGCTGCTCCGCGAAACCGGGGCGGACCGCGATTCCATTCTGAACGCGCTGAAGGACGTGCGGGGCGGTCAGCGCATTACGGACCCGAACCCCGAGGACAAGTACCAGGCCCTGAAGCGGTACGGCCGGGATCTGAACGACCTCGCGCGCCAGGACAGGCTCGATCCGGTCATCGGACGGGACGAGGAGATCCGCCGTGTGCTCCAGGTCCTCTCGCGGAGGACGAAGAACAACCCTGTGCTCATCGGCGAACCCGGCGTGGGTAAAACCGCCATCGCCGAGGGCATCGCGCACCGCATCGTGAACGGTGACGTTCCCGAGAACCTGAAGAACCGGCGCATCGTCGGGCTCGACATGGGCGCGCTGGTCGCGGGCGCGAAGTTCCGGGGCGAGTTCGAGGAGCGGCTGAAGGCCGTCCTGCGCGAGGTGCAGGAGTCGGACGGCGAGGTCATTCTCTTCATCGACGAACTGCACA
>JAUCQC010000101.1 GCA_030372965.1 bacterium
TTTTTATGGTTGCGGGCCCCGGGGGCGCGGGCCCGGCCGGCCCTGTCGATCGGATCCGCGTGAGCGCGGGGGTCCGGCGACCTGAGGCCGCGTCCGCCCCGGGACGCGGCTTCAACGCGGCCGCGCTCCGGAACGCCTCGGCTCCGGTCGCTTCGGCGATGGAGCGCTTCGAGACGGAATTCATCGCGTCGCTCGACGCCGCGGAAAGCGCCGGCCATCCGGCCCTGACGGCATCCCACCTGCTCTCCGGCAAGCGGCTGCGGCCCCTGCTCCACCTGCTGGCCCAGGGCGCCGGCCGTCCCGAACGGCCCCCGGAACCCGGCGCCGCCGTACTCATCGAACTCCTGCACATCGCCAGCCTTCTCCACGACGACGTGGTGGACGGCACGGACAGGCGGCGCGGGCTGAAAAGCCTGAACGCCGCGGAAGGCAACCGGTTCTCCGTCCTGTCCGGCGACTATCTCATGGCGAAGACACTGTCCCTGGCGCTCAGCCGGCCGGACCCCTTTGTCCTGCCGGCCCTGTCCCGAGCCCTGCTCGCCATGACGGCCGCGGAACTGAAGCAGGCGCTTTCCGGCCGTGCCGCAGACGTGTCCGAAGCGGAGGTGCTCGAAATCGCCTACGGAAAAACCGCGTGCCTGATGGAGACGGCCTGCGAACTCGGAGGCCGTCTGGCCGGCGCGGACGAAAGCCGGGTGCGGGCGCTGGGCCGGTTCGGCCGGCACTTCGGCCTCGCCTATCAGATCCGGGACGACATACAGGACGTCACCGGAGACGCGAATACGCTCGGAAAGCCGGTCGGCCAGGACGCGGGCGGCGGGAGATGGACGCTCCCCCTGGTCTACAGTTACGGCGCGTCCGGCGCCGCGGACCGGAAAGCCTGCCTGCGCCGCATGGAAAGGCGGACCGCGGCCGACGTCGCGTGGATTCACGCGTTCATTCTCCGTCACGGCGGCGCGGAATCGGCCGAACGGAAAGCGGCCGAGGAGCTCGACGAAGCGCTGCTGCGACTTTCCGACCTGCCGGAATCCGTCTGCCGATCCGCTCTGTTTCTGCTCTGCGGACGGCCGGCCTCCGGCGGCGTCGGTGCAGCCTTCCTTCCGCGGGAGCAGGGTCCGGAACCGGAGCGGCATTCCGAGCGCGCGGGCTTCGGCTCGCTCCGGAGCGCCGGGGGAGACCGTCCTTGACCGCCTCGATTCGGCGGCGTCCGGCCGCGCTTCTCATCCTGCCCGTCTTTCTGGCCTCTCTGGCCGGATGCCGCGGCGGCCGCCTCGACCCGCCGGTGATCGCCGAGGCTTTTCTGAAGGACACCCACGTCAAGATCACGGTTTACGAGGCGGATTCCGGAGAACCCGGCGTGCGTGCGGCGGTTCAGCGGTGCGTGCTGGAAATGCGCGCGGCCGAGGGCCGCACCACGGCGCACGTGGATACCAGCGACATCGCACGCGTCAACGCCGCGGCCGGTGACCGGCCGGTGGCGGTCGGCCCGGAAACCCGCCGCCTGATCGGGAAGGCCGTCGAAGCGTCGCGCCTGACCCGGGGCGGATACGACGCGGTTCTGGGCGGGCTGAAAATTCTCTGGGGATTCGGAACCGACCGGACGGCCGTGCCGGACAGGGCCGAGTTGGACCGGCGGCTCCGGGTTTCAGGCATGCGGCAGCTCGAGCTCGGCGACGGAACGGTATTCCTGAAGAGCCGGGGCGCGCTCATGGACCTCGGCGGGCTCGGGGAGGGATATCTGATCGACCTGGCCGTGCGGTCCCTGCGCGCCAGCGGCATCCGTTCCGGCATGGTGGAGGCCACGGGCGACCTCGCGGTCTTCGGCAGGCATCCGGAGCGTCCAGCCTGGCGCATCGGGGTCAAGAATCCGCGCGACCCGGGCGGCCGCCTGATCGGCGTGATCCGCCTGAAGGACATGGCGGTGGCCACATCCGGCGATTACGAGCGGGTCTTCATCGAGAACGGCAAACGCTACTGCCACATCCTCGACCCCGGTACTGGGTTCCCGGCCGAATCCGGGTGCATCAGCGTGACCGTGGTGGCGCCGGCCGCGCTGGACGCCGACGCGCTGGCCACGGGCCTGTTCACGCTCCATCCGGACACGGCCATGGCGGTCATCGAGAGCCTGCCGGAGGTCGAGGGCATTGTCATGACCGAGGAGAACGGCGTTGTGCGCCAGAAGATCTCCTCGGGTCTCAAGGACAGGTACGACGTGACGAAATAGTTCCGAGTTCCGGGTTCCTGGTTTCGAGTTGTAGTTGTAGTTCCGATATGCCGGGCGTCCCCGGATCAAGTCCGGGGCAGTCCCCGGATCAAGTCCGGGGCACGCTTTTTCGCGAGGCTCTCGGACAAGAGGCATTCGGTGATAATGGTTCCGGGTTCCGAGTTCCGTGTTCCGGGTTTAAATAAGTATTCCGGAATTCAGGTCCCGCTTTTGCGGGATCAAGCAACAGATGCTAATTATTGAAGACCCCGCGATGCGTGGGCCAAGCAACCAGATTTTTTGATTTTTGTAGGCTTCAGCCTGTCATGAATGGAACCCTGAAGGGATCATTCCACTGTCAGTATCATCAGAGCCATCATCGATGCGATTGCGGCCGATTCTGTGAAAAACGAATCGACTGCTTCCGCCGCAGACTCGGGATACAGGTTGCCAAATGCGGATAAAAACGCGCCGCGACCGAGGAAAGTGCTCCTGATCCGGTTCGGCGCCATGGGCGATGTGATTCTCGCCACGCCGGCCATCAGGGCCGCGGCCGCGGCCTGCGCGACGGGTCGGGTCGATTTTCTCACCAAGTCGGCCTATCGGCCCCTGGTGCGGAACCATCCGTCCGTGGAACGCGTGCTGGCGTTCGGGGGCGGGGAGGGAGCGGGGTTTTGGAGTCTGGCGCGGACCGTGCGCGCCGGCCGGTATGACGCGGTGATCGACCTGCAGAACAGCCTGCGCAGCCGTTTCCTGAGCCTGTTGTCCGGCGCGAAGAAGCGCGGCACGGTGAAAATCGGCCGTTGGAAGCGGTTCCAGCTCGTTCGCTGCCGCCGCGACCGGTACGGGGAAATCCTGGCCGTGCCGTTGAAATACCTGGCCGCGGCCTCCGTGATCGGCGCCCGGGATGACGGGAAAGGGCCGGATCTGTTCGTGGATCCGGACCAGACGGCGGCGGTCGACAGACGCCTGGAATCGGCGGGACTGGCCGGGGGCAGGCGCCTCGTCGCCCTGGCGCCCGGCGCGGGCCGCGCCACCAAGCGCTGGCCGGCGGAGCGCTTCGGCGAAGTCGCCTCGGCCTTCATTTCAAGGGGATACGCGGCCGCCTTCATCGGGGGAGAGGCGGACAAACCCGCCTGCGCCGAGGCGCTGAAGAACGCGGCCGGACCCGCCGCGGATCTGAGCGGCGTTTTCCCGCTGGCCGGCACGGCCGGCGTGATCAGCCGGTGCAGCCTGCTGGTCACCAACGACACCGGTCTCATGCACATGGCCGCGGCCCTGTCCGTGCCCTGCGTCGCTGTCTTCGGCCCCACGACTCGCCATTTCGGCTTCTTCCCGTTCCGCGCGCCTTCCGTCGTGGTTGAAAAGCCGCTCGCGTGCAGACCCTGCTCCTACCACGGCACCGACCGCTGTCCGAAGGGGCATTTCCGCTGCATGCTGGACATCGGGGCCGGCGAGGTTCTGTCCGCGGCCGAACGGGTACTGATTCCGGAGAACTGATGGATTCCCTATATTACGCGGTATACAACGCCGCCGTGCTGCCGCTGCTCCGGTTCGCGCTGTTCCTGGGCAGCCTGGCCAATCCCAAGATCCGGCGCGGGCTGAAGGGCCGGAGAGGGCTCTTCAGCCGGCTCGAATCGGAGACCGCCGGGTGCGCCCGCCGTTCCCCGCGTTTCTGGATACACACCAGTTCCATGGGCGAGTTCGAGCAGGCCAAGCCCGTCATCGCCGGACTGCGGGCCCGGTTTCCGGACGCCTTCATCGCGGTCAGTTTTTTCTCGCCCTCCGGGTACGAGAATGTCCGGTCCTTTCCCGGAGCCGACCTCCTGACCTACATCCCCTTCGACACCCGGAGGAACGCCGGCCGCTTCCTGTCCATCCTCAGGCCCGACGCCGGAATCGTGGTGCGTCATGACATCTGGCCGAACCACACCGCCGAGCTCAAGCGTCGCGGCATTCCCGCGTTCCTGATCAACTTTTCGCTCCGTTCCGAGTCGGCGTACCGCAGGTTCTGGACCCGGGGCATGCTCCGCATGTGCGTCCGGCCCTTCGACCACGTGCTCGCGGTTTCGGAACAGACCGCGGACGTGAGCGAGAAATTCGGCCTGGCGTCGGTACGGCCCGAGGTGGCGGGGGACACCCGCTACGACCAGGTCGTGCGGCGCACGGAAAACGCCGAGTCCGTTGCCGGGCCCCTGCGGCCGCTGAAGCAGGGGCGTTTCGGAATCGTGTTCGGCAGCACCTGGCCCACGGACGAGGCCGTGATCGCGCCCGTTCTGAAGGCGCTCGCCGCGGAGCGGCGCGGGGTCTGGTCGGTGTGGGTGCCGCATGAGCCCACCCCGGAGCACCTGCGGAACGTCGAATCGCAATGCGCCGTCGCGGGGCTCCGGTGCGTCCGGCTTTCGGCGCTCCCGGCCGCCTCCGGCGGGGCTTCCGACGTACTCCTGGTGGACCGCATCGGCATTCTCGCGGGCCTCTACGCCCTGGCGGACGCCGCCTTTGTCGGAGGCGGATTCGGGCCCGGCGTGCACAGCGTGCTCGAGCCCGCGGCGTTCGGGATCCCGGTTTTCTTCGGGCCCCGGTGCCGGAATTCGCACGAGGCCGGTCAGCTCGAATCGGCCGGCGGCGGATTCCTCGTCCGGGACCCGGACGCGTTCCTGCGCATTCTCCGGCCCATGATCGACGACCCCGCCTTCCTTAAAAAGGCGGGCGCGTCCGCGCTCGCTTTGGTGCGGGAGAGCACCGGCGCCACGGACCGCATCGTGCGCCGCCTGGAAGAGCGGGTGAAGCCGCGTGCTTGAGGCCGAAGGTCTTCAGGCCGTCTACCCCGGAGCCGAATCCGCGCCCGCGCTCCGGGGTGTTTCGTTCCGGATCGCGCCGGGAGAGCGTGTCGCGCTCATGGGATCGAACGGATCGGGCAAGACGACTCTGGTCCGGTGCGTTGACGGCCTGCTGCGTCCCGCGGCCGGGGACGTCCGGGTCGACGGGTTGTCCGTGCTCAGGCCCGGGGACCTGATTCCGCTCCGCAGGCGCGTCGGCCTGGTTTTTCAGAACCCGGACGACCAGATCGTCTCGACCACGGTGGAGCGGGAGATCGCGTTCGGCCCCGAGAACCTCGGCGTGCCCACGGAGGACATCGTCCGCCGCGTGGACGAGGCGCTCCGGCGCTTCCGGCTCGAACCGGTGCGGACGCACGCGCCGCATCTGCTCTCCGGCGGAGAGCGCCAGCGGCTCGCGCTGGCCTCGGTCTGGGTCATGGAACCCGCGTATTACGTGCTGGATGAACCCACCTCGCTGCTCGACCCGGAAGGCCGCGCGGAGATCCGGCGTTTCGTAACGGAGCGGCCGCAAGCGGGGTTCCTCATCGTCACCCAGTACCCGGACGAGGCGCTTTTCTGCGGCCGCCTCCTCCTGCTCCGCGACGGGGCGCTCGTGTTCGACGGGCCGGCGGAAACCGCGTTCCGGGACGAGGAACTGTGCCGTGCGGCCGCTGTCGGAGTTCCCGCGTCGATCCGGCTCGAGGTTTTATGGGACGGCCTGCGCGTTCAATCGGGCCGCCGAAAGCCAGGTCCACCTTCCCCCGCGGCGTCCAGCAGCAGTATTTCTGGTGATCCCCCGCCGCCGGCCTTCAATCATTCGGCAACATGGTTGATCGGTCCCGGCCAGCGGGCGGCTGGATTGCTCAACGTCCGGCTTGAAAATGTTTCCTATTCCTACCGTTCCCCGTTTCTCGAAACCCGCAACGCGCTGGACGGCGTGTCCGCGGCGTTCGGGCCGGGCGAATGCGTCGCGCTCGTGGGTCCGTCCGGATCCGGCAAGACCACGCTCATTCAGCACCTGAACGGACTCCTCAGGCCGACCTCCGGCGCGGTCGTGTTCGACGGCCTCGATCTGGCGGACCGGCGCGCGGACCTGAACGAGGCGCGGCGCAGGATCGGGCTGGTTTTTCAGCTGCCCGAGACCCAGCTTTTCGAGGAGACGGTTTTCGCGGACGTGGCCTTCGGCCCGAAAAATCTCGGTCTTTCCGGGAGCCGTCTGGAGTCCGCCGTGGCCGCGGCCATGGAGCGCGTGGGACTGTCCTTCGACGCGTACCGGAACCGTTCGCCCTTCCACCTCAGCGGCGGGGAGAAACGGCGCGCGGCGCTGGCCGGCGTGTTCGCCATGGAGCCCGAGTGGATCGTTCTCGACGAGCCCACGGCCGGCCTGGACTGGGAATCCTCCAGCCGCGTGGAATCCATCCTGGCCGGTTTTCACAAATCGGGCCGCTCCGTTCTGTTCGTCTCGCATGACATGGATCTGGTGGCCCGTCTCGCGGAAAGGGTGATTCTCCTCGAAAAGGGGCGCCTGCGGTACGACGGGCCCGTGAGGCCGTTTTTTCTTTCCGATCATCCGGAGCGGACCGGTCTCGGCAGGCCTTCGGTTTGGGCGGCTATGGAATCGTTCAGGAGCCGGGGCATTCCGGTTCGGACCGACGTGCTCACGATGGAGGAGGCGGAGGCGGAACTGCGGCGGGCGGCATCATTGTTGACGAAAGCAGTGTAAATCGCGGAATTAAGGCTTCAGCCTTTCATCCGGTATGAATGAAAGACTGAAGTCTGAATTCCACAGTATTTCATATTATTCTGTAAAAACGAAAATGTATGTCAATATTTCCTTGACTTTTCGAAAATTATTACTTAAAATATTTATAATGAATATTCCAAGAGGGGGGAGAGGAATTGTATGGAGGAAGTCACCTATCAGGAACTCGTGATTGTCTGCGAGAAGTGCAAAACCGTGCGGAAAACACCGGTTCAGACGTATGAAGAGTGCCTTGAACTTTTCCATTCCTACAAGTGCCCGAACGGATGCGGCCCCAATCTCTACAGCTTTTTTACGGTCGGTCAGCTGAAAAAATAGCGGTTTCCCCTGATTTAATCCTTGACAAACCGCCGAAATTTATTAAATTATAGCCCGAGAGTCAAACAAGCGGGAATAGCTCAGTTGGTAGAGCGTCACGTTGCCAACGTGAATGTCGCGGGTTCAAGTCCCGTTTCCCGCTCCAAACCGGCGGCGTAGCCAAGTGGCTAAGGCGAAGGTCTGCAAAACCTTTATTCAGCGGTTCGACTCCGCTCGCCGCCTCCATTGAATCGGCCGGGATGGCGGAATAGGTAGACGCAAGGGACTTAAAATCCCTTGTCCCGCAAGGGGCGTGCCGGTTCGATTCCGGCTCCCGGTACAGCATCCGCGGCAGTCTGGAGTTTCCGCCCACCGATTGGTGGGTTGTTTTTTTTATGGTGATTGCGGAGGATCCCTGTTTCAGGCAGTCATTTTCGATATGGATGGAGTGATCGTAGACACAGAACCGCTCCACAAGAAAACTGAACGCGTCACGTTGAGCCCTTTCGGCATTTCACTGACCGACGGGGAGCTCGACTCCTATATGGGAACCGAGGCAAGCCTCCTGATGACGCGTTTTATTGAGCGTTATCACTTAAACGTTACCTTTGACGTTTTATATGCTTCGTATAAGTCGAACCTCCTCCGTCTTTTCGGAGAGGGTGTGCCTCCGGTACCGGGGACTTACGACCTGATCCGGACACTGTCCAAGGCCGGAATTCCGATCGCGGTCGGATCGAGTTCAAACCGCGAGCTCGTCCGGCTCGTTCTGTCGCAGACCGGCCTCGCGGACCTTTTCACGGCGGTCGTGTCCGGGGACGACGCGGCGCGCTCGAAGCCGCATCCGGACATATTTCTCGAGGCGGCCGCCAGGCTCGGGGTTCTTCCCGGCCGGTGCGTGGTCATAGGGGATTCGACGAACGGCGTGACCGCGGCCAAGGCGGCCGGCATGTTCTGCGTGGGATTCCGCAATCCGAACAGCACGGGCCAGGACCTGACCCCGGCCGACTGGGTGGTGCGGTCCATGGAGGAAATCACGATCGGCAGGCTGGATGCGCTGACCGGACGGCCGGCCGGATAAGCCTGAGCCATTTTCAGAGAGGATTTTTCTCATGCAGGATCTCAAGCGGCGGTTTTTCGGGGCGTTCGGAAAGGATCCGTCCTTCCGCGCCGCCGCGCCCGGCAGGGTCAACCTGATCGGCGAGCACACGGATTACAACGACGGGTACGTTCTGCCGGTCGCGATCCAGTTCGGCGTGACCGTCCTGGCCTCGCCCCGGACGGACGGCCGGGTGAACCTGGTGTCCGCGGATTTCAACGGACGGGTCTCCTTTTCGCTCGAGGAACCGCTGACCCGCGACGCGTCCGCGTCCTGGAGCGACTACCCCAAGGGCGTGCTGTCGGAATTCCTGAGGGCCGGGCTCCGGCCGACCGGCATGGACGCGGTGTACCGGGGAGACGTTCCCATCGCCTCCGGCCTGAGCTCCTCGGCCGCGGTCGAGACGGCGTTCGCCGTGCTGATCCGGCTCATGAACGGCTTCGCGATCGGCGACACCGATCTCGCCCGGCTCTGCCAGGCCGCGGAGAACCGCTTCGTGGGCATGAACTGCGGCATCATGGACCAGTTCATCTCCGCGCTCGGGCAGGCGAACGCCGCGCTGTTCCTCGACTGCAGGTCGCTCGACTACGAAATCGTCCCGTTTCCGTCCGACCTGTACGACGTGGTGATTCTCAACACGCGGAAGAAGCGCGAGCTGACGGGCTCGGAATACAACGAGAGAAGAAGCCAGTGCGAGGAGGGCGTCCGGCTTCTGTCCGGCGTTCTGCCCGGCATCCGCGCCCTGCGCGACGTCTCCACGGCGGAATTCGGGCGTCATGCCGGCCGCCTGCCCGAAACCGTGCGGCGCCGCTGCAGGCACGTGGTGGAGGAGAACCAGCGCGTGCTGGATTTCGTGACCGCCCTGCGTTCGAGGGACGAAGCTTCCATCGGCCGGCTTCTGCTCGAGTCGCACGCGAGCCTGCGGGACCTGTATGAAGTGAGCTGTCCCGAACTGGACGCGATGGTCGACATCGCCATGTCCGTTTCCGGCACGGTGGGAGCGAGGATGACCGGCGCGGGTTTCGGCGGATGCGCGGTCGCGGTCGTCCGGCGCGGGGCCGGCAAAGCCCTGGCCGAGGCCGTGCTCGAGGAGTACCCGAAGCGGACCGGATTGTGCCCGGAACTCTACGAAACCCGGCCCTCGGAAGGCGCGAGGGCCGAGAAACTGGGATGAATCCATGAACGTCGTCGAGATCGACCTGAAAGAAATTCTCCGGGATTTCTTTTTTGCTTTTTCAACGGGAGCGGATCGGTCCGGTCTCGAACGATCCGTTCGCGCCAGCGGCGTCCTGAACCCGATTCCCGTGCTGGCCGCGGATGGGGGCTGGAGGCCGTTGGCCGGGTTCAGCCGGATCCGAGCGGCCGAAGCCGCTGGGCTGAAAACCGTTCCCGGCCGCGTACTGTCCGCTGACATTCCGGGCTGGAAGCATTTCGCGGACGCGGTTCTCGAGCAGGCCGCGACCCGTCCCCTGCATCTGTTCGAAAAGGCGAGAATCGTGGATATTCTCAGGCGCGCCGGCGCGCCGGACACGGAGATCACCGGCCGGTGCGGAGAGGCGCTGGAGCTCTCCGGATCCGCCCCGTCCCTGGACGAACTCGCCGGACTTCTCAGGCTGGAGCCTTGCCTGATCCGGCTTCTGGAACGGTATCCCGTTGCCTTCAAGCAGGCGTCCTTCTTCCTGACGCTCGATCCGTCCGGCCAGAGAGCGGCCGCGGATCTGGGCCGGGAGCTCCAGCTCCGGCCCGTGGAATTGACCGAGATCGTCAGGACGGCGTGGGAGATCGGCCGCCGCGACGGCAGGCCGATGCATGAAGTGCTGGCCGGCGCGTCCGCGGGACACGGCCGGCAGGGGATGAACCGGAACGAGCGGATCGCCTCGCTCAGGGAAAACCTGAAGCGCATGCGGCAGCCGCGTCTCATGAATTGGAACGAATCCCTGGAGCGGGCGAGGGACGGAATGCGGCTTCCGGGATTCTGCGTTCTGGGATGGGACGCGTCCCTGGAATCGCCGGGATTGCGCCTCGAGGCTTTGCTCCGGTCGGAATCGGACGCGGCCGCTCTGTCTGCCGGGCTCTCGGATGAACAGACGCGGGACAGCCTGCGATCCATGTTCGAACTGCTCTGAGAGCGGCCCGGTGTTTCAACCGCAAGCGGAAATCCCGGTCCGTTTCGACCGGATTGAAATAGATCCCGAAGCGGTTTCCTTTCCGCTGACCGGACGGATACTCGAACGCCTGCCGGACACGCCCCGTTCCGTGTCGGCCGGGGAAACCTTCAGCCGTTCGATCTCCCGCCTGCCGTTGACCCGCGGCAAACGCGTGCTCAGGCTCGCGGTCGGACGCGGCGGGCTCGTCAAACCCTGTCCCGCCACGTCCGATCCCTATCTCTGCTGCCGGTATACGGTCATGAACGCCCAGTCCCAGTGCCCCATGGACTGCGCGTACTGCGTGCTCCAGACCTATCTGGACTCAGCCTGCCAGACCGTTTTCGTGAATACGGATGACATGCTGGCACAGGCCGGACTCCTGCTCGATCAGAACCCGGGCCGCCTGTTCCGTGTCGGCACGGGCGAGCTCGCGGACAGTCTCGCGCTGGACGGACTGACCGGCACGGCCAGGGAGTTCATTGAGTTCTTCGCGGCAAGGCCCAACGCGCTGTTCGAGCTCAAGACCAAGACCGTCCGTGTGGACGGCGCGCTCGAAGCCGCGACCCGGAAGGCGGTGATTTCCTGGTCCGTCAACCCGTCCTCGGTCGTCGCGTCCGAGGAGCACGGTTCCGCGTCCCTCGAGCACAGGCTCGTTGCCGCGTCCAGATGCGCGAAAGCGGGGTTTCTGATCGGTTTCCACTTCGATCCCATTCTTGATTATCCGGAATCCGAAAGGGAATACGCGGAACTGACGGACCGCCTGTTCGACGCGGTCGATCCGTCCCGCGTGGCCTGGATCAGCCTCGGCAGTCTGCGTTATCCGCCGGCGCTCGGAGACGTGATCCGGACGCGGTTCCCGAAGAGCCGCGTCGGAACCGGAGAGATGATACGCGGTCTGGATGGGAAAATGCGGTATCCGCGGCCGCTTCGCGTCGCCCTGTACCGCGCCGTTCTGGAGCGGATACGCCGCAGGTCTTCGGATGTGTTCGTTTATTTCTGCATGGAATCGAGGCCGGTGTGGGAGAAAGTCATGGGATTCGCGCCGAAGGACAATGCCGATCTTGATTTCCGCTTCGCGGAGAGCCTGGCCCGTAGGTTTCCGGAACTGGGTTTTCCGGAGCCGGAGAGGGGGGAATACAAATGCGGAATTCAGGCTTCAGCCTTTCATTCCTTTGAATGAAACTCTAAAGGGTGAATTCCGGAGTATTCTTCAAATCCTCCAGCGTCTCCACGATCTTATTAGACAGAATCGACCCTTTCTTCCACCAATCGTTCGCCAAACCCGCTGAAGCGAGTCCGTCCAGCTTCCGTACCACAGCCGCTGAAATGACCGAAGGCTTCATCCCGTAATAGGGCGTGCCCGAGAGCGGCAGAAAATAATGCACCTGGTTCCACGCCCCGTACCGGATGCCCATCCGCCTCATGAATTCCACGGTTTCCATCCTGTCCTCGTCCGTTTCTTCCGGGAATCCGATGATGAAATCGAGCTGGGGTTTGAACCCGGCCTCCCGGATCAGGGCGGCCGCTCTCTCGATGCTCTCCCGGCTGTGGCCCCGGCACACCTGTCTCAGGACGCGTTCGGACCCGGACTGGGCGCCCACTGTGATTTTCCGGTTGGAGCAGTATTTCCGGACAATCGCCAGTAGCCGCGGCGTGACGTGATTCGGACGGACCTCGGAGGGGAATATCCCGTACTCCAGGAACCGGATGCCGATGGATTTGGATTCCGCGAGAAGCGTTTCAACCGCTTCCGCTGTTTCCCGTCCATCCTGTTTATACCCGAATCCGTCCGGGCATATGAATCCGAGCCGCAGCAGCATGGACCGCCGCTTGATCTCGTCCAGGTAGAGCCGTACAGAATTCATGGACCGGAAAACAGGCTTCCGCCCCCGTGTCTGGCAGAAGCGGCAGGCCTGGCCGCACCCGCGCATGATCTCAATGGGCGGGATGAAAGGATCGATTCCGGAGAAGGGGAGGCTCTGTTCAAGGTCCTTTTCAGGATCCGCCTTCCATATTCCCGCATCCGGCCAGGTTGGGGAGTCGACAATTCGTTCGAGAAAGTCAGGGAGCGACTTTTCCCCGTCCCCGGCGAAGACCGCGTCGAAACCCATTTTCAGGGTGTTTTCCGGGTCACCCGTGGCATGCGGGCCTCCGGCAATGAGCCGGATTCCGGCTTTTTGCCGGAATCTCCGGAGATCCGCCCGCACTTCAGGGAGATGCACGGTCTGAAAGGAAAAAGCGACGATCGCTCCTTCCGGCACGGTATCAGGGGACAAATCGTCCTTGACCCGCACTGAGAATGATTTACCGAGTCCGCGTTTCTCAATGGAGGAGAGAAGAACCGGAATGGAAAAGCGGTTCCCTTGATTTCTATTGAAAATCAACAGTTTGAGCTGTTTTTTCATTTGCTTTTCCAATGTAATGAATTGGAATGATTTTTTCAACATCCCATGGGGAAGATGAGGTGCGAATCAGGTAGCAGGTGTGACCAGGCAAATTATTCCAGGCGATACCCGTTAAAAAGCAGAATTTTCAGCTTTTTGCCGTTGTCCAGACCGGTCTCAGGCACGAAAAATACGGTCCGCATTTTGCATATGTCTGCAGTAGGTAGAATTTCAGGCGGGAATTGTTACAGTTTCGAAATAATCGGCTGGAGTCATTTTCAAATTGAATCGGGGGTTGTTATGGCGGTTTTACTGGTAGTCTCGTTCCTGGCGGGAGGACTTTTCGGCATGCTCGGAATGGCCGTGCTCGCGTACGGCGCCAAGGCCAAGTTGATCCACGAAAACCGGATCTACAAGGCCAGGCTGGATTTCCTGGAAAAGGAAAGCCCCAAGCGTCATTATCAGCCGGTCAAGGACCCCCGTACCCGGGTGCATGCGCTGGTCAACTGATTCCGTTGACCCTGTCACGACACCTTCTCTTCCTTCACTTCCTTGAAACGCTCCGTCCGGAAAATGGACGGAGCGTTTTTATGCTTGATTTCCGCAAGTCATTTTCTTAAATTATACGGCTTTGTTCATGGTGGGTATAGCTCAGTTGGTTAGAGCGTCAGGTTGTGGCCCTGAAGGTCACGGGTTCGAGTCCCGTTACTCACCCAAACAGCCGGCTCATTCAGGGTCGTGAACGACACCATTTGAAACGCCCGTCCCCATCGTCTAGAGGCCTAGGACTCAAGATTTTCGATCTTGTAACTGGGGTTCGAATCCCCATGGGGACGCTTGAAAAAGCCCGGAATCATTTCTGTCTCTTATACACATCTGACGCTGCCGACGAGTTCCGAA
>JAUCQC010000102.1 GCA_030372965.1 bacterium
ACCATCCCCCCATCCACCTGAATCACGGCGCCGGTGATGTAGCCGGATCTCGGGGACGCGAGAAAGGCCACCAGGTCCGCCAGCTCCTTCGGATCCCCCATCCGTCCGAGCGGAATCTCGCTCACCATCTCGTCGATGATCTTGTCGATGTGCTTTCTCGAGCGGGACGCCTTGTCCTCGACCAAGGCCTTCACGCGGTCCGTCATGAAATATCCCGGGCACAGCGCGTTGACGAGGATGTTGTCCGGCGCGAGCTCCTCAGCCAGGCTCTTGGTCAGCCCCACCACGGCCGGCCGCAGGGCGTTCGAGAGGATCAGCCCCGGCAGGGGCTGCTTCACGGAGACCGACGTGAGATTGATGATGCGGCCCCACTTGTGCTTTCGCATGGACGGAAGCACGGCGCGGATCAGCCGCACGACGCTGAACAGCGTGAGGGAGGCGGCCTTTTTCCAGTCCTCCTCCTGGATCTCGTCAAAACCGCCGGGCGTCGGGCCGCCGGAATTGGTGACCAGAATGTCCACGCGGCCGAAGAGGTCCAGGGTTTCGTCGACCATCCAGCGCACCTGGTCCCCGTCCGACAGGTCGATGGAAAGCGGGAACACCGTCACGCCGGTGTCGAGGAGAATCTCGTCCGCCGTCGCCTCGAGGATTTCCTTGTTCCGGGCGCAGATGACCAGCTTCGCGCCTTCACGCGCGAGCTGCCAGGCCACCGCCTTGCCGAGCCCCCTGCTCGACGCGGCCACGACCGCCACTTTGTCCTTCAAACCGAGATCCATTGGCGTTCCCCGTTGGTTGATGGAATTCCCTGCCGTCCGCCGTTCCGCGGCGCCGGATCCGGAGGACGGGATTCCGATGCCTCAGCGCCCGGCCGTGTCGATGAAACGGCCGATGGAGCGGTCGAACGTGGCTTCGACCTCGGGCGGGAAGTAACAGGCGGGAAGCTCGCCCGCCCGCCGGTGATAGGCCAGGCACTCGCAGCACTTCCCCTTTCGGCTGCAGGGCTCATAGGTGCAGTTGCACCGGCCCAGGTTGCTTTTCAGGTTGTCGCATGCGGACATTTCACTCTCCCCGGCACGCGGCCGTAACCGGACGTCGGAAACCTATCGTTCCCCATCCGCGTCCTCCAGCTTCACGATCGCGGCCTTCCCGGATGTGGCGTCGGTCAGTTCGGCGATGAAGGCTCCGGCGCGGCCGGCCCTGACCCGCACGGTCATTTCGGTTTCGGACTGAAAGTCCCGGTGCCCGACCCCCGCCCGGTGCCTCCGGATCACGGCCATCACGCGGCCCGTCCACTCGGCTCCGAAACGGACCTTGAAAGAAGCCTCGATGAAGCGTTCGACCCGGCCGGCCGCGTCGAGCGCGCCGCCCGCGCATTCGCCGTAGGCCCGCGCAAGGCCGCCCGTGCCCAGCTTCCGGCCACCGAAATACCGGACCACCGCGCACACCGTGTCCGAAAGCGCCCTGCGGTCGATGGCCTCCAGGATCGGCCGGCCGGCCGTGCCGGAGGGCTCCCCCGCGTCGTTCGTCCGGAAACGGGAACGGTCCCCGGTTCCGATCCGCCAGGCCCAGCAGCAATGCGTCGCGTCCCTGTATTCGCGCGAGATCGAACCGGCCCACTGTTCGGCGGATTCGGCGGAGGCGGCTTGGGCCGCGAACCCGATGAAGCGCGATCCCTTGACGGTCAGCTCGAACCGGCCGGGCTTCGCGATCGAGAAAACGACATCATCCGGCGGAGCGCTCCCCGCGGCCGGATGCGTTTGAAGCTCCCAGCCGCAAGCGGCGGGGAATCTTCTATCTGTAGAGAAGGGACATCTTATATTCGCTCGCTTACCCCGCGGCAAGCCGCGGGGAATGCGCTCGCTGTCAGATTCACCCACGGCTTTTCCCGTCGGGTCCGGAGTCCGCGATCGCGTTCCGCAGGGCGGCGACACAGGTCAGCGAACAACGGATCTTGTGCTCCGGAAGACCGCCCATGCGTTCGGCCAGCTCCGCCTCGGTCAGGGCCGCGGCCTCGGCCGTTGTTTTTCCGCGCATCCATTCCGCGAAGAAACTGGCGGACGCGATGGCGGCGACGCACCCCATCACCCGGACCCGGCTGTCCTCGATGCGGCCGTCGCGGATCCGGAGGGTCAGGCGGACGTGGTCGCCGTCGGCCTCGTTCTTCGCCTCGCCGACCGCGTCGGGGTTCTCGATTTCCCCGATGCACCGGGGGTTCCTGAAATGATCGAGCACCAGGCCGCTGTACATGCCCGTCACCGCATCCTGATCATTTTGCCGACTTCCGAGGCCTCGGCCTTCTGGCCGCCGATTCCGGCCCGCACCGTGACCGTGTAGAGATAGACGCCGTTCGACAACGCGTCCCCGCGCTCGTCCCGGCCGTCCCAGTCCACCCAGTTGAAGCCCGGCTGCGCGGGTATGCCCTCGATCCTTCGGATCCGCCGTCCGTCCACCGTGTAGATCCGGATCTCGGCCTCCGCGGACCGGCTGACCTCGAACGTGAACTGGGTGGCGCCGCTGAAGGGATTCGGGTAATTCAGCAGTTTGTCCAGAATCAGCCCGTCCCCGGCCACGGCCCGGAACTCCACCGTCCGGGAGGCGGAATTGTTCGCGTTGTCCCAGGCCTTGAGCGTGAGACTGCGTACGCCGGGCGCCACGCCGGTCAGCGGATACACGACGCGGCCCCTGAGGTAACTGCCCGCGTCATAGCTGAAATAGGCGCTGACGTCAACCGGCAGGCCGTCGTCCAGCGCGAGCGTGATTTTGTGGCCGAGTTCGCCCGTCAGGTTGATTCCCGTCTGGCTGTCTTCAATTTCGGCCGAGAGCACCGGATCGCCCGCGACCATGTCGCCGGGCATGAAATTCGGAAGCCCGTCGAAACCGATCCGGATGTCCGGTCCCTGCCGGTCGTCCACGACTGCGCTGCCGCCGGTGATCAGGCCGTCCCTGGCGCCGAACCCGTCCGTGGATTCGTTCCAGGCGTAACCGGAGAGGCGGCCGAGCGTCCCGCCGTAGGTGATGTCCTTGGGCACGATGAACTCGAACGCGAAACGGCCGCCCGTCACTTCGTTTTCTCCGCGGAACATGGGGTTCCCGGGGAGCGCGTAGCTCGCGGACGCTCCGGACGCCGACCGGTAGCGTATGGATTTCTTCGAATCCGACGCCTGAACGCGCACCCGGCCGCTGAAGTCCTCCCAGCGGACCCCGTTTTTCCGCACCTCGCCTTCCACGCGGACGCGTCCGAGCGCCCGGAGCGTGTCCGGCTCGACCGAGGTGAAAACCATTTCCTGCCTCGGAGCCGCCAGCCGGAGAGAAGGATCGCCGATAATGACGTACTTCTGGTCAGCCGTCCGGTTCCCCGTGGACATCTTGGCGATGCGCATGGCCTCGCCGATGCGGAGCGGATCGGACAGGTTCCGGAGAAGCGGATCCATGAAAGCGTAGTTCAGCGCGGAATTCTCACCGGAAAAACTGAACCGCGTCGCGCCGATGACCGCGATGCCGCCCGCGGCCGGAGCGGCCAGCAGGTCCTCGCAGAACGACTGTTCCTTCGGATCGTCAAACAGCCCGAATTCGCAGGTGGCCGCGAAAAACAGGGGAAGCCGGCCGCCGTTCTCCAGCCGCTTCATGGAGGCTTGCTGCTGGAAAATCCACTCGTGCGCCCAGACGGACTTGTTGGCATGGCCCGTGTAATTGACGATGAGCGTTCCCGCGTTGATCTGACGGATGAGATCGTCCTCCGCCTGCGGCTTGAGCCGCCGGGTCTGTATCTCGACCGGGTATTCGGTCATGTAGATCTTGCGCTGGTTGAAAGCCGGGGGCAGGATGGCGGCCGCCAGGGTTTCGGAATCCCGCACGTGTTCCATTTCAGAGGAGGAATTCGGGCTGATTTCGTCGTCCGCGACGATGGTGATCAGGCCGCGCCAGTCGCCCCGTTCCGGCTCGGACTGGTACCGGATCCATTTGTCGACCACCGTGTTCGCCTGCTCGGCCGTTTCCACGGTGGCCCTGCCGACCGCCAGTTCCGCCAGCGCGTCGTCCCCCGACACCCACGCGAACCAGTCGTCCACCGCCGGGGACCAGAGCGTCTGCGTGCCGCCGATCTCGAACGGGGGGATCCAGTTGGGTTTCGAGCCGGGGAGACGGTTCCGGTAGTCGTAATGCCCGTCCCCGAACAGCAGCAGAAAGGACGGCTGTTTTCTCCAGGTGTCATACGCGGTCCGCACGAAATCACGGAGCGCGGCGGGATCGCGTATGCCCCATCCGAATTCGTCGAACACCTCGGCGATGTCGGCCGTGAACACCTCGAGCGAATCCGCATCGCGCTTGAACCGGGCGTACCGTTCCGCCGCTTCCATGAAGGCCGCGGGCGCGACGATCAGCAGGTCGCATCCGTTTTCCGGATTCCGAAGGTCCGCGAAAGTGTCCTTTTCAATGCCCGGCGGCGACGGGAAGGAGGATCCGGACCGGCAGAAGTACGTCCGGACGTCCCCTGAGTCGGCGGCATCGGAAACCCAGTACGCGCCGTCCTCCGCGACGACGGAAAGGGCCCGGATCGACGCGGGATCGGTCACGTCCCACACCTCGGGCTCGGACGTGAAGCCGGTCAGCCTGTACCGCCAGGCGCCGCCCGCCTGCGGCGAGAAGAATTTCAGCTGGTTGTCCCTCGCGGCAAGGTATCTGCGGTACCGGATCTCGAGCCAGCCCAGGTAGCCTTTCGCGGCCTGCAGGGTCGCGCTGAAATGCACTCCGAGCGCATTGCCGGTTGTTCTCAGGCCCGCGGGATCGCTGAACTGGTACAGCTGGGTGGCGGCATTGATGATGCGATGGGAGCCGATGCTCCGTCCGTTCACGGTAATGAAAAAGGTCTGTGTGACGGTGTCGTCCATGTCTTCGCCCTTGAACAGGATGCGGTAAAAGGGCGTGTCGTTCCCCGCCGGATCATAGGCCGGAATCGGGATGGAAACGGGCTCGGGGTCTCCGGTCTGGAAAAGGGCCGTGTACCAGAACATGCCGGCCTCGATCGGATTGCCCTTGTCGTTCTGCAGGAACTGGTAATCGGTGAACGTGTCGGTTGGTGTCGCCGATTCGGGCGCGGGAGCCGGGGCCTTCTGAATGCGCAGGCCGGGCTTACCGTCGTTGAACGCGAGCCAGTAGACGTTCGATTCGGTGAATGCATTCAAGTAATGCTCGAAAACGCGGTTTCGAGTCTGCCACCCGGAGGGCCCGCGGCCGAAAAAGAGCAGGACATCGGACGCGTCGAACCGGCCGTCCTCCGCGCCGACGACCCGGATGGGATTCTCGACGAGGCTGTCGGGCCTGGCGTCCCGGACCGGCAGGGGAAGCGCTTTGCCACCGTTGTTGTAAATCTTCAGGGTCGCGGGATCGATGGCCGCGATGTCAACGCCCGCGTTTTTGAGGGTGGCGCCGCTGATGGAGTACACGGCATCCGAGGATATCGGTATTTTATAGTACTCGCCTGCCCTCCGGACACGGCCGGTTCTGCGGAGAACGGGCCTTTCCGGTTTCTTCCATGTCCTGGCTTCCGTGTAATTGAGCAGGACGTTGCGGAAAACGGCCTCGTCCGCGGACCGGCTCTGTCCGATGAAAGACGCGGCCGGCTGTTCGAACTCGGCGGACACGCGGATTCCCGAGAAGACGGTCAGGGCCCCGGTTCCGGCGTCGTACCGGACCGGGCGGAAGCGGAGGTGGACCACCCGATACGGGCCTAAAATCTGCGGATCCGAAACGTCGAAAAGCGGTTCCGACGCGTTCCCGCCGGCCGCGTATCCGGGGCCGGGTTCGTATCTTTCCGCCGGCAGTCCGTCAACGGTTTCGAGCCGCGGTCCAGGGAGAAGACGCGCCTTCTCGAATGCCGGGCCCGGAAGGGTCCGGCTGAGAGAAACCCTCACGCCGCCTTCCGGCGGAATCGCGATGACCGCGGTCGCGACCGGTATCATCGGTTCCCCGGTTTCCGCTTCTGCGCGGCCGCCCCGGAAACCGATGCGGATGAATTCACCGGCCGGCGTCCGGATTGAATCCAGTTCCAGATCGGACAGATTGAATTCTATCGTGCACCCGCGGGCCGAACTGCCGGACAGCCGGAAAACCGGAACTTCCTGGGCCTTGCCGGCACGCGACGATCCGGTCACCACGCAGAACGCGGCAAGGGAGACCAGGGATTTTCGGATCAGGGCGTTCATGGCTTAAAATATAGGAATTTATGGACAAAAACCAAACAAAAAAACGTTCGCACGTTGGAACGTTGGAATACGCAGGGCGGACGAATTTCAGGGAACCAATCTGAACGTTCAAACGTGTCAACGTTCCAACGTTCCAACGTGCGAACGTTCCAACGTGTTAACGTGTAAAAAAACCGTCCCAAAGACCCGGGACGGCTGGAAATACCTTCATGATGAGGAATGGGTTTTACCCCGTCAGGGCCTTCACCACTTCATCCGTGGCCGTCAGGTCCGCGAACAGCCAGTCCGGGGACTCCGCCTGCAATTCACCCGCCGAGTGCACGCCCGTGGCCACCGCGACCGTCCGGACCCCGTGCGGCTTGCCGCAGCGGATGTCGAAAGGCGTGTCTCCGATGACGAAGACCTTTTCCGGCGCCGGATTCATGCCGTGCGTCTGCCGGAACCGGTCCATGGCGACCGGAACGAGAGCGTCCCGGTCCATGGAATCGTCCGCGTAAGCGCCGATCCTGAAAAAACCGTCGATTCCGAAATGGCGCAGTTTCAGGAGCCCGCCGTACCTCCAGTTCCCGGTGAGCAGTCCGAGCTCAACGTTCGGCGTTCCGGACAGGGCGTTCAAGAGGGGAAGCACGCCCGGGCAGAGCGCCTTTCCCGGCCTGTCCTTGCCGATTTCCTCCTCGAGGTACCAGAAATAGTATTCCCTGAACTTCTCGATTTGGGAATCCTCCTGCGGGAGATCGGCTTCCCGCAGGACCTGCCGGACGATGGCGGGATCGGTCCGTCCCATGAGCGGGACGGTCCGGAGCGCGTCCCGAATGCCCCAGACCGTCTCGAATGACCGCTCCATCGCGACTTTTCCCGCTCCGCCCGACAGCAGAAGCGTCCCGTCAATGTCGAAAAGCAGAAAATTCACTCTGTGGCGGAGGCTCTTCAGTTCCGGCCGTACCGTTTGGCCATCTCGGCAAGCGTGACGCGCTCGACACTGGCGGCCAGACCCGCGGACCCGAACTTGCGCACGAGCATTTCGACGTGGGCCGCGATCCGCTCCTTGATGAGGGCCATCACCGGTTCCAGGTCGCCGCCGCGGGGATGGACGCGAAGCAGGGCGATGTCGATGGTCTTCAGGTAATCGCGCGGGTCGATGAATTCCGGATGGCTGTCCAGGGCCTGCTTGATGGGCGCCAGTACATTCGGGGACTTCTTCTCGACGCCCGGATTGTCGTGGAAGTATTTGCGGAACGTGGCGGTGATGCCGAGACGCAGGTCCGTGTCGATGTTCACCTTGCGGATGCCGGCCGCGATGGCTTCCTGGATCTTCTGCATCGGAATGCCCGCGGAGTCCTTGATGCCGCCGCCGTATTTGTTGATTTCGTCGACCAGCTCCTTCGGAACGGTGGAGGACCCGTGTCCCACGAGAAAATGGTTCTCGTTCAGGCCATAGGCCTTCAGGCCCGCGTACGAGGACTGGACGATGTGAATGGCGAGCTTGTCCGTTCCCTTGCCCTTGTTGGGCCCGTGCGCCGTGCCGTAGGCGATCGCGAGCGCGTCGGCCTTGGATTCGTTGAAGAAGTAGGGGACGAGGAAGGGATCCGCGTATGTCGTGGATTCGTGGATGACATCCTCTTCCACGCCCTCAAGCTTGCCGAATTCACCCTCGACGCTGACGCCCTTGGGATGGGCGTATTTCAGAATGGCTTTCGTCGCCGCGATGTTCTCCTTGAGATCGAGCTTGGAGGCGTCGATCATCACCGAGCTGAACCCGTTGTCCACGCATTCCCGGCCTTTTTCATCGTCGCCGTGATCCAGGTGCAGGGACACGGGCAGGTCGTGGCCGGTTTCCTTCATGGCCGCGAGGACCATGGCCGATATCTTGTCCGGGCCGCCCTGGAACTTGTTCGCCCCCCTGCTGGCCTGTATGATGCCGGGCGCGTCCGCGCGCTTCAGGCCTTCGAGAATCCCCTCCGCCTGCGTGTAAAAATTGACGTTAAATGCGCCGATCGCGGCCGGCCGGCCGTTGAGCGAAGACTGCTCGGCCGCCCGCATCAGGGGGACCATGGAGAACAACTGAAAATCCTGTTTGGACATGGGAATACCTCCGGAAGTTGAATGAACAATAAATGTCGTATAAAATGGAGCAAAAGTCAAGAAAAACCTGACCCAAGACAGGAACAAACCATTTGCATTTTTCACTTTAACATACTACCATATGCCCCGGACCTGTTTCGGCCGGATCTTCAATAGGGTTCCGGAATCGCTTCTTTTCCTTTAATAACAAGAGGTTGTGAATGAAAATCTCCATCCCCTCAACGAATGAGACCTTTGACATCGAATTATCCGAGAATATGCTGGCCGCCAATGACAAGCTGGCCGCTGAGAACCGGCGTTTCTTCGACTCCCGCGGCATTTTCGCGATAGACATTCTGGGCTCGGTCGGGTCCGGGAAAACCACTTTGGTCCAGCAATTCGTGCGCCGCCTGAAGGACAGGAAGAAGGTCGCCTCCATTGCCGGCGACCTGGCGACCACCATCGACGCGGACCGGATACGGACCGCCGGCGGTGAAGTGCTCCAGGTCAACACGGGCTCTCTCTGCCACCTCGACGCGTCCATCGTCAACCGGGCGGTGTCCAGCCTGGACCTGGACGGCCTGGATATTCTGCTCATCGAGAATGTGGGGAATCTCATATGCCCGGGCGAATTCAGGCTGGGCGCGCACCGGAGGCTCGTCGTGGTCTCGGTCACCGAGGGCCCTTACATGATCGTCAAGCATCCGGCCGTTTTTCTGGACGCGGA
Organism: bacterium; assembly: GCA_030372965.1. Taxonomy (GTDB): domain Bacteria; phylum Zhuqueibacterota; class QNDG01; order QNDG01; family DTFT01; genus JAFGAX01. The sequence goes on from JAUCQC010000102.1 coordinate 8,989, forward strand.
CGCCGTGGCCGTGAACAAGACGGACCTGGCCGGCGTCATGGAGGTGGACCCGGAGCGCCTGAAAAAGGACGCGCTCGCGCTGAAGCCGGGACTGAAGACCGCGCTGATCTCGGCGAAAACCGGGGAGGGCGTGGACGAGCTGATGCGGCTGATGGGGATTCCGGGGGCCTGATGCACGAAGCGTCGATTGCCGAGTCCATCGTCCGATCCGTGCTCCGCGCGGCCGCGGAGGCGAAGGCGGAAAAAGTCGAGAGCGTGACGCTGGAATTCGGGGAATGGAGCGCTTTTGAGCCCGCGCAGGTTGAATTCTGGCTGAAAGTCGGGTTCGAGAACACGCCTGCCGCGGCCGCCGCCCTGGAGATACGCACCGTGCCCGGCCGCATCCGGTGCCGCGCGTGCGGCGCAGAAGGCGCCTGCCCGCAAAACGGGAGCGGCGTCACCGGCCCCTTCGTCGGGCCGGTTCTGGAATGCCCCTCCTGCGGCGGATCGGACGTGGAAATCATCTCCGGCCGGGAGGCGGTGGTGAAGTCGATTCGGGTGGTAAAATGATGTGGAAGCAGAATTATCCGTGAAGCATCTAAAACGTTCGAACGTTAACACGTTGGCACGTTCGAACGTTCCAACGTGTTAACGCGTGAACGTGCCAACCTCTTCATCCCTCGCCTAAAACGTCACCCCGACAATCAAGTCAAAAAATGTGTCCGCCGGAAGCGCGGAATCGATCAGGCGCACGACGCCCGCGTATACATACGCGTAACGGAACGCGACCGCGCCGATTCCGGCCAGCACGGCCCGGCCCGCGTCCGACGCCGTCTGCCTGTGGCTCCCGTAATAGTACAGGCCCGTGGAGTCCGCGGGCAGGTACCGCACCGAGGTGATGTTCCCGTAATACCCGCCGGCCCCGGCCAGCAAAAACGGCGCGACACGCCGGGAGGCGGCAAAGGACGGTTTCCACTGAACCGTGGCCGCGTGCAGGGCCGCGTGATCCGAGGCCGGATACCACTTGTCCGGCTTCAGCCAGTATTCCGGAAAGTCGGCGGGGACCTCGCTGTAATGCCCCCAGAAAAGATACCCGGCCGAAAAGCCGCCCGCGTGCGCGAGGTCCAGGCGGATCTGGCCGCGGATGAAATCCCGCTTCACGGAGGACAGGTTGGCTTCGACAAAATTGCGGTCCGCCGCGTCCTCCACGGCGAATGCCGGCATTCTGACGTTCAGCGCGCGGCCGTAGCCGCCGCCCGCGTAGATTCTTGGACGGATTCGGAGTTCCGGAAAAAGGTCCCCGGGCGCCGCGCAAAGCCAGGCCGCGGCGGCCAGGCAGAACCAGGTCCGCGGGAGTCCCAGGTCAGGCATCGTCAAACGGGTCATGGGGCGCCCTCCGATCCAACGGGAGACCCGGCGCGCGTGTACAGGGACCGGTTCAGATCCTCGTGCCGTTCCACGGCCAGGCGGATCAGCCGGTCGATGAGCTCGGCATAGGGAACGCCGGACGCTTCCCACATTTTGCCGTACATGCTGATCGGCGTGAATCCGGGTATGGTGTTGATCTCGTTCACGAATATGCGGTTCGAGTCCTTTTCCATGAGAAAGTCCACCCGGGCCATGCCCGCGCAATCCACGGCCTTGAACGCTTCCTTCGCGAACCCGCGGACGGCCCGCGCGATCGGCTCGGACAGTTCCGCGGGCACGACGGTCGCGCTGGCTAGCTCGTACTTGGCCGCATAGTCGTAGAACTCGTTGCAGGGCAGAATCTCGCCCACGGCCGAGGCCTCGGGTTCGTCGTTGCCCAGCACCGCGCATTCCAGCTCGCGGCCGATGACCGCCTTCTCGACGAGAATTTTGCGGTCGAACCGGGCCGCCTCCTCGATGCACCGGGTCAGGCCCGCTTCGTCCGACGCTTTTCCAACGCCCACGCTGGATCCCGCGTTCGCGGGCTTGACAAAACAGGGAAAGCCGATTTCCTTCGAGACGCCCTTCCGTATCACGTCCGCGTCCGTTTTCCATTTCGACCGCAGGAACCAGATGAAATCCGCGCAGGGCAGTTCGTTCTGCAGGAATATCTGCTTCATCAGGACCTTGTCCATGCCCAGGGAAGACGCGGCCACGCCCGCGCCCACGCAGGGCAGTCCGGAAAGGGCGACCAGGCCCTGCACCGTGCCGTCCTCGCCGAAAGTGCCGTGCAGAACGGGAAACACCGCGTCCACCCCGACCGTTCCGGCCTCTACGCCGCCGCCGCCGACGCGATGGAATCCGCGCAGGGTGGGGTCGCCCGCGGTCAGGGCCGGGCCGGAGGCGGCCTCCAGATCGCCGGCGGTTTCGTAAGCCGCTGTCGCCGGAAGAAGCATCCAGCGGCCCTCCCGGGTGATCTTGACCGGAAGGACTTCGTATTTCCGCCGGTCGATGTTCTTCAGAATGCCGAGCGCCGACGCGAGCGAAACCTCATGCTCGGCGGAACGGCCCCCGAACAGCACCGCCACTCTCATTTTTCCCATGTGGTTTTCCCTTTTCAGTGACCGGATAAAATAGCGAATCCCGCGCTCAGTTCCAAACCTTTTCAGTCCGTCTCCGTCGTTTTCGCGGTTGCTCATCAGACTGGTCCCCGGATCGTTTGAACGTTTAAAAGTGCAAACGTTCGCACGTTCAAACGTCGGCGAGTCCGCCCTATTCGATCGCGGGCGGATGCCGGATCTCCGCCTGAAAACGAACGGCCTCCCTGCGGCCGTCACCGTCCACCACGACCAGTTCGTGTCCGCCCGCGGCCGCCCTGCAGGCCATGGAATGCCTGGAGGCCGTGGCGCCCAGATAAACGCCGTCCAGGTACCAGTGGAGCACGCTCCCGGGCTCGCGGTGCGCGGCCCGGAACATCACCTTTTCGAGCCGGCCGTCGAGATCGCGCGGGATCCACAGCCGGGCCCCGGGCTGCGGGTACAGGATGTCCATCGGGTCATCGGCCGCACCGCCGGGGCAGGCCGGATTGTGCCGCGTGGCGTCGCCCGCGGGTTTTCCGCTCTCCCTGAGAAATTGCGCCACGTCCGGCGGATACACGAGCCGGACTTCCTCGCGCGCCGGTCCCCGGCCCCAGCACGCGGAACAGACCCGCGTCCGGCCGTCCCCTGAGAGAAATATTCTCCTGTGATACGGACAGACCGGCAGGGGTTTCATGAACCGCGGCGACTCGACCCTGCGGACCTTGGCCGCCGGGCAGTCGGGGCCGGCCGTGAATCCCGTTTCCGGACAGACCGACACGGGCTCCAGATCGTTCACCGGGGGCTCGAACCAGGCCGGCCCCTCGGGCAGGGGAAGCGCGTTGTGAAGGCTGAACATCAGGGTTCCGGCGCAGGACGCGCCCGCCAGATTGGCGTTCCCCTCGCCGTCGAAATTGCCGGCCCACACGACAATGGTCCACGCGGGACTGACGCCGGCGGCCCACCCGTCCCGGAACCCGTAGCTGGTGCCGGTCTTCCAGGAAATGGGGCGGCGGTCGCGGTACAATTGCCAGTACGCCTCCGCCTCGGGCCTCTTCAACTCCCGGAGCATGTTGAGCGTGAGCCAGCACGCGCCCGGGCTGATGAGGACGGGCCCGCCGCCGCTTTCCTTTCCGGACTCCTGATCCAGCACGGTCAGGGGACGGAACCGGCCGCCGGAAGCGAGCCCCCGGTACAGCCGGGCCATGTCCCAGGCCGTCACCTCTGCGCCGCCGAGAATGAGCGGCAGGCCGTATTCGTCCGCGGTCCTGAAGAGCGTGGACAGTCCGGCTGTTTTCAGAAACCGGTGGAAGCGCCCCACGCCGAAACCGTAGAGCACGCGCACGGCCGGGACGTTGAGGGAGCGGATGAGCGCCTCTTTGGCGGTCACCAGGCCGTCGTAGGACTGGCTCGCGTTCGAAGGCGAAAACGCGCCGTAATACGTGGGGATGTCCCGTATCCGGGTCCCGGGTAGAAGCAGGCCCTCGTCCATGGCCAGGCCGTACAGGAAGGGTTTCAGCAGGGATCCCGGAGACCTGGCCGCGATGACGCCGTCGACCTGGCCGCTGTTTTCGGCGTCGAAAAAATCCTGCGACCCCACGTAGGCGCGCACCTTTCCGGAACGGGTCTCGACGATCAGAGCGGCCGCGTTCCGGATTCCCAGGGGCCGCAGCCGCTCCGACACGTGGGCCGCGGTCAGCGCCTCGGCCCGGAGCTGAATCTCCCGGTCGATCGTCGTCCGGAGCGTGAACCGTCCGGAGGCGGATGCCTCCAGCCGCCTGGCCAGGTGCAGGGCCGCGGCCGGAAACGGCTCGGAGGCGGATGGACAAGGCTCGAGCAGGGCGAGGGACAGGGTTTCCGCGTCCAGAAGGCCCCGTTTCGCCAGCCGGCGAAGCAGGCGGTCGCGCTTGCTTCTCAGGAGATCGGACCGGATGCCGGGCGCGATGAGACCCGGCTGGTTGGGAAGCACGGCCAGGGCCGCGGCCTCGGCCCAGGACAGCCGCTCCGGTTCGCGGCCGAAGTAGCGGAGCGACGCGGCCTGAACGCCGACCACGTTGCGGCCGTAGGGCGCGTGTTCCAGGTAGGTTCTGAGAATCGCGGTCTTGGATCGCAGGAGTTCGAGCTTCAGCGCCTGCGCCGTCTCGAGCATCTTGTTCGGGACCGTGCGCGGCTTGGGCCGGCTGAGCCTGGCCACCTGCATGGTGATGGTGCTCGCCCCGCTCCGGACGCCGCCGGACCGGGCGTTGGACCTCAGCGCGCGGAATATCGAAATTGGATTCACGCCCGGGTGGATCCGGAAATGCCTGTCCTCGTATTCCAGAACGCAGGCTTCCAGTTTCCGCGGAATCCTGAATTCAGGATCGGGCGGAAAGCACCACTGCTCCTTCCGGTTCAGCGTCGCATGAAGGATTTCGCCGTTTGAATCAAGCACCCGTATGCTGTAGTCCGGGGGGAAGGAGGGGGTGGGGATGAGGAGGAAAAGGAGCAACAGACAAAGGACCGGAACGGCAACAGCCCTCCCGGTCTTTGTATGTAAAATATTTTTCGCGATATTTACAAATGCAGCCATTTTTGACATGGGGCCGGAAACCGGCCTCCCGAATGCGGGGTGTTCGGTTTCCGGGAAGTCCGCCTAAAAAACCGGATCCTCAACCGCTCCCCCGTGACCCGGGATGAGGAACCGCACCGGCTTTCCGACTCCCCGTATGTCCTCCAGAACGCGTTCGATGACAGCCAGGTCCGCGCCGGGTTCCAGCTTCATGTTGACCCGGTCCGTGAACTCCCTCCGCCCGAAAACAACCCCCAGCTCGGGGACAAACACGGTCAGGTTGCTCCGGGTATGGATGCCCGGCGTATGGTAAAGAATGAATGTCAAATCTCCGACATGAAGCGTGTCACGGGTTCCGACCGGCCGGTCCGTTGGAACGAGGACAAAAGAAGAATCAGCCGACTCCCGTCCTGTTTCCGCGATGTATTCTCTCAGACGCGGATCCCGGGTGGCTGCCGCATTTCCGTGAAAATACCTCATGCGGACGTCCATATCGCCGTAATCCTGTCTCTTATACACATCTCCGAGCCCACGAGACAGCGCTGTGTATCTCG
>JAUCQC010000103.1 GCA_030372965.1 bacterium
CGGTCCGCACAAATTCCGGCTGTACGCTTCCTATTACCACAAGCTGTGGCTGGACGGAAAACTCGTGGCCGACGGGTGGCGCCAGAACTGGCTGCCCTGGACCCGCTTCGCGACGCTGAACATGGAAGCCGGCCGGCGGTACGCCGTGAAGCTCGAATGGGTGCCGGACGGCGGATTCATCGGCCTCGAGGCGCTGGGTCCGGAACCGGCGGAGCTGAAGAACGCCGTCTCCCTGCAGTCCGACGCCGGAGACCAGACGGATTATTACTTCATTTACGGGAATCCGGACGAGGCGGTGAAGGGATACCGGGCCCTGACGGGAAAGGCGCCGATGATGCCGCGCTGGGCCATGGGACTCTGGCAGTGCCGCGAGCGCTACCGCTCCGCGGACGAGCTGACGGCCACGGTGAAGGAATTCCGCGACCGCCGCATCCCGCTCGACGCCATCGTGCAGGACTGGTTCTACTGGCGGGAGGACGACTGGGGAAGCCATGAATTCGACGCCTCGCGCTTTCCGGACCCGGAGGCCATGGTCCGCAGACTGCACGACGAGCTCAAAGCGCACGTCATGATCTCCGTGTGGCCGAAGTTCTACACCTCCACGGAGCATTACCGGGAGTTCGAGGAGAACGGCTGGCTGTACCGGCGGAACGCGGAACTGGGGCAGAAGGACTGGGTCGGGCCCGGTTATGTCTCGACCTTCTTCGATCCGTACTCCAAAGGCGCCCGCGACCTCTACTGGAAGCAGATCGACGAACACCTGTTCCGGAAAGGATTCGACGCCTGGTGGCTCGACGCGACGGAGCCGGACGTCCACTCAAACCTGTCGCCGAAGGAGCGGCTGCTGCGCATGCACCCCACGGCCCTCGGGTCCGCGGCGCGCTTCGAAAACACGTTCTCCCTGCAGGAGACGAGGGCCGTGTACGAGGGCCAGCGCAGGTCCGACCCGGACAGGCGCGTGTTCATCCTGACGCGGTCCGCGTTCGCCGGCCAGCAGCGCTACGCCGCGTCCCTGTGGAGCGGAGACGTGGCGGCCCGCTGGATCGACCTGAAGAACCAGATCCCCGCGGGACTGAATCTCTGCCTGTCCGGCATTCCGTTCTGGACCACGGACATCGGCGGATTCGCGGTGGAGCCGCGCTTCGAGCGCGCGAAGGGGGACGACCTCGAGGAATTCCGCGAACTGACCGCGCGCTGGTTCCAGTTCGGAGCGTTCTGCCCGCTGTTCCGCGTGCACGGCCAGTTCCCCTACCGCGAAATGTACAATGTCGCGCCGCCGGACCATCCGGCCTTCCGCTCCATGCTGGCGTATGACGAACTGCGGTACAGGCTCATGCCCTACATCTATTCCCTGAACAGCCGTGTGCACTTCGAGGATTACACCATGATGCGGGCCCTGGTCATGGATTTCGGGAACGACCCGGCCGTGCTGGGCGTCGCCGACCAGTTCATGTTCGGCACGGCCCTGCTGGTCAGTCCCGTGACCGACCGCGGGGCGAGGAAGCGAAGCGTGGTACTGCCGGCCGGGTGCGGATGGTTCGACATGGCGACCGGCGCGTGGCACAAGGGCGGAAGGACCGTGGAAGCGGACGCGCCCTACGAGCGGATCCCCGTATTCGTGCGCGAAGGCGCGATTGTGCCCACCGGGCCGGCCCTGCAGTACGCGGACGAGAAGCCGGCCGAT
>JAUCQC010000104.1 GCA_030372965.1 bacterium
GTCGGGGTGGTGGGTTTCGAGCGCTTGGGGTTTTTCGGTTTTTCCCCCGTGGAGGTAACCGGGGCCGGGGCCCTGCGGCCGGCGGTGCCGGCAGCGACCGCGAAACGCCGGGCGGACGCGCTGATGCGCATCCAGAAAACCCTGTCCTCGGAATACCACCGGTCCCTGCGGGGGAAGGTGATGCAGGTTCTGGTGGACGGCACCGACAGGCGGCGCGGGCTCCGCGTCGGCCGGACCCAGGGGGACGCCCCGGAAATCGACGCCGCGGTCTGGGTCCGGGGCAGGGCCGTTCCGGGCCGAATCGTGCCGGTCCGCATCGAATCGTCCTCCGCGTATGATCTGACGGGAACGGTCGTTTCCCCGGCCTCCCGCAGAGAGGCCAGGGGCCTTTCCTGACCGGAACCGGCCGGTCGCGATTGACAGCCGCACAACGGGCGGGCCGTCCGGCCCGATCCGTGGACCGGAAAGGTCCGCGGCGAAGCAGCACCCATCCGCGAGGTGAACCATGCGCATGCAAAATCGTCACGGCCGTCCGCTTCTCCTGGCGGGATTCCTGTTCTCGGCGGCCTGCGGGGCCATGGCCCAGCCGGCCGAAATCCGGTTTTCCCGAGACGAGGACGTTCCGGATTTCCATTTCGACACCGCCATCACGGCCTCGCCGGACAGCGGGAAGAGCCGGTTCAACTGCTTCGTCAAGGTCGCCTATGACGAACTGCAGTTCGTCCGCGACGGCGGCGGATACATCGCCCGCTTTGAACTGTCCGCGATTCTGTTCAATGACCGGGGCGAGCAGGTGGAGGCGAAGATCCGCTCCCACGAGGTCCGGGTGCCGGGCTACGATTCCACCAATTCCCGGTCCGCGTTCGCCCCGGCCCAGGCCTCCTTCGACATCGCGCCCGGACGGTATGAACTCCTGCTCTCGGTGATGGACCTGGATTCCAGGAAAGCCTCGGTGAAAAAGACACCCGTCCAGATCTCCAAAGGCAGGCCCGGAGACCTCACGGTGACCGACATCATCCTGGCCGAACGCGTCGTCGCGGACTCGGCCGGGAATCCCTCGCCGATGGCCAGCGTGCTGGGCAACCTCTCCGAAACCATGGACACCCTGTTCGTCTGGTTCGAGATCCACAGCCCGCCGTCTCTGGCGTCGGTCCCGATCCGCGTCCGGCTGACCGACGTCAAGGGCGCGGTCGTGCGTTCCGACACGCTGTCCAAGACCCTTTCCGGGGGCCGGACCGTGTGCGTGCTGTCCGTCGGCAAGGGCGACCTGAGGGGCGGGCGGTACAAACTCGACGTCGAAGTGGGAAGCGGGGAACGGATCGTGAAGCGGTCCCGGCCGTTGACCGTTCACTGGGGGGACATGCCGGGGCAGGCCGCCGACCTGGACAAGATGATCGAACAGATCCGGTACATCGCCAAGGGATCCGAGATCAAGAAGATCAAGAAGAAGCAGGGCGAGGACAGGCTCGAGGCGTTCCGCGAATTCTGGCGGCAGAGGGATCCGACGCCGGACACGGAGGCGAACGAGCTGGAGGAGGAGTACTACCGCAGGGTCGAGTTCGCCAACCAGAATTTCGGGACCTTCATCGACGGATGGAAATCGGACCGCGGCATGGTGTACATACTCCTGGGTCCGCCGGGGGAAGTCGAAAGGCACCCGTTTGAATCGGGGTCCAAGCCGTACGAAATCTGGACGTACTACACCTTCAACCGGTCGGTGCTTTTCGTCGATCACACGGGCATGGGCGATTACCGCCTCGAGGGCACCATCCACGATCTCCTGAGCCGGATCCGGTGAGAGCGGCCCGATGAAAACCCTGCGACTCGGCGTTTTCGCCTCGGGCCGGGGCTCGAATTTTTCCGCGATTCTGAACGCCATCGACGCCGGCCGCCTGAACGCGTCCGTGGCCGTTCTGGTTTCGAACGATCCCGCGGCCGGAGCGCTCGAGACCGCCCGGTCCCGCGGCATCCGGGCGGAGACCGTTTCCAGCGCCGGTTTTGAATCGCGCGGCGCCTTCGTCGCGCGTCTCACGGAGGTGCTCCGCGAATCGGGCGCCGGGTTCATCGCGCTTGCCGGTTACATGAAGCGCGTCCCTCCGGAGGTCGTGGCCCTCTATCCGGGCCGGATCGTGAACATCCATCCCGCCCTGCTGCCCGCCTTCGGGGGGAAGGGCATGTACGGCCGTCACGTGCACGAGGCCGTCATCCGCCAGGGGTGCAAGGTCACGGGCGTGACCGTGCACCTCGTGGACGAACAGTACGACCGCGGGCCCATCCTGGCCCAGCGGTGCGTGCCCGTTCTGCCCGGCGACACGCCGGAGACCCTGGCCGGCCGCGTGCTGGAAACGGAGCACGCGCTGTATCCGGAGGTGCTTCAGGCGTTCGCGGAGGGGCGGGTGCGGTTCCGGGAGGGGATCGCGTTCATTGAATGACCTCCCGCAGGGGCGTGAGCCTTTGCGGGGAGCAATGTCACGCTGAGGCGGGCCGTCGTGCGGGGCAGGGAGTATCGGGGGAGGGGCTTGTCGCCCGAAGGGCGATAGACCCCCGAAGGGTCCCGTGAAGGGATGAAAAAATCTTCAGGTGACGGCACCGCAGGGTTTCCCACCCCTGAGCGGATTAAAATAACGGTTTGATGTAAAGGAGGAACGCTTGGCAACGGTTCGTCGCGCGCTGATCAGCGTATCGGACAAGACGGGCGTCGTGGACTTCGCCCGGGCGCTTGTCGATCTCGGATTCACCATCCTGTCCACGGGCGGCACGCACAGGCTGCTGTCGGAGAACGGCGTCGCCGTGACCGCGGTCGACCAGGTCACCGGTTTTCCGGAAATGATGGATGGACGGGTCAAGACCCTGCACCCGAAAATCCACGGCGCCCTGCTCGGGCTGCGCGACAACGCGGAACACGCCGCCCAGGCCGCGGCCCAGGGGATCGAGTGGATCGACCTGGTGGCCGTGAACCTCTACCCCTTTGAGGCCACCGCCGCCAAACCGGGCGTGTCCGTCGACGAGGTGATCGAGAACATCGACATCGGCGGCCCCTCCATGGTGCGCAGCGCGGCGAAGAATCACCGGTTCGTGGCCATCGTCACCGACCCCTCGGATTACGCCCCCGTTCTGGACGAGCTCCGGCGCGAAGGATCGGTTTCCGCGGAAACGAGGCGCAGGCTCGCCGTCAAGGCTTTCCGCCGCACGGCGGACTATGACTCGGCCATCGACCGGACCCTGTCCGGACTGTTCCTCAAGGAGCCGGTTTTGCGCCTCAATTACACGGGGGGCCGGCCGCTCCGGTACGGCGAGAACAGCCATCAGAGGGCCGTGTTCTACCGGGATCCCGCGTGCCGCGAGGCGTCCGTGGCCGGGGCGGAGACGCTCGGCGGCAAGGAGATGTCGTTCAACAATTACGTGGACTGCGACGCCGCGCTCGAGGCGGTGAAGGATCTCTCCGGCGGCATCGGGGTGGCGGTCATCAAGCACACCAACCCGTGCGGTTACGCCACGGGCCCGACCGGCCGTGAGGCGCTCGAGCGGGCGTGGGCGGGGGATCCGATCTCGGCATTCGGCTCGGTCATCGCGTGCAACGCGCCGGTGGATTTCGCCTTCGCCGAGTTCCTGAAGGGAGAGAACGTGCGCCATATCGGTTTTGTGGTCTCCGCGGGCCGGCTGGTGGCGCAGGAAATACAGAACAAGTTCGTCGAGGTGATCGTCGCGCCCGATTTTTCGGCCGAAGCGGTGGAACTGCTCGGCAGGAGCAAAACCCTCCGCCTTCTCAGGACCGGGCCGCTGGACGCGGCCGGGCCCGAGCCCAGAACCTTCCGGAAGATCACGGGCGGCATGCTGGAAATGGACCGGGATCTCGCGGTGTGGGACCGTTTCGAAAGCGCGACAAAAGCGCGGTTCGACGAGAGGCGCAAAGCGCTCGCGGAGTTCACCCTGAAAGCCTGCAAGCACACGAAATCGAATGCCATCGTCCTGGGCCGGGAGTACAGCCCCGGATTCTTTCAGGTCATCGGGATGGGCGCGGGCCAGCCGAACCGGGTCGATTCACTCCGCAAGCTGGCCGTCACCAAGGCCCTGGAAAACCTCGAGATGGAATACGCGGCGTCCAATCCGGGCATGGATTTTGATGCTTACCGGAAAAAAGCTTTCTCCGAAATGGTGCTCGCTTCGGATGCCTTCTTCCCGTACGATGACACGGTTCGCGCGGCGGCCGAGTTCGGCATCCGCTTTATCGTGCAGCCCGGGGGTTCCAAGCGCGACGAGGACAGCATCCGCGCCTGCGACGAGCTCGGCATCGCCATGGCGTTCACGGGGCTTCGGCACTTCAGGCATTGAACCTCCGGCTTGGATATCACCACGGAGACACACGGAGAGACACGGAAAGAGCCGGAAGAAAGGGTAATTCATTCATCGCCGTTCTCGTGAACAATCGTTGCGGGAAAATGTGAGATCAATGAACAACCCTGTTCCAGATTATTTTTCCGTTTCAATCCGTGTTTTTTTCCGTGGTGTTTTTAACCGAGGAAGCGGACCGGGTCTTCCGTACTCGGCGGAAAATTCAGATTTTTAAATCAAGGAGATAGAATGTACCCCAGTCTTCTGAAAATCGGCCCCATCGTCATCCACGCGTACGGCCTCCTGCTCGCCGTTTCCTTTCTTGTCGGCATTCTCTGGGCGATGAAGCGCGGTGAAAAACGCGGCATCCGCGGGGACGACGTGATGGACGCGGGCCTGATCACGGTGGTGGCCGCGATCGCGGGATCCCGGCTGTTTTACGTCATCACCCATGTCGAGGAATTCAGGGGCCGATGGCTCGACACGGTCAATCCGTTCCAGAGCGACGGTGAAATCGGGCTCGCGGGCCTGTCCATGCTCGGCGGCGTGGTGTTCGCGATCGCCGCGATCGCGGTCTTCTGCATCCCGAAGAAGATACGGGTGCTCCGGTTCTTCGACGCGGCCGCGCCCTCGCTGGCCCTCGGACTGGGCCTGACCCGCATCGGTTGTTTTCTCAACGGGTGCTGTTTCGGAAAACCGGGGGATCACGCGTGGTGCGTGGTTTTCCCGGAGCAGAGCCCGGCCGGCGCTTTCCTGCCCGGCTTGCGGCTTCATCCGACGCAGTTGTATTCTTCCGGGTACGATTTTCTGATGTTGGCCGTGCTTCTGCTCGTGGACCGCAAACAGAGAGAGGACGGGTTCTTATCCGCATTATTTTTCGTGCTTTATGGCATTTTTCGTTTTTCGATCGACTTTGTCAGATACTATGAGACGTCCGTGCAATTCCGATTCCTGGGCATGGCATTCACCTATAACCAGCTGATCTCGCTGTCCATGGCGCTGGCCGGACTGGTTATGATGGCCGTGATCAGCCGCGTGAAGACCGGGAAGGAATAAAAAACTTGATTTTTTGCCGTATTTTCAATAAATTATACTACTTCATCCATCCCTCTCCCTGGAGGCGGGCATGATACCCAGGCGAATCATCGGATTGACGCTGTGCATGGCTGCGGCCGCAGTCCTGATCACCGGATGCGCGGCAACCAACAGTTATACGGATGGATCGTCGCCATACGGTTCGGATCAGGATGTTTCGGAGCTCGATCAGATGCTCGGAATCGACGGCGAAGACGGCTCGGACGAATCCATCAACGAAGAAGACGTGCTGAAGCTTCTCGGTGTCAGCGAGGAGCCTCCGCTCGAGACGGAAACGGCTTTCATGCCCTCGGAACAGAGCGAAGCCGGAACCGGATTCGAGGCCGACCAGACCCAGACCCAGGCTCAGACTCAGGCCGCGGCGGACGCGTCCGCGTTCAATACGGCCCCCGCGGACAGGGTGACCACGCCCCCGGCATGGAAAACCGATTCGTACAGCAGCCGTTACCAGGAGGCCCTTCAGGCTTATCGGGCGAAGCGGCTCGGTGAAGCCATACAGAAATTCGAAGCCCTCCTGGCCGAGAACGCGAAGAACAGCCTGGCCGACAACTGCCAGTACTGGATCGGAGAGGCCTATTACGATCAAGGCCAGTATCAGCAGGCCATTCTCTCGTTCGAGAAAGTGTTCAGTTATCCGAATTCGAACAAGGACGACTCGGCCCAGCTCAAGCTCGGCCTGTGCTACGTCAAGCTGAACGACCAGACCAAGGCCCGGGAAGAGTTCCAGAAGCTGATCAACAATTATCCGTCCAGCGAATATCTCGGCATCGCCAGACAGTTCATCGCGCAGATCGAGGGACCCGCGTCCGGGCAGTGATGCGTCCACATCCCCGTTCCAAAACGAACAGGCGGAGCGTTTCCGGTCTCATCGGACGACCGGAGCCCTCCGCCTTGCCGTGGGCAGGGGGCGGCGCGTCCGATCCCCCCGCGTTATGAACCGGCCCGGAACCGGGAGACCCCGTCTCCGGAAGGCCGGCAGCCGGATGTCCGATTGAAGGGAAGCCCATGAAGAGCAAGCTGAAGATCCTGATGGTCTATTCCGAAGTCGCGCCGTTCTCCAAAACGGGCGGTCTCGGGGACGTGGGCGGTTCCCTGCCCAAGGCGCTCAAGGACATGGGACACGACGTCCGGATCATCACGCCCCAGTACCAGAGCATCAACGAGCGGCGGTACATCCTGCGGGACGTGATCCGGCTGCAGAACATCGGCGTTCCCCTGGGCGCGGAAACCCACCAGATCCACGTCAAGTCGGCCTTCCTTCCCGACACCAAGGTTCAGGTGTATTTCATCGACTACAAGCCGTTCTTCTTCCGCAAGGGCCTGTACACCGATCCCAAGACGGGCGCCGATTACCCGGACAATGCCCAGCGCTTCGCGCTTTTTTCGAAGGGCGTGCTGGAAACCCTGAACCGTCTCCACTGGCAGCCGGACATCATCCACTGCAATGACTGGCAGACGGGCCTGATCCCCTATTATCTGAAAACCCTGTACCTCGGCAATCCTTTTTTTGCACAGACCTCGACGATCTTCACGATCCACAATTTCGCGTTCCAGGGCTGGTTCGACGCGAAAAACGCGGCGGCGATCGGGTTCGACACCAAAAACCGCTCAGCGGACAGCGGGCTCGACGCGAACGGCGGCGTCAATTTTCTGAGGCTCGGCATCCAGTCGTCGGACCTGCTGAACACGGTCAGCGAGAAGCACGCGGCCGAGGCGCAGTCGTCCCCCGAATTCGGATTCGGTCTGGAGAAGCTGCTGCGGTCCCGGAAGAAGCAGTTCTTCGGAATCGCGAACGGCATCGACACCCAGGTGTGGAATCCGGAGACGGACAAGCTGATCCCGCATCCCTACAATTTTCAGCGCATCTCGGAGAAGGAGGGGAACAAGCGGGCCCTCTTCGAGCGCTTCGGGCTGCCCTACAAGGCCGGCGTCCCCGTCATCGCCATGGTGACACGGCTGACGGGGCAGAAGGGCATGGACCTCGTCCGGGACGCCTTCGGCCCGATCATGGCCCTGAACGGCGTTTTTCTCATGCTCGGACAGGGGGAGGAGGCGTACGAGACCTTCTTCAAAAAGGCCGTGAAGAAGTATCCCGGCCGCGTGGGGGTGCAGCTGGGATTCGACGAACCGCTCGCCCATCTTCTCATCGCGGGCGCCGACATTTTTCTGATGCCGTCGCGGTTCGAACCGTGCGGCCTGACCCAGATCTACAGCCTGAAATACGGCACGGTGCCGGTGGTCGCGCCGGTGGGCGGCCTGCTCGACACCGTGGAGCCGGTCAAGCCCAAATCCGAGCGGGGAACCGGGTTTGTTCTCGCGTCCATCGACGCGAAATCCCTGGTGGCCTCGCTGAAACAGGCGGTGAAGGCCTACGGCGACCCGAGAACCTGGCAGCGCATCCAGAAAAACGGGATGCGCAAGGATTTTTCCTGGGAGGCATCCGCGAAACGGTACGTGCAGCTGTACCATAAATGCTTCCTGATGAACAAGACCTGACGGAACCGGCATGCAGGGAATCCAGATCCAAATCTACCAGGTCGGCGCCCGGCTGGACCTTTCGCTCATCACGGTTTCCGGCTACATCGACACGACCACGTGCCCGGAGATGGCCGGCGTCATCCAGGACCTGATGCGGCAGAAAAAAGTGCAGATCATCGTCGATCTGGGGCGCGTGACCTACATCAGCAGCGCCGGCTGGGGCGTTTTCGTCGGCGAGATCAAGAACATCCGGGAGCAGGGCGGGGACCTGAAATTCGTCCGCATGGTCCCCGAAGTCTCCGAGGTGTTCGAAATGCTCGAGTTCCACAAGATCCTGAACACCTACGAATCGGTGGAGGAGGCGGTCGACGAATTCGACCTGCTCAGGGGCATTGACATCACCGAGACCGAGAGACAGAATCCGAAGTCGCCGGCCCGGCCGCCGATTCCCGTTTCCATCGAGAAACCGCCGGTGCCGCCCGGTCTTCACGGAAAAAGGCCGGCCCAGGACGCGGAAGACGAATTGTCCTACAAGGATTTTCCCGTCGTCGAACGGATCAAGAAAATCGTCATCGAGAATCCGATGGCCGGGCTCATGGAGATCCGAAGGCGGCTGGGAACGGAAAAGTACGGATATGTCCGGATCGGCCCCCTTCGCCTGTTCTCCCTGCTCCGAACCCTGAATCTGGAAACACGGGAGAAACGCCACCGGTTCTACCGCTCCAGGTAAACCGGTCTCCATGGTATACGATTTGCCTTTTTGGATGGGCTAGGACCCGTCCAAATTTTCTTTCGGAAAGGAATCACGGAATGCGCAGCGCCGTGCACGCTTTGTCCCTTGCAAATAAAGGGGTTACCGCCGTTTTACTCTGTGTTTTTCTGGGGGCGTCCGCCGGTCTTCACGGCCAGAACGGCGCCTCTCAGTCCCGCTGGAGCAAATCCGCCAAGTCCCTGACCATTTTTCAGCCAGGGGATGCCGTGCGCATCCAGGTCTGGGAACTGTACCAGGAACAGGCGACGAACATCAACCTGAACGGCGATTACCCGATCAATCAGTCCGGTTTCATCGTCATGCCGCTTATCGGCGAGGTCAAGGTGCGGGGGCTGACGGTGTACGAGCTCATGAACACGCTCCAGGAGAAACTCAAGGAATATCTCCACAATCCGTATATCGAGGTGCATCCCCTGATCCGCCTGGTCATGCAGGGCTCATTCAACCGGCCCGGGTCGTACCGCGTGGATCCCGCCAATTCGCTGTGGGACCTGGTGGCGGAAGCCGGCGGACCGGCGGCAAACGCGGATCTGAAGAAAATGGCGGTCGAGCGGGGAGGCAAAGTCGTGATCAAGGACCTGCTCCAGAGCTTCGAGAACGGGTATTCGCTGGAGGAGGTGGGGATCGAATCCGGGGACCAGATCATCGCGTATCCGAGGGGGACGATCGACATCGCGACGCTGCTCGTGATGCTCAATCTGTTCGCCTCGATGTTCATTCTGTATCTGCGCCTGCGGTACGGCAGCCTGTGATAATGAGCGGATCTCAGATTGAAGATTGCGGATGAGCGATTTCAGATCGAATCCCATTCAAACACCGATCATCGCCGGCGGTGCGGAGGCATAGAGAAGACCTCTCCGTCTTCGTCTTTCCGTTCTGAAGTCAGAGACCGTTGATCTTCATTCTGAGACCATTGTAACCCGAACATTCAGGAGCCCGCCGCGAGACCGGCGGGCGGTTCATCCGCGCACCCGGCGTCCCGGGTCGCCATCGTCCATCAGGAGTGGGAATGGAAGAGTTTCTCGACAGCAACACCCCGAATCAGGAAAATGTGGATCTGATGAAATACGTCCGCGGCGTCCTCCGGCGGTGGTGGCTCGTGCTGGCCTGCACCGCCCTCGTCGCGCTGCCCTGGTACGTGTACCTGAAAAAACAGCCGCCTGTCTTCAAGGCCGACGCCTGGCTGAGTTTCGAGAATGTCTCGGCCACGGTCTCGGAGAATCTCATCGAGAACCGCATCGCCAAGCTCCGCAGCCGCAGTTTCGCGGAAGAGGTCACGGCGGAGCTGGGCCTGACACTGAAGATCATCCACAACGCGGAGCCCAGGCTCTACCGGCAGGACGTGTTCCGGACGTTTTTCACGACCCGGAACCCGGTGCCCGGCCGGTATGAGCTGCGGTTTCATCCGAACGGAACCGCCGCCGTCTGGTCCGACGTGAAGATGCTCGACAGCGCCCGCGTGGAGCATTTCATCGAGGACACGGTCAGCATGAACGGATTCTCCTTCCGGCTGAACCCCGAAGTGGTCCGGCGGCGCCCGCAGGTGGCGTTCCACATCCAGGATTTCCAGTCCACGGTCGCGAACCTGCAGGCCTCCGAGGACATCATCCCCCAGGGCCGCACGTTGATGCAGATCACCCTGACCGACACCGACCCGTATCTCGCGGCGGAGACGATCAACCGGCTGGCCGAAAAATTCGTCCAGAAGAGCATCGAGATTCAGCGGCGGGCGAGCCGGTTCAGCCGCGAGTATCTCGAAGAACAGATGGCCATCGTCCAGCGCGACCTCAATGAAACCGACTATCAGCTCGAAAAATTCCGGGACACACACATCCAGAACCTGGACGAGGAAAGCCGCGGCATCGTGGCCGAACTGGACCGGAACAGCGACCGGGTCGCGGACCTGACGGTCCAGAAGAAGGACCTGACCCAGCTGCTCTCCCGGCTGGATCCCGCCAGCCCCGATTTCGAGACCGGCGTCTCGGTGCGCTACATCTACGACCAGATCATCGGGTACCCGGTTTTCCGGGGCGACCCGGACATGACCGTGGCCAGCCAGCAGTGGAAGAGCAAGTACGCCGAACTCGACCGGATGGGCAGCGCGCCCGCGCTGAACCCCCGGGTGAAGCAGCTCAACGACGATTTGGCGGAAATTCAGTCGACGCTCTTCAATCTCGCCCGGGTCAAGCTGACGACGATCGACCAGCAGATGGCCGAGCTCCAGGCCGAGGCGGAAACGCTCCAGAAACAGCTCAGCAAACTGCCCAAGGAGGAGATCAATTTCATCCGGCTCAACCGGAAGCGCCGGGCCAACGAGGCCATACACGAGGCGCTCTCCCGCAACTACAAGGAGGCCCAGATCAACGAGGCCGTGGAGCCGGAGAACATCACCCTCTACGACCGCGCGCTTCCGCCCAACCGGCCGATCAGCGCGGACAAGCGGAAGAAAATGGGCATGGGCGTCCTGCTGGGCCTGTGCCTCGGCATCGGCGCCGCGCTCATGTGGGAGCTGGCGGACAAGCGGATCAAGTCGCGCGACGACATCAAACGGTACCTGAAGCTCAACATCCTGGGCGTGATTCCAAAGGTCAAGTTCGACACCTACGAACTCCAGGATTCCGAGAAGGCCAAGAGCATCAGCTCGCAGATCGTGACGCACGACTATTCCCCCACGCCCGTCGGCGAGGCCTACCGTTCCCTGCGGACCAGCATCCTTTTCTCGAAGACCTTCGGGCCGGTGAAGTCGATGGTGATCAGCAGCGTGGCGCCCGGCGAGGGCAAGTCGTTCACCGCGGCGAACCTGGCCATCACGCTGGCCCAGCAGAAGTCCAGGACCCTGCTGATCGACGCCGATTTCCGCCGCGGCGTCTTGCACAACAGCTTCAACTGCCCCAAGAAGCCCGGGCTCACCAATTACCTGACGGGCGTCGCGTCGCTCGAGTCGGTGCTGAACGAGACCTACATCCCCAATCTGACGCTGATCACCTGCGGGTCCATGATCCCGAATCCCTCCGAACTGCTCGGCTCGGACAAGATGCAGAAGTTCATCGAGGGCATCGCGCAGCGCTACGATTTCGTGATCTTCGACACGCCGCCCCTGTTCGCGGCGTCCGACGCGGTGATCCTGGGCACGCTGGTCGACGGCGTGTCGCTGGTCATCCGCGCGGGCATGACGAAGCGCGACGACGTCCAGCGCAAGATGGAGCTCTTTCAGAACGTCCGCGCCAAGGTGATCGGCGTGATCCTCAACGGCGCCGGGGTGGAGGTCGCGCACGAGGGCTACAGTTACTATGCCTACTGAGACGGCCCCGCTCCGCATTCTGATCACGGGAGGGGCCGGATTCATCGGCTCCCATTTTTCGGAACGAATGGTCGCGCGGGGGCACGCCGTGATCGCCCTCGACAATTTCAACGACTACTACGACCCCGCGGTCAAGCGCCGGAACGTGCGGGCGCTGACCGAACGGGGAGGGGACGCCTACCGGCTGGTCGAGGGCGACATTCTCGACACCGCGGCGGTGGACGCCATTTTCTCGGAACACCGCATCGACGCGGTCGTGCACCTGGCCGCGCGGGCGGGGGTGCGCCCCTCCATCCAGGAACCCGCACTGTACCAGCGGGTCAACGTGGAGGGCACGGCCAACCTGCTCGAGGCGGCCGTGAAGCACGGGACCGGACGGTTTCTCTTCGCGTCCTCCTCGTCGGTGTACGGGGCGAACGCCAAGGTCCCCTTCTCGGAAAGCGACGCTGTGGACGGGCCTCTGTCGCCGTACGCGTCCTCCAAGCGGGCGGGCGAACTGCTCGCCTACACGTATCACGCCCTCTACGGTCTGCCGGTGCACTGTCTCCGTTTCTTCACCGTGTACGGCCCGCGCCAGCGGCCGGACATGGCCATCCACAAGTTCACGCGACTGATCGACGAGGGCCGTGAAATTCCGCTGTTCGGAGACGGGACGAGCCGCCGGGACTACACGTTCTATTCCGACATCATGGACGGGATGGAGAAGTCCCTCGAACGGTGCCGGGGGTACGCCATCTACAATCTCGGGGAGTCCAGCACCATCGAACTGCGAGACCTGATCCGGCTGATCGAGGAGCGGCTCGGGAAGAAGGCGAACATCAAGCGCCTGCCCGACCAGCCGGGCGACGTGCCGGTGACCTTCGCCGACGTGTCGAAGGCGGTGCGCGACCTGGACTACGCGCCGAAAACGCCCGTCGAGGAAGGCATCCGGGCTTTCGTGGACTGGTACAGACAGACAACCGGGAAATAGACCGAATCATGCTGCGAGAGAAGGAACTCTTCCTCATCCGGCTGATGAAGCTCACCGACGGGCTGGTCATCGCGGTTTCCTTCGTCGCGGCCTATTTCATCACCCTGCTCATCCGCTCCCTGGCCGATTACGGGCCGCTGGCCCACGCCGGAGAGGGCTTGCGCGGTTTTCTCAAGGTTCACTTCTGGCTGGTCATCGTCACCATCCCGGCGTGGATCAGGCTCATGTCGGCCGACGGCGTCTACGCCAACTTCAGGACCAAGCTCTTCATCGAGACGTGCTGGCGCATTCTGCGGACGGGCGTGGCGGCCCTGTTCGTGCTGGGCAGCGTGGTGTTTCTCATCAAGCTGGAAATGACGAGCCGCATGTACGTGGCCGTCTTCGCCGTGACCGCCCTGATCGGGCTGTTCGTCTCGAAAGCGGCCTGGCGCTGGTTCCTGGACTACATCTCGCGCCAGGGCTACAACCTCGTCAACCTCCTGATCGTCGGCACGGGAAAGCGGGCTCAGGAATTCATCCGCAACGTGCACGCGCACGCGAACTGGGGCCTGAAAATCGTCGGCCTGGTGGATGACGATCCCAAGCTGCTCGGCAAGACCGTCCTCGAATACCCCGTCATCGGGCGGATCCGCGACATTCCGCGCATCCTCCGGGAACACGTGGTCGACCGGGTCATCTTCGTGGTGCCGCGGCTCTGGCTGAACCGCATTGAGGACGCCATTCTCCACTGCGAGCGCGAGGGCGTCGGGACGGCCGTGTCCGTCGACCTGTTCACGCCCAAGCTCGGGACGCTGTCGATGTCCAGCTTCGCGGGCGTCCCCCTGCTGAATTTCCAGACGACCTCGGCCAAGGAATGGCAGCTTTTCCTCAAGCGCGTCATGGACGTGGTCATCTCGCTGTTTCTCATCCTGCTGTTCCTGCCGGTGTTCATTCTGGCCGCGGCCGGAATCGTGATCGACTCGAGGGGCCCGGTTTTCTTCCGGCAGGTCCGGTGCGGCCGCAACGGCCGGCGGTTCACCCTCTTCAAGTTCCGCTCCATGGTGCCGGGGGCGGAGATGCGGCGGCGGGAGCTGGAGAAGCAGAACGAGATGGACGGGCCGGTGTTCAAGATCAGGCGGGATCCGCGGGTCACGGCCTTCGGCCGGTTCATGCGCAAATTCAGCATCGACGAACTGCCTCAGCTCTTCAATGTCCTCCGGGGCGACATGAGCCTCGTCGGGCCGCGGCCCCCGCTGCCGGCCGAGGTGGACATGTACGAGACCTGGCACCGGCGCCGGCTGAGCATGAAGCCCGGCATCACGTGCCTCTGGCAGGTGAGCGGCCGGAACCGGATCGACTTTGAGCATTGGATGGAGCTCGACCTTCAGTACATCGACAACTTTTCGCTGTGGCTGGATTTCAAGATTCTGGTCCGAACGGTGTTCGTGGTTCTGACGGGGTACGGGGCGGCCTGAGCCGGCCCTGTTCCGGAGCGCCGGCCGCCATCCGTTTCACGGCGGCCGTTCCATGGGCCCGGGAGCGGACGGCAAACCGCCCCGCGGGCCGGCAACAGGCAAAAGGAGGCTTCTTTGAGAATCTGCGTCGTGGGCACGGGATACGTGGGTCTTGTGACCGGCACCTGTTTCTCGGAATTCGGCGTCGACGTCATCTGCGTGGACGCCAACGAGGAGAAGATCCGGACCCTGAACTCGGGGGGCGTGCCGATCTACGAGCCGGGGCTCGACGCCCTGATCAGCCGGAACGTCAAGGAGGGCCGGCTGACATTCACCACGGACCTGCGGTCCGCGGTGGAGCGGTCGCTGGTGGTCTTCATCGCGGTCGGAACGCCGCCCAAGGCGGACGGGTCCGCCGACCTGCAGTACATCGAGCAGGTGGCCCGCGGCATCGCCGAGTCGATGAACGGGTACAAGGTGGTGGTGAACAAGAGCACGGTGCCGGTGGGCACGGGCCGCCGGGTCAAGGACATCATCGCCCGGCACCAGAAGGAGCCCCACCGGTTCAGCGTGTGCTCAAACCCCGAATTCCTGCGCGAAGGGTCGGCGATCGAGGATTTCATGCGGCCCGACCGCGTGGTCATCGGCGCCGAGGACGCGGAAGCCGTCGCCATCATGAAGGACCTGTATTCGCCGCTGTACCTCATCGAAACCCCCTTCGTCATCACCAACATCGAAACCGCGGAACTCGTCAAATACGCGTCCAACGCCTTTCTGGCCGTGAAGATCTCGTTCATCAACGAGATGGCCGCGCTCTGCGACCGCGTGGGCGCGGACGTGCACCATGTGGCCAAGGGAATGGGCCTGGACCGCCGCATCGGTCCCAAGTTCCTGCATCCCGGCCCGGGATACGGCGGATCGTGCTTCCCGAAGGACACGCTGGCCCTGATCGAGGTCGGGAAAGGCGCGGGACTGGAGCTGAAAATCGTCCGGTCGGCGGTGGACGTGAACGCGCGCCAGCGGGAGATCGCGTTCGACAAGATCCGGCAGGCCGCCGGGGACCTCAAGGGGAAGACCGTCGCCCTGCTCGGCCTCTCCTTCAAGCCGAACACCGACGACATGCGCGACGCGCCCTCCGTCGACATCATCCGGAAACTGCAGGAGGCGGGGGCTTCGGTCCGCGCCTACGACCCGGTGGCGCACGCGGAGGCGGCGAAGGTGCTCAAGGGCGTGACGTACTGCAGGGACGCGTACGACGCCGCCGCGGGCGCCGACTGCCTGGTCTTCATGACCGAGTGGAACCAGTTCCGGAACCTCGAGATCCCGAAAATACGGGAGGCCATGAAGACCCCCGCGGTCGCGGACCTTCGGAACATCTACGAACCGAAAAAGATGCGCGAGGCGGGCTTTCAATACGTCGCCATGGGGCGGTGACGCCATGCGGGTCCTCATGATCGCTCCGGAGCCGATTTTCGAGCCGCGGGGCACGCCGCTCTCGGTGGTCGGGCGGCTCAAGGCCTACTCGGACCTGGGGCACGAAGTCGATCTGCTCACGTATCCCATGGGAGCGGACGTCCGCCTGCCGAACGTGCGGATCCACCGCGTTCCCGCGGTCCCCGGAATCCGCCGGGTGAAGATCGGCCCCTCGCTCGCCAAGCTCCCCCTCGATTTCCTGCTGGCCGTGAAATCCCTCGCCTGGGCGTCCCGGCGCGGGCATGATCTCATCCACACGCACGAGGAGGCCGGGCTCTGGGGCGTCTGGCTGTCGCGCTGGTTCGGCATTCCCCACGTGTACGACATGCATTCCAGTCTGCCGCAGCAGCTCGGCAATTTCCAGTTCTCCCGCTCCCGGCCGCTCGTCCGGGCCTTCGAGGCCGTTGAAGACTGGGTGCTGGCGCACGCGGACGCGGTCATTCCCATCTGCCCGGACCTGGCCGATCACGTCCGGAAGAAGTTCCCTGAAAAGAACTCCCTGATGATCGAGAACGTGGTGGACTACGGCATGGTGTTCGGCGAAGAGGACAGGTCCGCGGCCGTCCGGAAGACGCTGGGAAAAGGACCGGTCGTTCTGTACACCGGCACCTTCGAGCCGTACCAGGGCCTGGACCTGCTCGTGGAATCGGCCGTGCCGGTCGTCCGGAAAATGCCGCAGGTGCGCTTCCTCATGGTCGGCGGGCATCCGGAACAGGTGGCGTCGGTCCGGAAGGCCGTCGCGGACCGGGGACTGTCCGCCGCGTTCACGTTCACCGGCCAGGTGAAGCCGCAGGAGGTCAACAGCTACATCCGGTGCGCGGACGTGCTGGTCTCCCCGCGCACGCGGGGGACGAACACGCCGCTGAAACTGTACGCCTATCTGCGGTCCGGGGTGCCCATGGTGGCGACCCGGCTGTGGACGCACACCCAGGTGCTCGACGACCGGACGGCCGTGCTGACCGACCCGGACCCGGCGGCCTTCGGCGACGGGATCGTCCGCCTGCTCAGGGACCGGTCCCTGGCCGGCCGCATCGGCCGGGCCGCGGTCCGGCTGGCCGACGCGAAATACAGCTACCGGGTCTACCTGGAGAAACTCAGCCGCGCGGCCGAATCGGCGTGTGCGAACCGGGACGGCCGCCGTGTGCGGAATTAGCGGCATCGTTTATGCCGATCCGTCGCGGCCGGTCGATCCGGCCGTGCTCCGCGACATGTGCGACGCGATCCGGCACCGGGGGCCGGACGACGAAGGCGTGGCCGTGTTCGGCCCCGCGGGAATCGGCATGCGCCGGCTCTCGATCATCGACCTCCGCACCGGGCATCAGCCGCTGTCCAACGAGGACGGATCGGTCACGATCGTCTTCAACGGGGAGATCTACAACTTCCGCGAACTGCGTTCCGGCCTCGAGAAATCCGGGCACCGGTTCCGCACGGGAAGCGACACGGAAACCATCGTGCACGGGTACGAGGAGTGGGGCGAGGACGTGTGCGGCCGGCTCAACGGCATATTCGCCTTCGCCCTGTGGGACAACCGCAAAAAGCGGCTCCTGCTGGGCCGGGACCACCTCGGGGTCAAGCCCCTGTACGTGTACCGGGACCCCGAAAAACTGGTTTTCGCGTCCGAGATCAAGGCCATTCTCCGGTGCCCGGGCACGACCCGGACCCTGGATCCGGACGCGTTGAACGCGTACCTGACCTTCGAGTACGTGCCTTCGCCGCAGAGCATTTTCCGGGAAATCCGCAAGCTGGAGCCGGGGCACTGGATGACCGCCGGGGACGGCGGCGTCCGGACGGCCCGGTACTGGTCCGGAATCCCCCAGCCCGCGGCCTGCACCGAGGCGGACGCGGCGGAGCGCCTGCGCGAGCTGGTGCACGACGCGGTCCGGCTCCAGCTCGTCTCGGACGTGCCCCTGGGCGCGTTTCTCTCGGGCGGCGTCGACTCCTCCATCATGGTGTCCCGGATGGCGGCCTGCATGGACCGGCCGGTCAAGACCTTTTCCATCGGTTTCAGGGAGTCCTCGTACAACGAGTTGAAGTACGCCCGTGCCGTGGCCGCGAAATACGGCACCGAGCACCGCGAGCTCGTCATCGAACCGAAGGCCCTCGATCTCACCGAGACGCTCGTCCGCCAGTTCGACGAGCCGTTCGGGGATTTTTCCATTTTCCCCACCTACCTGGTTTCGAAGATGGCGCGGGAGGACGTCACGGTCGTGCTGTCGGGGGACGGCGGGGACGAGCTGTTCGCGGGGTACGACACCTACCGCGCGCACCGTTTCGACCGCCGGTTCTACCACCGGCTGCCCAAGGCGGTGAAGCGCGGCCTGCTCGACCGGCTCGCGCGGTCCCTGCCGCCCACGGAGAGCAAGAAGGGGCCGGTCAACAGCTTCAAGCGGTTCGTGCAGGGCACCTGGCTGCCCAAGGAGCTGATGCACGGCCGGTGGATGGTGTTCCTGTCCGAAGCCGAGCGCCGCGCCCTGTTCACGGACGGCGCGTTCGCGTCCCTGACCGCAGAGACGCCCTACGAGTCCCTGCTCCGGTTCGGCCGGGAGGCGGGCAATGTGGAGGACGTGGCGAAGACGGGGTATATCGACGTCAAGACGTACCTGCCGGACGACATTCTCGTGAAGGTCGACCGGATGTCCATGGCGGTTTCATTGGAGGCCCGGGTGCCCTATCTCGACCGACGGATCGTGGAATTCGCCCTGTCCCTTCCGCCGGAGCTGAAGATGAGGGGATTCAGGACCAAATACATACTGAAAAAAGCGTTCTGGGACGACCTGCCCGCAGAGGTGCAGAACCGCGGCAAGCAGGGTTTTTCCATCCCGATCAAAAACTGGATCCGCAATGAACTGAAGCCCATGATGCTCGACCTCCTGTCCGAGGAGCGGATCCGAAGGCAGGGGCTGTTCCGCCCGGAATTCGTCTCCGGCCTGGTGCGGGAGCACATGGACGGAGTCGAGAACCACAGCCACAAGCTGTGGGCCCTCATGGTATTCGAACAGTGGTTTGACCTGTACGCGGGGAGCACGCATGCCTGAACCGACCCGGCCGGGACGCGCCGAGACCATCGAAGCCGTCCGACGGTACTGGAACGAGCGCATTCACGACCTGGAAATCGTCCGGCACCCGGTGGGGACGCCCGGATTTTTCGAGGACCTGGACGCCTACCGTTTTGAGAAGCTTCACTACCTTCCGCGGCTCGTGGATTTTTCCGGGTTCCGGGGGAAAACCCTGCTGGAAGTCGGATGCGGCGCCGGCATCGACCTGGCCCGTTTCGCGGCCGGAGGCGCCCTGTGCACGGGCGTGGACCTGTCGCAGACGGCCATCGACCTGGCCCGTCAGAATCTCGGCCAGCGGGGACTTTTCGCGGACCTCCGCGTCATGAACGCCGAGGCCCTGGAGTTCCCGGACGGGACATTCGACGTGGTGTACGGCCACGGCGTGATTCAATACACCGCCGACGCCCGGGCCCTGATCGAGGAGGCCCGCAGGGTGCTGAAGCCTGGCGGCCTGTTCATCTCCATGGTCTACAACCGGAAGGGCTGGCTCGCCCTCATGTCCGATCGCTTTCACGTGCCCCTGGAGCACGAGGACGCGCCGGTGCTGAACAAATACACCATCCGGGAATACCGGGACATGCTGTCCGGCTTCTCGAAGGCGGACATCGTGCCGGAGCGCTTTCCGGTCCGCTCGAAACTGCACCAGAAGGGGCTCAAGGCGTTTCTCTTCAACACCGTGTTCGTCGGGGCGTTCAACGCCGTTCCGCGGCCTTTGGTGCGGAAGTACGGGTGGCATCTGATGGGGTTTGCCGTGAAATAAGGTTCCGAGTTCTGAGTTCCGTGTTCCGGGTTTAAAGAGGGTTCCGAATTCCGCGTTTCGAGTTCTGAGTTTACAGAGGGTTCCGAATTCCGGGTTTAACAACAGCACACGGGATCCTTTGCTTTCCAACTCGGAACTCGGAACTCAGAACGCGGAACAACCAGAAAGTTGTTACTGCATCCAATAACCTTCGGATAAAAGAATGATCAGAGACTTGAAAAAACTCCAGAACACCGAGTTCGACGTATTGATCATCGGCGGCGGCATTTACGGCGCGACGGCCGCCTGGGAGGCCGCATCGCGGGGGCTCCGCACGGCCCTCGTCGAGAAGGCGGATTTCGGCGGCCTGACCTCGGCCAACAGCCTCAAGATCGTGCACGGCGGCCTGCGGTACCTCCAGACCCTGGACCTGCCCCGGGTGCGCGAGTCCGTGCGCGAGAGGCGCATCCTGCTGTCCGTCGCGCCG
The DNA here is from genome assembly GCA_030372965.1 of bacterium. GTDB lineage: Bacteria > Zhuqueibacterota > QNDG01 > QNDG01 > DTFT01 > JAFGAX01. Next base: position 20,137 of record JAUCQC010000104.1, read on the forward strand.
CACCTCGTGCGGCCCATGTGCTGCGTCATGCCGACCTACGGCCTGATGATGAAGAGCAAGTGGGTCATGCGGTTCGGCATGATCGCCAACGACATCCTGAGCTTCGACCGGAACCGCGGGCTGGATCCGGAACACCGGATCCCCCGGGGCCGGGTCGTTTCCAGGGAGAACTGCATCGGCCTGGTGCCGGGCATCGACGGCGGCCGGGTCACTGGCGGCGCCTGCTGGTCCGACGCCCAGATGGTCAATTCCGAGCGGCTCCTGCTGGCGTTCATCCTGTCCGCCGATCAGGCCGGAGCGGTGTGCGCGAATTACGCCCAGGCGGTCGATTTTCTGCGCGTAAAGAACCGGATCGCGGGCGCCGTGGTGAGGGACGGCCTCACGGGCGCGGAATTCGAGGTGCGGTCCCGCGTGGTCCTGAACGCCTCCGGAGGATTCGCGGATCCGGTGCTGGCCAGGGCCATCCCGGGCGTGCAGAATAAAATGATCCGGCTCTCCACGGCCATGAATCTCGTCCTGAACCGGGGCCTGCTTCCGGGGTGCGCCGCGGGCGTCAGCAGCCGTTTCTCGCACCGCCGCGCGGACGGGAGCGAGTACAGGGGCAGCCGCGTCCTGTTCATCGCGCCCTGGCAGGGCGTCACTCTGGCCGGCACCTTTCACAAGCCCTACACGGGCGATCCGGAGGCCATGGCCGTCACCGAATCGGACATTGAATCGGCCCTCTCGGAAATCAGCCGCGCGGTTCCCGGAGCCGCGTTCCGGCGCGAGGACGTGTCCTTCTTCCACAAGGGGTTCCTGCCCATGGAGGGCGTGAACCCGAAGACAGGCGAGGTTCGGCTGACGCCGCATTACCGCATCCACGACCATTCGGTGGAGAACGGCATGGAGGGCATCGTGTCCGTGGTCGGCGTCAAATACACCACGGCCCGCGACGTGGCGGAACGGACCGTGAAGCTCCTGGTGAGGAAACTCAACGCGCCGGTCGGGCAGTCGGTCTCCCGGAACACGCCCCTGCGGGGCGGGGACATCCGGCGATTCGAGTCGTTCGCGGAGAATGTCAGGGCCAGCGCCCCGTTCGGACTCGCGCCGGCCGTGCTGAACCACCTGCTGTCGCAGTACGGCACGGATTACCCCGCGGTTCTGAAGCTGATCGAAGGCAGGCCGGAGCTGGGGAAAACCCTGCCGGGATCCGTCGAAGTGATCGGCGGGCAGATCGTGCACGCGGCGCGCGAGGAGGCCGCGGTGCGGCTGTCCGACGCGGTGCGGCGGCGCACGGGCCTGGGGGCCGCGAAGCATCCGGGCCGCGAGGCCCTGGAGGCCTGCGGCCAGCTCATGGCCGCGGAGCTCGGATGGGACGAGGCCAGGCTGAAAAGCGAGATCCGCGACGCGGAAGCCGCGTACGAGCCGGTTCGGGAGAGCGCCGCGTGAGCCGCGTCCTTGTCACGGGCGGCGCCGGTTACACGGGCGGGCATCTGTGCCGGCATCTGGCCGGGCGCGGGCTCGGGGTCCGGACCCTGGTGCTCCCGGGACTGGACACGCGGAGTCTGGAGGCGTCCGGCATCGAGACCGTGACCGGGGACCTGACGAAACCGGAGACCCTCGACGCCGCAGTCCGGGACGTGGAGACCGTGTACCACATCGCGGCCGTGTACCGCGAGGAGAACGTGCCGAAGCGGCTGTTCTTCGACGTCAATGTCGGCGGCACGAAGAACCTGATCGAGGCCTCGATGCGGCGCGGCGTGAAGCGCTTCGTGCACTGCAGCACGGTCGGCGTGCAGGGCGACATCTCGAATCCGCCGGCCACGGAAGAGGCGCCGTACAATCCCGGCGACCACTACCAGGAATCCAAGATGGAGGGCGAGCTCCTCGCGCTCAGGTATTTCAGGGAGAAAGGCGCGCCCATCGCCGTGTTCCGTCCGGTGGGGATTTACGGCCCCGGAGACACGCGTTTTCTGAAGCTGTTCCGGAACGTCCGCAAGCCCATGATCGGGTCCGGGAACGTGCTCTACCATCTGACCTACATCGACGATCTCGTCGAGGGCATACGCCTCGTCGGGGAGACCGCGGGCATCGAGGGACAGACATTCACCCTCGCGGGACCGCGATACACCACGCTCAACGAGCTGTACGCGGTCATCGCCGGCGTGCTCGGGACGAAACCGTCCCGTCTCCGCATCCCCGTCTGGCCGTTTCTCGCGGCCGGGGCGGCGTGCGAGACGGTGTGCCGCCCCCTGCGCATTTCGCCGCCGATCTACCGCAGACGGGTCGACTTTTTCGTGAAGGACCGGGCGTTCGACATTGCCAAGGCCCGCAGGATCCTCGGGTACGATCCGAAAATCGATCTTGCGGAGGGGCTGGCGAGGACTGGGGCGTGGTATAAGGAACAGGGACTGCTGTAAGAAACCGCGAATGCACACGAATGTGTGATTGTCAGGGAGCGGTTTTCCACTCGGCCCCCTGACAAGGGGGCAACGGGGGTTGTCTGGAGTTAATACGCATATTCGTGTTGATCAAATAAAGAAGGAATTTGTTAGAGGGAATAGTCCGCATGCGGCTCACGGATAGCGAAAAGCGCGAAGTCCTGAAGCTGATCGAGGCAGGGAAGCCTCTGCCGGACAAGTACCGGTTTCTCCTGTTCGACGACAAGCGGGAGGTGGAGCTGGTGTGGAACGGGAAGACGAACGAGGTGTGCAACCTTGTTTTGCCGTTTCAGGTGATCGAGCAGGTGGATGAGCCGCGCAAAAACAAACCGCGAATGAACGCGAATGAACGCGAATTAAAAAAGAAAAAAGGGGGAAGCGGACCGGTTGCATCGGAATACGAGGAGGATTCGGAACAGCTGGGGTTATTCGATTTCAGGGGTCGGCAGAAGGCAGGGTGGACGAACAAGCTGATCTGGGGGGACAACAAGCTCATTCTGTCCTCCTTGAAGAACGGCCCCATGCGGGAGGAGATCGAGGAAAACGGCGGAATCAAGCTGATCTACATAGACCCGCCTTTCGACGTGGGCGCTGATTTCTCTATGGATATCGAAATCGGCGATCCTGAAAAGGGGGACACCGAGACGTTCACGAAAAGGCCGAACGTTCTGGAGGAGCTGGCATACCGGGACACCTGGGGCAAGGGCGCGGACAGCTTTATCGCCATGATTTACGAGCGATTGGTCCTGATGCGTGATTTGCTGGCTGAGGATGGGAGTATTTATGTGCATTGTGATTGGAGGGTGAACAGTCATCTTAGGTTGGTATTTGATGAAATTTTCGGAAAAGATAACTTTCTCTCTGAAATTACTTGGAATAAATTAAGCGCAGCAAAATCACAAAGTACCTTCTATAGTAATGTAAAAGACTCGATTCTTGTTTATAAAAAGAACAAGCCGTTTTTTAAGCCACAATTTATTCAAAGCGATTCGGATGACAAGAATTATCCCCACATAGAGGAAGGCACCAATCGAAGATATGGATCATTTGATTTCACACAAAAAGGTCAGGGGCAAGCAAGAAAATTTGGCAGTAAAATATTGTCACCACCAGCTGGAAAGCATTGGATATGGAGTCAGGATAAAATTGACGAAGGCATGAAAACAGGTAGGATTATTTTTACTTCGAATGGGACCCCTCGAGTTAAGCGATATTTAGATGAAAAAGAAGGTAATTTTGTTGGTGATTTATGGATCGATGAGGACGTTGCCCCTTTATCCGCTAATTCACAAGAACGTTTAGATTATCCAACTCAAAAACCAGAATCATTAGTTTATAGAATAATTGATGCATCTTCGCAAGAAAATGATATTATTGCCGATTTCTTCTGCGGATCAGGAACTACTCTTGCAGTTGCGGAAAAGCTGGGAAGAAAATGGATAGGCAGTGACTTAGGCAAATTCGCCATCCACACAACCCGCAAGCGCATGATAGGTGTCCAGCGCCAGCTTAAGGAAGAAGGCAAGGATTTCAGGGCATTCGAAATACTCAATCTTGGAAAATACGAGCGGGCGCATTACATCGGAGTCAATCCGAACCTTCGTGAAGAAGAGAAACAGAAGCAGCTGGAACAGAAAGAAAAGGATTTTATCGCCCTGATTCTGAGGGCCTATAAAGCCGAAGCAGTCGCCAATTTCAAGTGCTTCCATGGAAAGAAAGCCGGAAGGATGGTTTCGGTTGGGCCGGTGAACTTGCCAGTTACCAGGCTGTTTATCGAAGAAATCATCCTTGAATGCAGGCAGAAACGAGTTTCACGGGTGGACGTTCTTGCTTTCGAGTTTGAGATGGGGCTTTTCCCGAACATCCAGAATGAGGCAAAGGAGAAGGGCATTGATCTGGCTCTGAAATACATCCCAAGGGAAGTGTTCGACAAGAGGGCGGTTGAGAAAAATCAGGTCGTGTTTCATGACGTCTCCTATATTGAAGTGAAACCCCTTTTAAAGAAAAACGCGGTGGCCGTCCAGATCACGGACTTTTCCGTTTATTATTCCCAGGATACGGTCGAGAATGCATCCGCCAACCTCGCGGACGGCAAGAACAAGGTCGTCGTCCAAAACGGAAAAATCATCAAGGTATCGAAGGACAAGGACGGCGTTGTCACCCGAGAGACGCTCACGAAAAAATGGACGGACTGGATCGATTACTGGGCCGTTGATTTCGATTTCACGAACAAGCGCGAAATCATCCGGGTGAAGAACGAAGACACAGGAAAAACCGAGGAACAATGGACCGGGGATTTCATATTCGAGAATGAATGGCAGTCCTTCCGAACACGCAAGGACCGATCCCTGGAACTGAAAACCCCCTTCCATGAATGCAAGCCCGGCCGCCACAAGATAGCCGTCAAGGTTGTGGATATATTCGGCAATGACACCATGACGATCATTGATGTCACGGTGGAGGGGAAATAATGGCAAGAATGAAGGTGAAGGGGAGTGAGATTTCCGTTATTCGCGTCAAGGATGATGATTTTATCTGTTTAACGGATATCGCCCGGTTCAAAAATGCCGAAAGAACCGATGATTTGATCCGTAATTGGCTGCGGAACAGGAATACCATTGAATTTTTAGGGATTTGGGAACAACTGAACAATCTAGGTTTTAAACCCGTCGAATTCGACGGGTTTAAAAAAATGGCCGGTTTAAACAGTTTCACCCTGACGCCTGGTCAATGGATCGAGAAAACAAATGCAATCGGAATTGTATCAAAACCAGGTAGATACGGTGGTACTTTCGCACATAAGGACATTGCATTCGAGTTTGCTTCCTGGGTGTCCGTTGAGTTCAAACTCTATTTAATCAAGGAGTTTCAGCGACTCAAGGAGGGAGAAGCCAAGCAGCTTGGTTGGGATATTCGCCGCAACCTCGCTAAAATCAATTATCGAACTCATACGGATGCGGTTAAAGAGAACCTGATACCGCCCGAATTAAAACGGGACCAGATCAATATTATTTATGCTTCGGAAGCCGATGTTCTGAATATGGCTTTATTCGGAATGACCGCAAAGGAATGGCGAGAACGTCATCCGGGCGCAAAAGGAAATATCCGCGATGAAGCGAATTCGGCCCAATTGGTCTGCCTCTCCAATCTCGAAAATCTGAACGCGATTTATATTTATGAAAGCGTGCCCCAAACCGAACGTCTCAAACGGCTGAACCGGATTGCCATTCAACAAATGCAAATTCTTCTGGGCGAACCAGGCGTCAAGCGAATCGGCAGGGGGGAATGATGTCCATCCACCCCTCATTCCCGAAATCCCCATATGCCGTTCTTGATCCGGATTACCGGTGGTTTCCCGCGGATGAGGCGCTTCGGGAGACGAGCTATGACAAGCTCATTCCTCCCTTCGTCCATAAAATCCGCAAGGACGTGCATTCCTGGAGGGCGGAAGGATACCCGGGAGCGTCCGAAACAAGCCGTGCGCTTCTAAGATGGTGGTTCCAGAAGTCCCATATGGTTACGGCCAGGGACGGTAATGACGTCGAATTCAGGTATTATTTCTCCCAGCGTGAATCCGTCGAAACCGTCGTTTATCTCTATGAAATCGCAAAAATAAAAAATAAATACGATCTGATCCGTTACGATTCCTCGGGAATCGTCTCGTCCGGAATGTTCGATGAGGACTGGTTACGGTTTGTGGTCAAAATGGCCACAGGGAGCGGCAAGACCAAGGTCATGAGCCTGGTCATTGCCTGGTGCTATTTCCATAAACGGTACGAACCGGATTCGGATCTTTCCACCAACTTCCTGCTGATCGCCCCCAACATCATCGTCCTGGACCGTTTGCGGGCCGATTTCGACGGGCTGCGTATATTCCATTCCGATCCGGTGCTCCCAGAGAACGGGTACGAGGGAAGGGACTGGCAGGACGATTTTCAGATGACTCTGCACATTCAGGACGACATCTCCATCGTCCGGAAGACCGGCAACCTGTTCCTGTCCAACATCCACCGGGTGTATGCCGGGAATGAAGCAGAGCCGACCGCGGACGATGAAAACCTGGAGGATTATTATCTCGGTAAAAGGCCGACCGGCCGTACGAACGAATCCAAGGTCGATCTGGGCGTCATTGTGCGTGAAATCGATGAACTGGTGGTGATCAACGACGAGGCGCACCACATACACGACAACCGGCTAGCCTGGTTCAAATCCATCGAGGACATACACAACCGGCTCAAGCAGAAGGACCGTTTTCTGGCGCTTCAGGTGGATTTTACGGCAACCCCGAAACACAACAATGGCGCTATATTCGTACAGACCGTTTGCGACTATCCGCTGGTCGAAGCAATCGTCCAGAACGTCGTGAAGCATCCGGTGCTTCCCGATTCCGCGAGCAGAGCCAAGCTCATCGAACGGAAGAGTTCCAAGTACACGGATAAATACGCGGATTACATCGCTCTCGGGGTGGAGGAATGGCGGAAATCCAGCAAGGAGCATCAAAAGCTCGGCAAGAAGGCCGTTCTCTTCATCATGACGGACGACACGAAGAACTGCGATGATGTCGCCGAATATCTGGACAAACATTTCCCGGATTTAAAGGATTCGATTCTGGTCATTCATACCAAGAACAACGGCGAAATATCCGAAGCGGACACCAAGAAAGACAAGGAAGAGCTGGAAAAGCTCCGAAAGGCGTCGAATCAGATAGACGTCTGGGACAGCCCGTACAAAGCGATCATCTCGGTTCTGATGCTGAAGGAAGGATGGGACGTCCGGAACGTCACCACCATCGTTGGGCTGAGAGCCTACGCAGCCCAGAGCAACATACTTCCGGAACAGACGCTGGGCCGGGGACTCCGCAGGATGTATCCAGGTTCGGACGCTGAGGAATATGTCAGTGTTATCGGGACGAATGCGTTCATGGATTTTGTGGAATCCATTCAGAATGAAGGCGTGGAGTTTGTGAGAAAACCGATGGGCGGAGATACAGGCGCGATATCCCCCATCGTGATCGAAATAGACGAGGAAAATAGAAAAAAGGATCTGGACAAGCTCGATTTCGAGATTCCGGTGATGACTCCCCGCATTGTCAGGGATTACAGGAATCTCGAGGAATTGGATCCTTCCCGGTTCGGTCATGCGAAAATATCCTGCCGGAACTTCAGCGAACAGGAAAAACGGGAAATTATTTTCAAGGACATCACGACAGGCGAAATCAACCATGTCACCACGCTTGATTCGGTCGAGGCGACGGTGGATGGACGAAGCGTGATCGGATATTTCAGTCAGACGATTATGAAGGATTTGCGGCTCGTCGGCGGCTATGACATCCTGTACGGAAAAGTCAAGGAATTCGTCGCCTTCCACCTGTTCGACAGAGAGGTTGAAATAGACGATCTCAACACTCTGAGAAACCTGTCCGAGCTGGAAGCCTGTAAAACAATCATCGAAACCTTCAAAAAGAAAATCAACGAATTGACCGTCGTCGACAAAGGTAGTTCGGAGATCAGGGACGTGATCAAGCTCAGGAAAATACGTCCCTTCATCGTCAAGGAACAGCCGCATCTTTTCCCGCAAAAGAGCGTTTTCAATAAAATAATTGGCGACAGTCATTTTGAGCTTGTTTTCGCCTCATTTCTCGACAAATGCCCGGATGTTGTGTCGTACATCAAAAACTATTTCGCAGTCCATTTCAGCCTTGATTATG
>JAUCQC010000105.1 GCA_030372965.1 bacterium
CACAGCGCTGTCTCGTGGGCTCGGAGATGTGTATAAGAGACAGGCTCCGGATGCGTGAAATTCAAAGCCGTGAACTCGAACGAGAAAACGGACGCCCGGTGGGAAAGCGTCAGTTCCGCCGTCTCGCCGATCTGCGCGCGGAGTGGGCCCCCGCTCCCGACCGGGACGGATTTGTTGAAAATCCTGAAGTCCGTGAGCGCGATCTGGGGGGGGTGCGGATTGGGCCGTATGCTGTCCGGGTGGAACAGAACGAATCCGTCCGCCCCGCCGAACAGCAGTTCGCCGTCGCGGGTCCGGAGTACGGCCTTCAGGTTGAACTGGCCGCCGGGCGCCTCGCCCAGGCTCTCGAAGGTCCGGAACGCGGCCGAGTCCGGATTGAACCGAGTCATTCCGGCCAGTGTGCTGACCCAAAGGTTGCCGCGGCCGTCGCCCTGAAGGCCGAGGATGAAATCATTGGGCAGGCCGTCCCGGACGCGAAACGTCCGGAAACGTCCGGTGCCGCGGTCCAGCAGGCCCAGGCCGTTCGAAGTCCCGATCCAGAACCGGCCCCGGTTATCCTCGTACATCGAATGGATGCGGTTGTCGCTCAGGCCCGCCGTGTCCGCCGGGTTCTGCGTGAACCGGGTGAAGCGTCCCTTCCCCTTTCCGTCCTCCCGGAACAGGGCCAGGCCGTCGGACAGAGTCCCCACCCACAGGCCGCCCCTGCGGTCCCTGTACAGGGAGAACACGATGTTGCTCTGAAGACTGCCGGGGTCGGATGGATCCGTCTGATACGTCGTCATCGCTCCGGTCCGCGAATCGACCAGCGTGAGCCCGCCCCCGTATGTCCCGACCGCCATGCGGCCCCTGCCGGCATTGACCAGCGCGAATACGTGATTGCTCTGCAGGCCGCTGTTCGAGGAATTCAACCGCCTGAATCCTTTCCCGTCCGCGTTCAGGATGCTGATGCCGCCGTTCCATGTGCCGGCCCACAGCCGGCCCGCGTCGTCCATCGCGAGTGAAAGCACGGCATTGCTGCCGAGACTGGCCGGATTCCGGGGGTCGTGCCGGTACGAACGGAACGTCCGTTTCAGCCGGTTGTAATGGTTCAGCCCTCCCCCGTCCGTCGCGATCCAGAAATCGCCGGAGGCGTCCTCCAGAAACGCGGTCACGATGCCGCCGCTGAAACCGCTTCCTGGAAGGCCGTGGACGCGGCTGAACTTGAGCTCGTTCGGATCGATGCAGTTGACGCCCGCCATCCACGTGCCGAACCAGAGCCTTGCCTGGCGGTCTTCGAATATGGACCAGACGGAATTGCCGCTGAGCGAGAATTCCTCGTCGCGCCGGCTCTTGAACCTGCGGGAGAGACGCCTTTCACGGTCATAAACCGCGAGCCCGTTGTCCTCCATGCTCACCCACAGCCGCCCCTGTCTGTCCTCGAGGAGCGCCAGAATCCGGTACCGGCTCAGAAAGTCGTTGTCCCCGATGGCATCCGTGTGGCGCCGCATCCGGATCGGCCCGGGCCCGTCCGTGAAACACCGGAGACCGGCCTGATTGGTGGCCACCCAGAATGTTCCGGAGGCGTCCTGGATCATCTCCTGGAAGTTCCAGAACTCGTTGCCGAGCGGTTCCGCGTTGCCGTTGAAAACACGCTCCAGCCGGCCGGACGGCGGATCGAGACGGTACAGTTCCCGCCACCGTCCGTACCAGATGCGTCCTTTCTTGTCCTCGTAGATGAAATTGTGGTAATTCGCCGGGTCTCCCGGCTCCGGTCGAACGTCCGGGAGAAAACGGATGAAATCGTCCGACTCCGGCCTGTACAGGTAAAGATCATCCGCCGCGACCCAGATCCGGCCCTTCCGGTCCGCCCGGACGTCGCTGACCGTGCCGCCGGCCAGGCTGTTCGGTCGGCCGGACGCGGTATACCGGACAAAGCGGTCTATGGACCGGTCGTACCGGTTCAGGCCGTTCTCCGTGGCGATCCAGAGGTCGCCTTCGGCATCCTCCGCGATCTTGCGGATGTGGTCGTTCGACAGGCTGGCGCTGTCTTCCGGGTCGTGGACGTAGATGCGGATGTTGATGCCGTCGTACCGGTTCAAACCCCGCGGCGTCCCGATCCACAGGAATCCCTGATGATCCTGGAAAATGCATTCAGCTGTGTTGTAGGAGAGGTTCTTGGAGAGGGGGCGAAAACGAAACGGCTCGGTCAGGTCCGGAGAACGCGCCAGTCCGGAGGCGTTTTCGCGGCCGGGGCGGGATTGCGCCGCTGTGGCGCACCACAGGAGAATCAGAAGGGGGCCGTATGCGAGAGGATTTTTCATGGTCTCCCGATCCGGACGGAGGTTCTCTTCGCGCGGCGGACATCCGGATCGCGATCCACCGATCCGCCGTCCCAGGTCCCGGTTTAACCCGGGGTCTCGGCGCATCGGGCGCGGTTTCCGGTTCTGTCCATATTGATAAACCCTGATAAAATTTATACTTTTTTATGTAAAATCAAAACACTTTTCATCCGGTTTCGTCCGGATCCGGGCATAAAAAAATCCCGCGGGTTTTGGGCTCGCGGGATTGGATTTAGTTTCGGTATGAATGGATGTTTATCTGCTCTTCTGCATCAGATTCTGAAGTCTGCGCTGGCGGATGTTCTCGCGCTGCGCGTTCCACTTCACCCAGTCGGTCTGCTCGTCCATGTCCTGTCTTGAGAACTGCCCCATGGATAGAACGATGCCCTTCGGGTCTATGGTGATCTGCTGCATGCCCTTGACGATGTACACCCATTCGTCCAAAGAGACCTCACGCGGCCCCTGGATGGGCTTCGGCCCCTCGATCTGCGTGGGCTTTCCGGAGGGCTTCTCTTCGGTCTTGGGCTTCTCAGGCGCGTTGGTGATCTTGACCTCGCCCTTGTACACCTTGAGCTGGGTTGTCGAATCGTCCCGCACGGTCATGCGCAGAACCGTGCCGGTGATGGCCGCGGCGGCCACGGGCGCGGATATATCGAATTCCGTTTCCGCGTTGACCTCGTGCACGGACGCCCAGATCTCGCCTTTTTCCACCTTGATGGACGTGGCCAGCTTCTTTTCCCTGGTCTCCTCGTACAGACGGTCGAGCAGAACCGTCGTCTTGGGCGCGAGACGGATGATGTCGAGCTGGATGAGCTCGAGTTCGGCGCGCGACATCTGATAGGTGCGCACCTTTTCCCCGGAATTCACCGCGGACTGGACGGGCGCGTTCTCCCACATCTCCGAGGCGGGCGGCTGCTTTCTCACCTCGCCTTCGGCGAATGCCACGATTCCCTTGCGCTCCGCGCTCCGCGTGAAGCGGCCGTCCGTCAGCATCACCAGGGCCGGCAGAAACGCCCAGAATGCCCAGCGGAAACGGTTCATCTTTTCGCTCCCCCCACGTTTTCCTCTGGATAATAGCGGCTGTAGATCAGATCCACCAGTTTGATGGCTTCGCGCGAAAAGGGATCCACGTCGCGCTTGAACAGTTCGTTGTCGATGAGAATCTTGGCCACGCGCCAGCTTTCCGCGTCCTCGAGCTTCTGCATGAGCTTGCCGTACGCGTCGCCGTCGCCGTTGAACAGTTTCTTCACGAAGACTTTCTCGGTTTTCTCGTCGATCAGCGACCGGAAAGACGGACGCCTGGGGCTGTCTCCGCGGCGCTCCGAGATCAGTTCCGCGTCTATGGACTCGAGCGAACCCGCGTCCCCTGTTTCCGGCTCATCCTCCTCCGCCTGTTCCCGCCGGATGATCCGCATCGGTTTCTTCACGGCTTTCGGTTTCTCCGCGGGCACGGACACCTCTTTTTCCGGCTCCACGGCCAGCAGGGGCGTCTCCTCCCCGAGCACCGAATCGAGGTCCCAGGATTCATCGGGCTTTTCCGGCTCCTCGATCACAACCGGTTCGGGCGCGGGCGCCGGGGCCGGCACAGGTGCCGGTTTTCTCGCGGCGGGCCGGGCCGGTTCAGCCGGTTCAAGCCGTTCAATCCGGTCCACCGCGGAAGCCGCGGGGGCTGCGGGTGCCGCGCCGGCCGGAGCGGAGCCGAAAGTCTCCTTCAGTTCCAGGTAGCGCTTGATGGTCATTTCAAGATCGGCCGCGTCAAAGTCCTCCTTGCCCAGCTTGACTTCGACTTCAACGGCCTTGCGGAAGGACGTCATGGACCGGTCGTCGAGAAATTCCCGGAGAACGTCTCCGCCGACGCGGCCGATTTCCTCTCCTTTTGTTTCGGACACAAAATCGGTCAGAACCGAAAAATCGTGCAGGACCAGTTTCACCGGATCCTGGCCCGCCATTTTCTGAACGACGTCCGCCGCGAGTCCGGGATACTCATCCTTCTCCAGTTCCGTGTAGCCCAGTCTGCGGCATTCCTTGATCACATTTTCGGCGTACGGGAGCACTTTGGAGAAGGGGTCGAGCCGCTTCTCAAGGTCAAAAATGTCGACTCTGTCCTTTTTCTCGTACAAAAGGTCGCCCATGGTCCGGATCGGCTTGACCAGGTAGTCGAGACGCAGGACCAGCGCCTGACGAAGGATTTCTTCGACTTCGTCCTGGTGGAATATGGCGGTTTCGCGGAAAACATCGAGTATCTGCCCCCTCAGGCCCTCGATATCCTCGGGTTTCAGGTCGAAATGGGGCGTGGATTTAAAGCTCAGCGGGGATTCAGAAATCAGGTATTCCTCAACCCGGTTTCTGAAAATCACTTTAATGAATGGAGGGATGGCATTGTCCGCCTGAATTCGACCGAACCGGACTTTGTCGGATCCGCCCATGATCCTTTTCTTCAGGCTCACGACCAGGACAACGGTTTCATTTTCCCACATAACCGGCACCTTTCTAAACGTCAAAAAGGACGTTCGCTTCCCACCATGGGCCGTTTTTCTTCGCGTACAGCCCGTGTCGAGTTACCGCTTTGATTTCTTTGCAAATATCGTGCCTTGTGGGGTCTCTTTTCTCTCCATGCATGGAAGCCTGTATCTGAAGAGTCTTTTCATTTTTTAATGAAAAGTTGTCCTTTTCAATCTGAAATCGCTTGAATAATAGCGCTTCATTCTCCATAAAATAAAGGATTTCCCTCAGCCACTGAAGCAGAAGCTCGTCCATGGTTTCCGCTTCCAGCTCCAATTCCCGGACTTCCTTTTCCTCCACGGTATCGGGATTATAGGTCTGGGAAACCATGCCCAGGGCCGCCTCTTCGAGCAGCTCCTTCTGGTTCTGGCCCCAGGCCTTGATCCCGACATCCGCCGTGTGCTCGACCGGCTTGTAGCCTCCTGGCAAGCGGGTTATTCCTCCTCTCGGACGACCCGCGCGACATCCGCGACGCGGTCCCCGCCCTTCAGCCGGATGAGCCGCACGCCCTGCGTGTTCCTGCCGGTGACACTGATGTCCTGCACCTGCTGGCGCAGAATCTGGCCTTTGGCCGATATCAGGAGCAGGTCGTCCGTGTCCAGCACGTCCATGAGCGCGATCATCCGGCCGACTTTTTCATTGACCTTCAGGGTGATGATGCCCTTGCCGCCCCTGGACGTCACCCGGTAGTCCGAAATGTCCGAGCGCTTGCCGAATCCGTTCTCCGTGACAGTCAGCAGGGTCCCCTCGCGCCGGATCACGACCATGCCGATCACTTCATCCTTTCCCTGGAGCGTGATTCCGCGGACGCCGGCCGCTGCGCGGCCCATCTCCCGCACCTCGGATTCATGGAACCGGATCGCCTGCCCGTCCCGGGTTCCCAACACGACGTCCTGGCCTCCCTCGGTGAGCCTGACTTCAATGAGCCGGTCGTCCTTGCCGAGCCCGATGGCCTGAATGCCCTTGCGCGTGGGACGGCTGAAGGCGGCCAGGGGGGTCTTCTTCACCTGCCCGCGCCGGGTGGCCATGAACAGGTTCTTCTTTTCGTCGAAATCCTTGACCGGGACAACGGCCGAGATCTTCTCGCCGGACTGCACGGAGAGCAGGTTGATGATCGCCCGGCCGCGCGAGCCTTTGCCCGCCTGCGGGATCTCATGCACCTTGATCCAGAGACAGCGGCCCTGGTCCGTGAAGAAGAGGATGTAGTGGTGGGTGGAGGCGATGAACAGGTGCTCGACGGAGTCCTCGTCGCCCGTGTCGGCCCCGATGACCCCTTTCCCGCCTCGGCCCTGCCGCTTGTACCCGGAAACCGGGAAGCGCTTGATGTATCCCGAATGGGAGATGGTGATCACCATGTCCTCTTCGGCGATGATGTCCTCGATCGAAAAATCGTCCACCTTGCCGACGATCTCGGTCCGGCGTTCGTCGCCGTATTTCTCCTTGATCGCGAGCAGTTCCTCCCGGATCAACTCCATCTGCTTCGCCTTGTTCGAGAGAATGCTCTTCAGGCGCTCGATTTCCTTGAGCACCGCGGCGTATTCCTCCTCGATCTTCCTGCGCTCGAGGCCGGTGAGCCTCTGGAGCCGCATGTCGAGAATCGCGTTGGCCTGCAGTTCCGAAAAGCGGAACCGCTTCATCATGGCTTCGCGCGCGTCGTCCGGGGTCTTCGATTTCTTGATGAGCTGGATGATCTCGTCAATGTGGTCGAGGGCTTTCTTCAGGCCCTCCAGGATGTGGGCCCGTTTCTCGGCCTTGTCCAGCTCGAATTTCGTCCGCCGGATTATAATCTCGTGGCGGTGCGCGATGAATTTCTCGAGCATTTCCTTGAGCGTGAGGACGCGGGGACGGCCTTCGACCAGGGCGAGCAGAATCACGCCGAACGTGGTCTGCATCTGGGTGTGGACGTAGAGCTGGTTCAGAACGACCTGGGCCTGCGCGTCCCGCTTCAGCTCGAGCACGATGCGCATGCCGTCGCGGTCGGATTCGTCGCGGATGTCCGAAATGCCCTCGATCTTCTTGTCCTTGACCAGGTCGGCGATGGACGCGATCAGGTTCGCCTTGTTGACCTGATAGGGAATCTCGCTGACGATGATCGCTTCCCGGCCGTTCTTGCCTTTTTCCACGGCCGCGCGCGCCCGCACGAGCAGGCGGCCCCGGCCTGTCTTGTACGCCTCGAGTATGCCCTCGGTGCCCGTGATGATGCCGCCGGTCGGGAAATCGGGGCCCTTAATGATGCGCGACAGCGCCTCCACCGTCGTGTCGGGCCTGCGGATGAGGGCCGCGAGCGCGTCCACGACCTCCGACAGATTGTGCGGCGGAATGTTGGTCGCCATGCCCACCGCGATGCCCGACGCGCCGTTCACCAGCAGATTGGGGATGGCGCAGGGCATGACCGAGGGTTCCTGAAGGGATTCGTCGAAATTGGGGACGAAATCGACGGTCTCCTTGTCGATGTCCGCCAGGATCTCCTCGGCGACGGCGGTGAGGCGGGCTTCAGTGTAGCGCATGGCCGCGGCGGAGTCTCCGTCGACGGATCCGAAATTGCCCTGCCCGTCGACGAGGGGATAGCGCATCGAAAAATCCTGCACCATCCGGACCATGGCGTCGTACACGGCCGTGTCGCCGTGCGGATGATACTTGCCGAGCACGTCTCCGACGATGCGGGCGGATTTCCGGTAGGGACGGTTGGGGTGGAGGCCCAGTTCCGTCATGCCGTAGAGGATGCGCCGGTGGACGGGCTTCAGTCCGTCCCGGACGTCGGGCAGGGCCCGCGCCACGATGACGGACATGGAGTAATCGATGTACGAATTGCGCATCTCCTCCTCGATGTAGACGGGGACGATGCGGTCGCGGTTTTTCTGCATGTCTTTCCTTCTGTGCCGGAATGCGGTCCGGACGGCTTAGACGTCCAGATTGCGGACGTAATGCGCGTTTTTCTCGATGAATTCCCTGCGGGGCTCCACCTTCTCGCCCATGAGAACGGAGAAAATCTGATCCGCCTCGACCGCGTCGTCCACGGCGACCTGAAGGACCGTGCGGTTTTCCGGATCCATGGTGGTCTTCCACAACTGCTCCGCGTTCATCTCGCCGAGCCCCTTGTACCGCTGGATGTGGGTGCCCTCCTTGCCCAGGCGCTCCATCTTCTCCTTGAGGTCGTCCTCGTCGAACGCGTAATACTCCTTATCGCCGTTTTTGGCGCGGAACAGCGGGGGCTGGGCGATGTAGACGTGTCCCCCCTCGATCAGTTCGCGCATGTACCGGAAGAAAAACGTGAGCAGGAGCGTGCGGATATGGGATCCGTCGACGTCCGCATCGGTCATGATGATGATCTTGCCGTACCGCAGCCGGGTCACGTCGAAATCGTCGCCGCCGATGCCCGTTCCGAGGGCGCAGACGATGGTCTTGATTTCCTCGTTGTTCAGGATTTTCTCGAGACTTGCCTTCTCGACGTTGAGAATCTTGCCGCGGAGCGGGAGAATCGCCTGAAACTGGCGGTCCCGGCCCTGCTTCGCGGAGCCGCCGGCCGAGTCTCCCTCGACCAGGTAGAGTTCGCAGTGCTCGGGGTCCTTGATCGAGCAGTCCGCCAGCTTTCCGGGCAGGGTGTCGCTGTCGAGCGCCGATTTCCGCCGGGTGAGCTCGCGGGCCTTGCGGGCCGCCTCGCGCGACTGGGCCGCGGCGATTCCCTTCTGTACGATTTTCTTCGCCTCCGAGGGATTCTGCTCGAGAAACTCCGACAGGGCCTCCCCGACCACGGATTCGACGATGCCCCGCACTTCGCTGTTGCCCAGCTTGGTCTTGGTCTGGCCTTCGAACTGGGGATCCGGAACCTTGACGCTGATCACCGCCGTGAGTCCCTCCCGCACGTCGTCGCCGGTGAGCGCCAGGCCCTCGGTCTTGATCAGGTTGTTCTTCTGGGCGTAGGCGTTCAGGGTGCGCGTGAGCGCGCCCTTGAACCCGATGAGATGGGTTCCGCCCTCGGTGGTGGGAATGTTGTTGACGAAACTGAACAGGTTTTCCTGGTAGCTGTCGTTGTACTGGAAGGCGACGTCGATCTCCACGTCCTCCCGCTTGTTTTCGATCACCACGGGTTTGCGGTGAATGGCGGTGCGGTTGGAATCCAGATAGGCGACGAATTCGCGGAGTCCGCCCTTGGCGTGAAAGACCTTTTCCTTGCCCGTCTTTTCCTCGCGGAGAACGATCTTCAGCCCCTTGTTCAAAAAGCTGAGCTCCATCAGCCGCTGGCTGAGGACGTCGAATTCGAACGCGGTTTTCTTGAAGATTTCCGGATCCGGAATGAAGGAGACTTCGGTGCCGACCTTGTCCTTGACCTTTCCCGCGATCTTCATGTCGTACAGCGGAACGCCGGCGTTGTACTCCTGCTGGTAGATGGATCCGTCCCGGAACACGCGGACCCGGCACCATTTGGACAGCGCGTTCGTCACAGAGACGCCGACGCCGTGCAGTCCCCCGGACACCTTGTAGGTGTTCTTGTCGAACTTGCCGCCCGCGTGCAGGGTGGTCATGACGACCTCGAGCGCGGGGCGTTTCTGAACCGGGTGCATGTCCACCGGGATGCCGCGGCCGTTGTCCAGAACCGTGACGCTCCCGTCCTTGTTGATGGTGACGTCGATGCGGGTGCAGTACCCGGCCAGGCATTCATCCACGCTGTTGTCCACGACTTCGTACACGATGTGGTGGAGTCCGCGCGTGGACGTGTCGCCGATGTACATGGCGGGGCGCTTGCGCACGCCTTCCAGTCCCTTCAGGACGACGATTTTTTTCGCGTCATATTTTTCGGGTGTTTCGGTCATTCCGGTTTCCTCATATCCAGACGATGTCATTCACCACGGGACTGCCCGCGAGCCCGTTCAGGTTCTGGATCAGGGCCCGCTTGTGAAAAACCAGCTCGTTTCTCCACGCGGCGTTCTTCACGCGCACGAACAGGCGGCCGTTCGACATCCGCACCGCCTCCGTGACGGACGCGATCCTTTCCCCCGCGGCCTTCGGCCACAACCACAGGGCGTCGTACTGACGGACGGGTTTTTCAATGCCGAGATCTTGAAGGGTCCTGCGGAGGATCTCTCCGAGCTGCAGCATGCCTCTATGAACTCAATTTGATGGGCATGAGAAGCATTTCAAACTCTTCGCCCGGCATCTGCTCGGAAGGAGTGACCAGGGCGGCGTTCATGGGGCTTTTCAGGTGAAAGGTGGCCGATTCAGTGTCGACCTGTTTCAGGATGTCCATGACGTAGTTCGCGTTGTAGCCGATGTCCATGGCGTCATCGGCGTACTGAACCTCCAGTTCCTCCTTGGCCTCCCCTCCGACATCGAGGTCTTCGGATTGAACGGTGAGCCTGTCCTTCGAGATGGAGAAACGCACCTGATGCGTGAAGGCGTTGGAAAAAAGAGACACGCGCTTCACGGCCGAGCTCAGAAGATTCCGGTCAACGGTCATCCGCTTTTTATTGTCCGAAGGGATGACCCGCTCGTAATCAGGATACTGCCCGTCGACCAGACGGGTGAAAAGGGTCGTGCCGCCGAAAACGAAGCAGAGCATCTTCTCCTGAACGATCATGCGGGTGGTTCCCTCTCCGGAGATGTTCTTCACCGCGAGCTGGGCCGCCTTCGGCGGGATGATCAGGTTCACGGGCTTCTGCTTCGACTTGAAGTTCCGGTCGACGATTTTGGAGAGACGGTGGCCGTCCGTGGCGACCATCCTGAATTCGTTGGCCGTGATCTGAACGTAGACGCCCATCAGGGCCGGCCGCAACTCGTCCGAAGACACCGCGAACAGCGTCTTGCTGAACATCCGGTGGAGCCTGCCGTTGTCCATTTCGAAAAAGTTGTCCGAAACGCTTTTCGGAATTTCCGGAAAATTGTCCTTGGAGATGCCCGAGATCTGGTAATATCCCTGATCGGTCGTCATTTTCACTTTATGGTTCTTGTCGACTTCGAAGCGGATCGGGATGTTGGGCATGGAACGGATCATCTCGAGGAGCACGCGGGCCGGAAGCGCGACGGCGCCGGTCTTCTCGATTTTGTCGGGAGCGGTCTGAGTCGTGACCGAAACCTCGAGGTCGGTTCCGGTGAGACGGAGGGTCTCGTCGTCCAGTTCGAAGAACACGTTCTCGAGCACCGGTGTGGCGGATTTGGCCGGTACAACACCGGACACCTTCTGGAGACACTGAAAAAGGGTTTCTTGCGAGATCGTGAACTTCATGGGAAAACTCCTTCCGGAAAAATATCCACCGAGTCTAATAAATTAAAGATTTTTTAAAAAAGATTCAAGAAAAAATTAGTTTATATAAGGA